>JBDSUF010000024.1:0-28312 GCA_039927835.1 Alteraurantiacibacter sp.
GCAATATCGCAACGTCCTCCCGTTCGCGCCGTTCAGGGATTGAGATAGCCATGCCGCACGCTGTCGATCATCACGCCATTCTGGACCAGCTCGGCAGTGGCAACGTGTTCACCACCATCGACCCGGCGAGGACCGCCCACCTGATCGTCGACATGCAGAACGGCTTTATGGAGGCGGGCGCGCCGGTCGAGGTGCCGATGGCCCGCGCCGTGGTGCCGCAAATCAACGCCATCAGCCGCGCGCTACGGCAGGCTGGCGGGCTCAACGTGTTCCTGCGCTATACCACGCCGACCGACTGGGAGCACGACTGGACGGTGTTCTGGCAGCGGATGGGCGTGGCCGCAGCGGACCACCGCGAGGCTTTCACCCCAGGCGCGCGTTATCACGAACTCTCGCCCGCTCTCGACCTGGCCGAGGGCGACCTGGTGGTCGACAAACACCGCTTCAGCGGGTTCTTCCCCGGCACCAGCAGGCTGCCCGACGTGCTGCGTCACCACGCCATCGACACGCTTATCATCAGCGGCACCCTGACCAATTGCTGCTGCGAAAGCACCGCGCGCGACGGAATGCAGGGCGGCTATCGCGTGATCATGGCCGCCGATGCCAACGCCGCGCTGTCCGACGAGGCGCACGCCGCCAGCCTGCACATCCTCGCCATGGTCTTCGCCGACCTGATGTCGAGCGACGAAATTGTCGCCGCGCTGGAGACATGACAGTAATTGTGTGTGTTCCGTTCATCGACGGTTGTGCACGCTTGGGCGATGAATGAAGTCAGGGGAGGCGCAGGGGCGACTCTCAGCAGTCGGAGAATACCCATGAAGCACTACGCGACTTTTGCTTTCGCCGCCGCCGCCTTGGCCGCTGCCCTGCCCGCCGCCGCGCAGGACCTTTCGGCCCGGCCAACATACGAGGCCGTGACGCTCAATTCGGGCTTCGCCAACGACCCGTACAATGTGTCGGTTCAATCGGGCGGCAGCATCGATTCGAGCGGTATCGGTTCGCCGTGCACCGGCTTCATCGCCAGCGCTCCTGATGTGCGGCTGAACTACCAGAGTGGCAGCCTGCCGCTGTATCTGTCGACCACGTCCGATGCCGACACCACGCTGATCGTCAACGCGCCCGACGGCCAGTGGTATTGCGACGACGACACCGGAGAGGGGCTCAACCCGCTGGTCGTGTTCGCCAAGCCGCAAAGTGGGCAATACGATATCTGGATCGGCACTTATGCGAGCGCCGATTTCCGCGCGGCCACGCTGCACATTTCGGAACTGTCCGGCTACTGATCGCTCATCGTCAGGGGGAGAGATGGCAGAACAAGGCAGAATTGCCTTGCTCTGTCATCTGTCGCCCGCAAGGTTGGCCCCTGGGGAATCGCTTCGCGCAAGAAGCGGGCATATTCTGGGGGCATCGATCTTATGAAGAACTCTGCGGGCAAACTCGCGATCATGGTGGCCGGGCTGGCCGTGCTCGGTGGCACTGCCGCACATGCGCAGGACGTCAGCCGCGCACCGATCTCGGGCACCATCAACCTCGACGCCGGCTTCGTGCCCGACCCCAAGATCATTTCGGTCACTTCGGGCGGGCGGCACGATACCAGCAGCAATATCGGCGGTGCCTGCACTGGCTTCGTCTCCGGCGCGGCCGATGTGCGGGTGAACTACAATACCGCCAGCAACGTGCCGCTGATCTTCTCGGTCGCCGCTGACGGCGATACCACGCTGGTGATCAACGCGCCGGACGGGCAATGGTACTGCAACGACGATACCGATGGCTACAATCCGCAGGTGCGCTTCGACCAGCCCCACACCGGGCGCTATTCGGTCTGGATCGGCACCTATGGCGGTCGCGAGCAGATGCCCGCCCGCCTGTCGATCACCGAAATCGACAACACCCCGCCGCCACCGGAACCCGCAGCATTCCTTGATGGAAACCTGCCAGCCACATACGGCTACGTCTCGCTGGTATCCGGCTTCACCCCTGATCCGCGCACCGTGCAACTTACCGCTGGCGGCACGATCGCCGGCAGCACGGTCGATGAGACCTGCTACGGAACCTTCGCCGCTGCGCCTGACGTTGCGCTGGAATACTCGGCCGGCAGCCTGCCTTTGATCATCTCGGTCGCCTCAGAGTCGGACACCACCTTGCTGATCACCGATCCGCAGGGCAACACCTGGTGCGACGATGATGGTGGGGTCAACGGGACCAATCCCGGGCTCCGCTTCGACAAGCCCGCTTCGGGCACCTACGGAATCTGGGTCGGCTCATACGGCGGCGATAACGCGGCCGCCACGCTGCACATCTCGGAAGTCAGCAGCCAGTAACGCAAACGGATCGCCCTGCCATGCCGGCGGGGCGATCCGTAACCCGTCAAGAATTACTCCGGCTTCTTGGCCACCGCCACCAGCGCAGGCCGCAGCAGGCGGTCCTTGATCATGTAGCCGCTCTGCATTTCGCTGACCACGGTGCCGGGTTCATGATCGTCCGTGGGGACTTCGATCATTGCCTGGTGCTGGTGCGGGTCGAGCGGCAGGCCGACGGCGCCGATGCGGGCGATGCCGTGCAGGCCGAACGCCTTGTCGAGCTCGCGCTGGGTCGCCTCGATCCCCGCGATCAGGCTGCGCATCCGCTCATCCTCGCGTAGATCGACCGGGATGGCCTCAAGCGCGCGGCCGAGATTGTCCGAGACCGACAGCACATCGCGCGCAAAGCCGGTCGCGGCATAAGCGCGGGCGTCGGCAATGTCCTTCTCCAGCCGGCGGCGCACGTTCTGCGTCTCGGCGCGGGCATAGAGCACCTGCTGCTTCAGCTCCTCCAGCTCGGTCTCGATCTGGGCGATCTTGTCGCTGTCGTCCTCCTGATCGAGGTACTGCTCGGGCACGCCTTCGAGTTCCTTCTCGACCGCGTTGTCATCATTCTTGCCGTTATCGTTCATCGTTCAACCAATTCTCTTGCCCAGTGTCCGCTCGAGCGAACGGGCTGTGAAATCCACCATTGGCACCACGCGGGCATAATTCAACCGCGTGGGACCGATCACCCCCAGCACACCGACCACCCGCCCGTCGCGATCACGATAGGGCGCGGCGATGACCGAGGAGCCGGACAGCGCAAATAGGCGGTTTTCCGCGCCGATAAAGATGCGCGTCGAATCCGCCTCGCGGGCGCTGTCGAGAAGTTCGGCAATCGTCTGCTTGTTTTCAAGGTCATCGATCAGGCTGCGGATGCGCTCGATATGGCCCAGCGCGGTCTCGTCGAGCAGGTTGGCCTGCCCGCGCACGATCAGCACGCGGCGGCGGGCGGCGTCCTCGCTCCACACCACGACGCCGCGTTCAACGAGGTCTCGACTGGCCTCGTCGAGCGCGGTGGAACCGGCACGAATCTCGCCCTCGATTGCGCGCACGGCATCGCGCAAGGTGCGCCCGGCGAGGCGCGCGTTCATGTAATTGCTCGCTTGTTGCTGCGCTGCCGAACTGGTGCCGGGCGGCAGGTCGAGCAGGCGGTTCTCAACGTGCCCATCTTCGCCCACCAGCACCACCAGCGCGCGATTGGCGTCGAGCGGCACGATATTGAGTTGCGCGATTCGCGCCTCGCGTTGCGGCACCATCACCATACCGGCCGCGCCGGAGAGGTCGGACAGCACAGAGCTGGTCGCCTCCAGCGCCTGTTCAATGGGGCCCAGAAGCGCATTGGGTGTCGCAAGCTGGGCTTCGATCACCGCACGTTCCTGCGCGGTCGGCTCGGCGACCTGCATCATGCCATCGACGAACAGGCGCAGGCCTGTCTCGGTCGGCATCCGCCCGGCGCTGGTATGCGGTGCGGCGAGCAGACCGGCGCGTTCGAGGTCGCTCAGCACAGATCGAATGGAAGCGGGCGACAAGTTGAGATCCGCCCGCGCGGCCAGCGTTTTCGAGCCAACCGGCTGCCCGCTCGCCAGGTAATCCTCGACCACCAGCCGGAATATCTCCCGCGCACGCAGCGTCAGTTCGGTGATCGGGGGTGAGGCCATGACAGCGGCCTATCTAGTCGCTAGGGCGGCGCAAGCAATATCGAGTCCCCCCATTTGTGGAGCATACCATGCGACCTTCCGGCCGTGCCGCAGACGAAATGCGCGCGATTACCATCGAGACCGGCTTTACCAAGCATGCCGAGGGGTCCTGCCTGATCAGCTTTGGCGATACCCGCGTGTTGTGCACCGCCTCGATCGAGGAGAAGGTGCCGCCGTTCCTGCGCGGCAAGAATTCGGGCTGGGTGACCGGCGAATACTCGATGCTGCCGCGCGCCACGCATACCCGTGGCAGTCGCGAGGCGGCCAAGGGCAAGCAGAGCGGGCGGACGCAGGAAATCCAGCGGCTGATCGGGCGCTCGCTGCGCTCGGTTACCGACCTGACCAAGCTGGGCGAGCGGCAGATCGTGCTCGATTGCGACGTGTTGCAGGCCGATGGTGGCACGCGCACCGCGAGCATCTCCGGCGCGTGGGTGGCGCTGCGGCTGGCGGTGGACACACTCATGAAGTCGGGCGCGCTCAAAGATGATCCGCTGACCGCCAAGATTGCGGCGATCTCGTGCGGCATTTGCGATGGCACCCCGGTGCTCGATCTCGATTACGTTGAGGACAGCGCGGCCGACGCCGATGCCAACTTTGTGCTGATCGAAGGCGGCCAGATTGCCGAGGTCCAGGCCACGGCGGAAGGCGCGACCTATGACGAGGAAGGCCTGCTCCGCCTGCTCCGCCTCGCCCGCATCGGCTGCGATTCGATCTTCGCGGCGCAGGAGCGGGCGACTCGCGGATGAGTGGCAAGCTTGGCAAGAAGCTGGTCATCGCCACGCACAATGCCGGCAAGCTGAAGGAAATTGGCGCGCTGCTGGCGCCCTACGGGATCGACTGCATCTCCGCCGGAGCGCTGGGCTTGCCCGAACCGGCGGAGACCGGCACGACCTTCGTCGCCAACGCGCTGATCAAGGCGCGCGCGGCGGCGGTGGCGAGCGGGCTGGTCGCGCTGGCCGATGACAGCGGCTTGTCGGTGGCAGCGCTGGATGGACGGCCCGGCGTCTACACCGCCGACTGGGCCGAACGGCAGTGGTTCGAAGGCGAGCCGGGCCGCGACTGGTACATGGCGATGGGCAAGGTCGAGGGCCAGTTGCAGGCGCTCGGCCCCGATACACCGCGCGACGCGTGGTTCTCGTGCGTTCTCGCGCTGGCCTGGCCCGACGGCGACCACGCGGTCTACGAAGGTCGCGCAGAGGGCACGCTCACCTGGCCGCCGCGCGGCACCTTGGGGTTCGGCTATGACCCGGTTTTCGTGCTCGATGGCGAGGAGCGGACCTTTGCCGAGATGGACCCGGCACAGAAGCACGCCCGCAGCCACCGCGCCCACGCTTTCGCCAAGCTGGTGAACGACCAGTTCGGCGGGTAAGCTGGCCGCACCATGGCGCGCTCGCTCTACATCCACTGGCCCTTCTGCCTGCAGAAATGCCCCTATTGCGACTTCAACTCGCATGTGCGGGACAGCGTGGACGTGGCGCGCTGGCAAACGGCGCTGCTGGCCGACATGCGTGCCGAAGCCGAACTGGCAGGCGGGGAGGCGCTCGATTCGGTGTTCTTCGGCGGCGGCACCCCCTCGCTGATGCCGCCCGCGCTGGTCGGCACGCTGCTTGCGGAAGCCGAGAAGCTGTGGGGCTTTGCGCCGGGCATCGAGATTACGCTGGAGGGCAATCCGTCGTCGGTCGAGGCGAGCAAATACGCCGATCTGGCAGTTGCAGGCGTCAACCGCGCCTCGCTGGGCCTGCAATCGCTGCACGACGAAACGCTGCAATTTCTGGGCCGATTGCACGATGCGCAAGAGGGGCTGAACGCGCTTGAAGTGGCGCAGAAGCGGTTCAAGCGGGTTTCATTCGACCTGATCTATGCCTTGCCCGGACAGTCGGCGGAGCAATGGCAGGCCGACCTGGCGCGGGCGCTGTCGTTCGGCACCGGTCACTTGTCGCTCTACCAGTTGACGATCGAGCCCGGCACGCGTTTTGCCACCATGGTGCGGCAGGGCGATTTTGCGCCACTGGACGACGACACCGCCGCCGACCTGTTCCACCTGACGCGAGCGATGACCGAGGCCGCTGGACTGCCCGCTTACGAAGTCAGCAACCATGCCCGTCCCGGCGAGGAGAGCCGCCACAACCTCGCCTATTGGCGCTATCACGATTACGCCGGCATCGGCCCCGGTGCGCACGGGCGGCGCGGGGGCCCAAATGGCGAAAAGTGGGCGACGACGCGGCACAAGAAGCCTGAGAACTGGCTCGACGCCATTACCCGCAATGGCTCCGGCCTGCAGCAGGAGCGCGCGCTGTCCCGGCCCGAGCAGGCGAGCGAAGCGCTGCTGATGGGGCTGCGGCTGGCCGAAGGACTGGACATCCCCGCCCTCGCCGCCCGGTTCGGCTTTGCGCCGTCCGAACTGGTCGATTCTGCCAAGGTTGAACTGTATATGCGCCAAGGCTTGCTCGCTCAGGGCCGAACCTTGCGGGTTACACCGGAAGGCATGGCCGTGCTCGATGGGCTGCTGGCCGAAGTGGTCGGCGATTCGCTGGTCAACGCATGAGTAAGGCCGACCTTCTCGAAGTGTGGCGCGATCACCTGCTGCACGCCCGCCGCCGCTCGCCGCATACCGTGCGCGCCTATCTCGCCACCGCCACCCGCCTGCTTGATCGGAACGGGGCGGCAAGCTGGTCCGACCTGGCGAAGCTGGAAGCGGGTGCCTTGCGCACGCAGCTCGCCAGCCGCCGCGCCGATGGTATCGGCAATGTCTCGGCCGCGCGCGAGTTGTCGGCGCTCAAGATGTTCCTCGCCTTCGCCCGCGAGCAGGCGGGCATGGCCGATGCCGTGCCGCCGCGGATGCGTGGGCCGCGCGTGAAGAAGGGCCTGCCCCGCCCCGTCACGCCCGACGATGCGACCAACCTCGCGCTCGCGGTGGAGGAGAATGCCGCGCAAGGCTGGATCGGCGCGCGGGATCGCGCGGTGCTGCTGTTGATGTACGGCGCTGGTCTGCGCATCGCCGAGGCGCTGTCACTGAAAGGTGGCGACCTGCCGCTCGGCGAAACGCTGCTGGTCACCGGCAAGGGCGGCAAGCAGCGCGTTGTGCCCATCATCCCGGTAGTCCGCACAGCGGTGGACGAATACGCCCGCCAATGCCCGTGGCCGCTCGACCGCAACGAACCGCTGTTCCGTGGGGCCAAGGGCGGCGCGCTGGCGCAAGGAATGGTGCAAAAGGCGGTGGCCTTCGCCCGCAAGGCTATGGGCCTGCCCGACAGCGCCACGCCGCACGCGCTACGCCATTCGTTCGCCACGCACCTGCTCGGCGCGGGGGCCGATCTCAGGAGCCTGCAGGAGCTGCTCGGCCATGCCAGCCTCGGCTCCACGCAGATTTACACCAAGGTCGATGCGGCGACGTTGCTCGACACCTATCGCCATGCCCATCCGCGCGACCGCGACTAAGCCTCTGGTTCCTCTGGACTTTGCGAGCGCGGGACCCAGGTAACCACGCGATAGAGATAGCCGAGCAGGGCCACCCCGATCGAACCGAGAACGATCCACGCGAGGATGTGCTGCGACTCCGCAAGGGTGCCGCCAAGCCATTCGCCGCCCTTGATCAACAGGGCATTCCACACCAGCGAGCCGGCGAATGTGAAGGCGAAGAACTTCCACTTGGGCATGTGCGCCAGCCCGGCTGGCAGCGAGATGATCGTGCGCAGGAACGGCGAGAAACGCAGGAAAAAGATCACCCAGTGGCCGTGCCGCGCGAAGAACAGCTGCGCCTTGACGATATGCTCCCAATCGACCGTCAGCCAGCGGCCCCACCGGTCGACAACTGGCTCCAGCCGCTGGTAGCCGAAGCTGTCGCCCAGCCAGAACCAGAACCAGTTGCCCAGCGTGGTGCCAGCCGTGCCAATAAGCAGCAGCGGCCAGAATTGCAGCACCCCGCGCCCGACCAGCAAGCCGCCGATGCCCATGATGACTTCGGACGGAATGGGCGGGATGATGTTCTCCAGCGCCATCAGCAGGAAAATACCGAGATAGCCGCCCTGCTCTATGGCGCGGATGATAAACTGGTCCATTCGGCGTCCAACGTATCCGGTGGTGATCGGTTTCTAAGCGTTTTCCACAGGATGTTAAGTTAACTTGAGGTTACCAACATGTCCGCGTGGCGCCGCTCCAGCGCGTCCCAGATTACCCCGGGCGTATCGGTGCCATTGAACCCATCAATGGCGACGATGCCGGTGGGCGAGGTGACGTTGATTTCGGTCAGCCACTTGCCGCCGATCACGTCGATGCCCACGAACACCAGCCCGCGCCGCTTCAGGTCCGGTCCCATCGCGGCGCAGATCGCTTCCTCTTGCGGGGTCAGGCCCGCCGCCTCGGCAGAGCCGCCGCGCGCCAGGTTGCTGCGAAACTCGCCCTCGCCCGGACGGCGGTTGATGGCCCCGGCGAACACCCCATCGACCAGCACGATGCGCTTGTCGCCCAGCGCCACCTCGGGGAGGAACGGCTGGACCATGTGCGGCTCGGGCCAGGTCTGGTTGAACACCTCGAACAGCGCTGACAGGTTGGTGCCGTCCGCCTCAACCTTGAAGATCGCCTTGCCGCCGTTGCCGTGCAATGGCTTCACCACCACGGCACCGTGGCGCGCCTGAAACGCGCGTACGTCGTCCAGATTGCGCGCCACCAGCGTGGGCGGCATGAACCGAGCGTAGTCGAGGACGTACATCTTCTCGGGCGCGTTGATCACCTCGCGCGGATCGTTGGCCACCAGCGTGGTGCCCTTCAACCGGTCGAGCAGCAGCGCGGCGCTGATGTAGCCAAGGTGGAACGGCGGGTCCTGCCGCATCAGGATCACATCGATGTCGTCGGCCAGGTCGACCCGGCGGCGTTCACCCATGACATAGTGATCGCCCGCGACGCGCTGGACGGTCACCGGCGCGGCCCAGGCGGTCAACTGCCCACAATCATAGGTCAGCGAGGCCACATCGTATTGCCACACCTCATGCCCGCGCGCCTGTGCGGCGAGCATCAGCGCGAAGCTGGAATCGCCGACGATGTTGATCGATTCCAGCGGGTCCATCTGGAAGGCGACGCGTAGGGTCATGTCTCAACTCTCGTCATTGCGAGCGTAGCGAAGCAATCCAGGGCGGATTGCCATTACGCTCTGAATTGCCGCGTCGCTGCGCTCCTCGCAATGACGAGGGACGCAACTCAAGGCTGCCAGGCGTTGGTGATGTGGCGAGGGAACGAGCGCGGTGCAAGCAGGATCACGTCGATCCGCAAGTCCTCGCCCTGGGTCGCGTATTGATGTGCCACCACTTCAGCAGCGGCGGCCACGCGGCGCAGGCGATAAGCGTCGATTGCGGTGTCGAGGTCCTCGACCTTGTTGCGCCACTTCACCTCGACAAAGGCAACCAGTCCGCCACGCCGGGCGATCAGGTCGATCTCACCGACGGGAGTCTTGACCCGTTCACCAATGATCGACCAACCCTTCAGCCGCAACCACGCCGCTGCCCGCGCCTCGCCTTGTCGTCCCCGCGTTTCGGCCCGCTGACGCTTCACTGGGCCTTCAGCTCCATCGCTCGGGCATACAGTTCGCGCCGGTCGAGCCCGGTGATTTTCGCGACGTGACCGGCGGCTTGCGACGGCTTGTCGGTTTCCAGCGCCTGCAACAGCAAGGCATCGGCATCGAAATCGCCTGCATCTTGCGGCACCGGCGGGCCGACCAGCAGCACAATCTCGCCCTTGGGTGGATGGGCGGTATAGTGGGCGGCGAGATCTTCGGCCGTGCCGGTGCGGCATTCCTCGTGCAGCTTGGTCAGCTCGCGCGCCACGGCCACTTCGCGGCCCGGCAGGACCTCGGCCACTGCCGCCAATGCCTTGGTCAGGCGCGGCGCGGTCTCGAAGAAGATCAACGTGGAGCGGACCGGCGCCAGCTCGGCCAGCATGGCGTTGCGCGCGGCGTCCTTCGGCGGCAGGAAGCCGGCGAACAGAAACCGGTCGCTCGGCAGGCCCGACAGCGCCAACGCGGTGAGCGGGGCATTGGCTCCGGGTGCAACGGTGATCGTCACTCCGGCGGCGCGGGCGGCGCGCACCAGGCGATAGCCGGGATCGGACACCAGCGGCATTCCGGCATCGCTGACCAGCGCCACCGGCTGATCGAGCATCTGCGCCACCAGCCTGTCGCGGTCGCCATCGCTGGCGTGATCGTCGTGCCGCATCAGCCTGTTCGACAGGCCGAGCAGCTGCATCAGCTTGCCCGTCACCCGCGTATCCTCGCAGGCAATCACGGCGCAGCGCGAAAGGATATCCTTTGCCCGCAAGGTGATGTCGCCGAGATTGCCAATCGGGGTGGCGACGATATAGAGGCCGGGTGAGAGACTGATGGGATCGGGCGCGCGGGTCACGCAGGGCGTCATGGACTACATCGAGCGGAGGCAGCAAGCATGTTCGGCAATTTGCGGCGGGGATTGGCCCTGGTCCTGTTTACAATCGCCCTGGCTGCTTGCCGCGTGGTGCCCGACACGGGCGGCCCGTCGACCGGCCCGACGCCCGTGGCCACTCCCACGCCCTTTGCCACCGGCCTGCCGCAGGACGAAGGCCGCCACCGCGTGGCGCTGCTGGTGCCGTTGAGCGGGGCGAATGCCGAGGTTGGCCAGGCCATCGCCAACGCCACCACCATGGCGCTGCTCGACACCAATGCCGATAACCTGCGGATTACTACCTACGATACCGCCGCCGGTGCCGCGCGCGCTGCAACTCGGGCGGTAGCGGACGGTAACAAGTTGATTTTAGGGCCTTTAGTCCGTGAAGATGTGGCACCCATCATCGGCCAGGCGCGGCCGGCCAACGTGCCCCTGATCGCCTTCTCCAACGATGCGTCCATCGCGCAGCCCGATATATTCGTAATGGGCAACGTGCCCGAGCAATCGATCGAGCGGACGGTCGCTTTCGCGGTCAGCCAGGGCGCCCGCCGGTTCGCCGCGCTGGTGCCCGAGGGCGAATATGGCGAGCGGGCAATCAACGCCTTGCGCGCTGCCGCCGGTCGGCACAACGCCACCGTGGTCACCAGCGAGACCTACAACCGCGGCAACACCTCGATCGTCAGCGCCGCCACCCGGCTCGACACGCGCGGCGGATTTGACACCGTGCTGATCGCCGACGGCGCGCGGTTGGCGGCGATGGCTGCAGGCCAGCTCAAAAGCGCGGGTGAAACGCTGCCGTCGTTGATCGGGCCAGAGCTGTGGGCGGGTGACGCCTCGGTCACCACCAACACGGCCATGCGCGGTGCCTGGTACTCGACCGTGTCAGACGCGCGCTTTCGGCAATTCGCCACCAGTTATGAGGCGCGGTTCGGCAACCCGCCGCCGCGCATCGCCTCGCTCGGCTATGATGCCGTGCTGCTGACCTTGCGAGTGGCGCGCGAATGGCGACCCGGCCAGGCCTTTCCTGCCGGGCGGATGCTCGATCCGGGCGGCTTCCTGGGCGTCGACGGCGCGTTCCGGTTCGGCAGCACCGGACTGGGTGAGCGCTCGTTCGAGGTGCGCGAAGTGGGCAACGGTACGGTCACCATCGTCGATGCCGCCCCGCGCGAGTTCTGACGCTTACCGTCGATAAGTTGCGCCATGCCGCTTGAAGCGGCGGATTCGCGCGCGCTATGGCTGCTGGCATGAGTGAAGATCTGTTTGACAGCCTGCCGCAGGGTGGCGGTGACTACGATTCCTCCGCCATCGAGGTGCTGGAGGGGCTCGAGCCCGTCCGCCGCCGCCCCGGCATGTACATCGGCGGCACCGACGATCGCGCGCTGCACCACCTCGCCGCCGAAGTGCTCGACAACTCGATGGACGAGGCGGTCGCCGGCCATGCCAACCGCATCGAGGTGCTGCTGGAGGAGGCTCTCGGCGCGGCGGGCAAGCTGACCATCACCGACAACGGCCGCGGCATGCCGGTGGACGAGCATCCCAAGTTCCCCGGCAAGTCCACGCTCGAAGTGATCATGACCACGCTCCATTCGGGCGGCAAGTTCTCCGGCAAGGCCTATGCCACCAGCGGCGGCCTGCACGGCGTTGGCGTGTCGGTGGTCAACGCACTGTCGAGCCACGTGCGGGTGGAAGTGGCACGCAACAAGGAAGTGTTCGCACAGGAGTTCAGTCGCGGGGTGCCGCAAGGCGGGCTGCAACGGCTTGGCGCGACGCCCAACCGGCGCGGCACCAGCGTCACCTTCATCCCCGACACCGAGATCTTCGGCGAGCGCAAGTTCAGCGCCAAGCGCTTGTTCAAGCTGGTCCGGTCGAAGGCCTATCTGTTCGCCGGGGTCGAGATTCGCTGGAAGTGCGCCCCCGCCCTCGCCGATGCCGAGGTTCCGGAAGAAGCGGTGTTCCAGTTCCCCGGCGGCCTCGCCGATCACCTGCGCGAGCAACTGGGCGAGCGGGAGTGCGTCACGGCCGACTTCTTTGCCGGGCGGCAGGACTTTCCCGCCAATGAAGCGGGCGAATCGAACGGCCGCGCCGAATGGGCCGTCGCCTGGCCGCTGTGGTCGGATGGCTCGACCTCCTGGTACTGCAACACCGTGCCCACCCCCGATGGCGGCACGCACGAACAGGGCCTGCGCACCGCCCTCACCCGATCCTTGCGCGGGTTTGGTGAGCTGGTCGGCCAGAAGAAAGCCAAGGACATCACCGCCGATGATGTGATGACCGGCTCCGAGATCATGCTGAGCGTGTTCATCCGCGATCCGCAATTCCAGAGCCAGACCAAGGACCGCCTGACCAGCCCCGAAGCCGCCCGCCTCGTCGAGAACGCGGTGCGCGACCACTTCGACCACTTCCTGGCCGACAACATGGAACGCGGCCGGGCCCTGCTCGGCAGCGTCATGGAGCGGATGGATGAACGGCTGAAACGGAAGGCCGAGCGCGAGATCAAGCGCAAGACCGCCACCAGCGGCAAAAAGCTGCGCCTGCCCGGCAAGCTGACCGATTGCAGCGGCGACGGCGATGCCGAGACCGAGCTGTTCATCGTCGAAGGCGACAGTGCCGGCGGCAGCGCCAAGCAGGCGCGCGACCGCAAGAGCCAGGCGATCCTGCCAATCAGGGGCAAGATCCTCAACGTCGCCAGCGCCACCAACGACAAGATCCGCGCCAATGCCGAGATTGCCGACTTGGCGCTGGCGCTCGGCTGCGGCATGCGCAAGGACTGCGACCCCACCCAGCTGCGCTATGACCGCGTGGTCATCATGACCGATGCCGACGTGGACGGCGCGCACATCGCCACGCTGCTGATGACGTTCTTCTTCCAGGAGATGCCCGAGATCGTCCGCCAAGGGCACCTCTACCTGGCGCAGCCGCCGCTGTTTCGCCTCACCGCCGGCAAGGAGAGTATCTACGCCCGCGACGAGGCGCATCGGGCCGAGCTGGAAGCCACCGTGTTCAAGGGCAAAAAGGTCGAGGTCAGCCGCTTCAAGGGCCTCGGCGAGATGAACCCCCAGCAACTGCGCGAAACCACCATGAGCCCGGCGAGCCGCAACCTGATCCGGATTACCCTGCCGGTGGAGCATGAGCAGCGCTTTGCGGTAAAGGAACTGGTCGACCAGCTGATGGGCCGCGACCCGGCGCACCGCTTCAACTTCATCCAGAACCGCGCGGGCGAAGTGGATCGCGAGATGATCGACGCATGATCCGCTGGCTGCTGATCCTGTTCGCATTGGTCGCCCTGCCCATGTCCGCGCGGGCGCAGGATGAGGCAGTGATCGCCCAGCGCGGCGGGGACGTGGCCGCCGTTATCCGTGGCGAAATGCCTTATGCTCAGGTGTTTGCGCCGGTGTTCGTCAGTACCCTGCCTGAAGCGCAATTCGGTGCGCTTGTCGAGCAGTTGGAAGGGCAGATGGGCGATTTTGTCGGCCTTAACTCGATCATTCCTGCAGGCCCGCCGGGCGCCGCGACGATAGGCCTACGTTTCGCCACGGCCATCGCCAGCGGGCCGGTGCAACTGGAGGCCGCGCCGCCGTATCGAATTGTGGGGCTGCGGCTGAACGCCATCCGCCCGGTTGCGGCTGAGGGCGAGACCGCGCTTGATCTGGTGCGCGAATTGCCCGGCACAACCGCCCTTTACCTTGCGCGACTGGATGGCGCCGAATCGCTGATCGATCACAATGGCGATAGCCAGCTGGCCATCGGCTCCACCTTCAAACTCTATGTCCTGTCGGCTCTGGTCCAATCCATCGCGCGCGGGGAACATCGTTGGGACGAGGTCGTGCCGCTGACGAAACGCAGCTTTCCCAGCGGGCAGATGCAGGATTGGCCTCTCGGCACACCGGTGACCTTGCAGACACTGGCGACCCTGATGGTCTCGATCAGCGACAACACCGCTACCGATCAGTTGATGGAGGTGCTGGGCCGCGAGGCAGTGGAGACTGAATTGCGCGCCTCGGGCCATTCCGATCCGGAGAGGGCGCTGCCGATCATGACCACGCGCGAGCTGTTCCTGCTGAAGCTGGGTGAGGAAGAAACGCTGGCAGCCTATGGCAGCCGTGCTGAATGGGCCCGCCGGCTGATCCTGACTACCTTGCAGGACCGCGAACTCAACCCCGCACTGATCCAGACGGTGTTCGCCGAAGGCCCGCACCACATCGATGTCGAATGGTTCGCCTCTGCGCGCGATCTGGCCGGGATCTACCGCCGATTGCACGACGATCCGGTCGCGACCGCAATTCTCGGGATCAATGCGGGGATCGATCGCGGCCAGTTCGGCCACTGGACTTTCGCCGGGTACAAGGGCGGATCGGAGCCGGGCGTGCTCAACTTCAGCTGGCTGCTGCGCGACTCCGCCGGCAATCCGTGGGTGCTGGTGATGACGTGGAACGATCCCGCCGCCAATATCTCGGAAGCGCGGTTTATCGGCCTCGCGCAGCAGGTTCTGGCGGAAACGCAGCCGTGATCGGCGCGACCCGGTTTCATCGGGTCCGCACCCGGCTCGAGGCATTCACTCCGCCGCCGGGCCCGGCCAGCTGGCTGTACGAATTCCTGCTGTTCGGCTTTAAGCAGGCCTGGGCGTGCCTGTTCGGCGGCCTGATGCTGGCGCTGCTACTGGCGACGCACTTGTTCTATCCCGCCGATGCGGCGCTCGCGCGGTATGACTTTCTGACACTGGCGGCATTGGCAATTCAGGTGGCGATGTTGGCATTCCGGCTGGAGACCTTGTCCGAAGCCAAGGTGATCCTGGCATTCCACGTCGTCGGCACGGTGATGGAACTGTTCAAGACGAGCGCCGGATCGTGGGTCTACCCCGAACCATCATTGTTGCGGATCGGCGACGTGCCGCTGTTCTCGGGCTTCATGTACGCCGCCGTGGGCAGCTACCTCGCGCGTGTGTGGCGCATCTTCGACATGCGGTTCGAGCCGTTTCCGCCGATGGTCTGGGCGCAACTGCTGGCGATGGCGATTTATGTCAATTTCTTCAGCCATCATTGGCTGCCCGATGCCCGGCTGGTGCTGTTTGCGGTGCTGGCGCTGCTGTTCTGGCGTACGCGCGCCCAGTTCACCGTGTGGCGCAGACGGCGTTGGATGCCGCTGCTGCTTGGCTGGTTCCTGATCGCCGGTTTCATCTGGCTGGCCGAGAACATCAGCACCTTCGCCCGTGCCTGGACCTATCCGTCGCAGGCGCAGGTGTGGACGCTGGTCTCGCCCACCAAGCTGGGGGCGTGGTACCTGCTGATGTACATTTCGTTTGTGCTGGTCGCCAGTCTGCACAGGACCGGCAATAAGACCTAGAATTCGCCCTCAAAATTCTCTGGGCACACTGGCGAACACGCGCTGGACGTTGGGCCGGGCGTTGATCTGCTCGATCCAGCGCAGCAGGTGCGGCGTGTCGGCGGCATTGACGAACTCGGGGAAGCCCCGCTCCATCCCGTTGGCGATGGCAAAGTTGCAGATGTCGGCCAGCGTGTAAATGCCGCCCGCCAGCCATTCGTTGTCCGCCAGGTGATCGTCCAGCTTGCGCACCGACACCACGATCTTGCGCATCTCCTCATCGAGCATGTCCTGCGGAAAGCCCTCGCGCGCACGGCGCCATTTCACCTGCTGCTCGGGTACGGGAATGCGGGCGACCATCTCGTCGAACTCGGCATCGCTGAGATTGGCGACCATCTTGCTGACGTGGCGGCTCCACCCGATGGTGGACACGCACCAGCAGAAATATTCGTCCACCCACTTGGTCCACATGCGCATCTGCGCCCGGTCGTAGTGGTCGTCCGGTCGCAGCTTCAGCCTGGTGGGGTGGGCATCCTCGAGGTATTCGCAGATCACCGTGCTTTCGGTGACGATGCGGCCGTTGTCATCGAGCGCGGGCACCTGGCCGCGCGGATTGATCGCCTTGTACCAATCCGAATGATGCTCGAACACGCGTGGATCGAGCTGGCGGTGGGTGAACTCCAGCTCCTTCTCGTACAGCGCCAGCATGGGTTTGAGCGAATTGGCTGCAGGGCCGAAGCTGTAGAATGTGAGCATGGGTAAAAGGTCCTCTCCGCAGGCGATAGTGTCGCCCGCCGCTGCGGACGGCAAGTCCTATCGCGGTTGCCGTGATGCCGTGAATTCGCCACAAGCGTCGTTGAAGGGGATCAAAATGGGGGCTGCGGTTTCGGGGGAAGTTTCCGGGGACGCGCGTCAAGTGGCGCGCCGCGCCATCGTGGCGGCGACGATTGGCAACGCGCTCGAATTCTACGATTTCATGATCTTCACCTTCTTCGCCATCCAGATCGGCGAGGTGTTCTTTCCGTCGGACGACCCTTTCACCAGCCTGATGGCTTCGCTCGCCACGTTTGGGGTGGGCTTCGTGGGCCGTCCGCTGGGCGCGTGGATGATCGGCGGATATGCCGACCGGCACGGGCGCAAGCCAGCCTTGATGCTGTCGATGGTGCTGATGGGTGTGGCGATCGCGGTGATGGCGCTGACTCCGGGGTTTGCCGCAATCGGCGTGGCGGCACCGATCATCGTCGTGGTCGCTCGTCTGGCGCAGGGCTTTGCAGTGGGGGGCGAGGTTGGCCCGGCCACGGCCTACATGATGGAGAACGCCAGCGAGGCGCGGCGCGGACTGGTGGTGGGGATGCAGCGCGTCAGCCAGCTGATCGCCAACACCGCCGGTTCGCTGGTCGGACTGTTGCTCAGCCTGTTGCTCCCGGCCGACCTGTTCACCGATTATGGCTGGCGCATCGGCATGTTGCTCGGCGTGGTGATCGTGCCCTTCGCCCTGTGGATCCGCCACCGCCTGCCCGAAACGCGGCACGTCGAGGAAGCGCCGACGCGGGCGACCCAGGCGCCCGAGAAGGGTATTCGCCCGATCTACATCATCGGCCCGGTGCTGATGATGGCGGGCACTATTGGCGCTTATGTCGGCACTTACCTCGCCACCTTCGGGCAGGCGAGCCTCAACCTGTCCAGCACCACCGCGCTGGGCGGGCAGGTGCTGGGCAATGTGGCCGCCCTGATCACCTGCCTCGGCAGCGGGTGGATCAGCGACCACGTGGGGCGCAAGCCGGCGCTGTTCGCCATCATCGTCGCGCAGATGATCCTCATCCCCACCTCGTTCGCGTGGATGGTCAGCCAGCCATCGCTGTTCTCATTCTTTGCCGGATCGATCCTGCTGTCGGCGGCAATCGGCGCCTTCCCCTCGCCCGCCAACACGGCGATCATCGAGAGCTTGCCAAAAGCCGGTCGCAGCCGCGGGTTTGCGCTGATCTATTCGATCCCGGTGACGGTGTTCGGCGGGACGACGCAGCTGGTGGTGACGTGGCTGATCAACTTCAGCGGAAGCGACATGATGGTCGCCTGGTATCCGGTGGCTGGCCTAGCGCTGGCATTCATCGCCACTATGCTGCTGCGCGAGAGTGCGCCGCGCAAGTTGGCCTCAGTATAGCAGGAGGTCGCGGGTCTGCTCGAGCCACGCGCGCTCATCGGCCCCGGCCAGCCGTTCGAGATCGGCAGGGATCGCGGCCGGATCGTCGACCCAAAGGCGCAAGGCCGGGCCGCCGTTGATCACGTCGATGGCCAGGCGGTCGAATTCGTACTCGTAAGGGAAATCGCGCCAGATCGGATAATCGGGATAGAGGTTGCGGATCGCCTTGAAGGCCAGCGCCTGCAAGCGCCACGGTCGGAAAGCGGTGTGGTTGTAGAACTTGCCCTCGGCGTGCACCATCAAGCCGCTGCACAATTGGCCCGCGTGCTTGTGGAATGTCGGCGTGAACCAGCACTCGCGCAATGCACAGCCCGCCAGCCAGTCCGGCGCAACGCGGTGCATTTCTGCCAGCACCGCCTTGGCATCCACATCCGGGGCGCCGAACAGCACCTCCAGCGCCCGCGTGGTGCCGCGCCCTTCGGACAGCGTGGCACCCTCGATCATCACCGTCCCGGCATAGGCGCGGGCCATGTTGAGCGTGGCGGCGTTGGGGCTGGGATTGATCCAGATGCGGCTTTCCGGCCAGCCATAGCCGGGAGCCGTATCTGGCTGCCAACCTCCCATCGCGACAACGCGGTAGGTCAGCGAAAGGCCGAAGCGCCGGATAAACCAGTGGCCCATCTCGCCCATGGTCAGCCCGTGACGCATCGGCATTGGCCCGGCGCCAACAAAGCTCTCCTGCCCCGGCATCAGCAGCGTGCCTTCGACCGGACGGCCCGCTGGGTTGGGCCGGTCGAGCACCCACACTTCTTTGCCGTGGAGCGCTGCTTCTTCCATCAGATAGAGCAAGGTGGTGACGAAGGTGTAGATCCGGCAGCCGAGGTCCTGCAGGTCGAACAGGAACATGTCAGCGCTGGCCATCATCTGCGCCGAGGGACGGCGGACCTCGCCATAGAGGCTGAACACCGGAATGCCGTAGATCGGATCGAGCTCGTCCGGCGTTTCGACCATGTTGTCCTGCTTGTCGCCCTTCAGCCCGTGCTGCGGCCCGAAGGCCGAGGTCACGGTGATTCCGGCGGCGATCAAGGCGTCGAGCGAGTGGACCAGATCGTCTGTAACCGAGGCCGGATGCGCCACCAGCGCCACGCGGCGGCCCTTGAGTTCAGCGATGAGCGCGGGGTCTGCCAGCAGGCGGTCGATACCGAATTTCATGGCGCTTCGGGTGGCGCAAGGCGGGCGCCAAAGCAAGCCGGATCGTGGAAATCGGGACGCTCGGGATTGCCGTGCGCCATGGCCCAGAACGACCGCGTGCCGCCCTGCTCCTCGATCACCGCGGTCAGCGACAAGGCGGCGGGCAGCGCTGGCAAATCGTGCAACGGCACCGCCACATCGACGATCAGCAGGTTGCGCCCGGGGCGCGGCGTGATCACCGGATCGTGGCTGAGCGAACGTTCGGCCATGCCCTGCCGCCATCCGTTGAAGTCGTAGGCGGCCCAGGCTTCCGAAGGGCTGAAGTTGAACTCCACATAAGTCTCGGCGCCATCGGGCTGGAGGAACATCTCGCAGCAAGTGGTCTGCCACAGGTCATCCGCGCGCTTGCGCCCGGCGAAGGCTGGCAGCACGACCTTTGCGGCACCCTCGATCCGCCAGCGCAGTTGCAGCCAAGCGCCAACTACGCCCCACCGCGCCTCCACCGTCGACACACCTGCGGGCGGACAGGCCGGATGCGCCACCAGCAGATGCGTTTGCATGTTCGGCTCCCCGTGCTAACCGCGCGCCATTATGACGAGCTTTACCTCATCCCTGCTCCGCCTGCTTGAAGAGCGTGGGCACATTCATCAAGTGACCGATCCGGTCGCGCTCGACAAGCTGGCATGTGGTGCGGTGATCACCGCCTATGTCGGCTTCGATCCGACTGCGCCCTCGCTGCATGTCGGCAACCTGGCCTCGATCATGTTGTTGCGCCGAATTCAGCAGGCTGGCCATCGACCCATCGTTATCATGGGCGGCGGGACCGCCAAGATCGGCGATCCTTCGGGCAAGGACGAAAGCCGGCAAATGCTGACGGACGAGCGTCTGGCGGCCAATATCGCTTCGATCAAAGGCAGTTTTGAGCGGATATTGTCGTTCGATCCGTCGCCGACCGGCGCCCTGCTGATCAACAATGACGATTGGCTGAGCCAACTTGGCTATGTCGAGTTGCTGCGCGACGTTGGCCCGCATTTCACCATCAACCGCATGTTGACCTTCGATTCGGTCAAACTTCGGCTGGATCGCGAGCAACCGCTGACCTTCCTCGAATTCAACTACATGATCCTGCAAGCCTATGACTTCATGAAGCTGCACCGGGATTACGGCTGCTGCCTGCAACTTGGTGGCAGCGACCAGTGGGGCAACATCGTCAACGGCATCGAACTGGGCCGGCGGATGGACGGCGCGGAACTGTTCGGCGTCACTGCGCCGCTGATCACGCGCGCCGATGGTTCCAAGATGGGCAAATCGGTGTCCGGCGCCGTGTGGTTGAACGAGGCCCAACTGCCGAATTTCGATTTCTGGCAATACTGGCGCAACACCGATGACCGCGACGTGGGTCGCTTCCTGCGCCTGTTTACCGACATCCCGCTTGATGAAGTGGCACGGTTGGAGGCCCTGCAAGGCAGCGAGATCAACGCCGCCAAGGTCATCCTCGCCAATGAGGTGACGCGCCTGATGCGCGGTGACGAGGCCGCTCGCACCGCCGAACAGACCGCATCCACCACTTTCGCTGGCGGCGGCCTTGGCGCCGACTTGCCGGTGCTGGAAGTGGGCCGCGAGGGCATTTCTGCCGGTGCCGCCTGCACCGCGCTCGGGTTCACCGCTTCCAACGGTGAGGCGAAGCGCAAGATTGCCGAGGGCGCGGTGAAGGTCGACGATGTCGCGGTAACAGATGCTGCCCAGATCCTGGCGGCGGATCTGGGCACCGAACGCAAGCTGAGCCTGGGCAAGAAGCGCCACGCCATCTTACGCGGAGTTTAGGCGACCTTTACCGTTTGATCAGCATTTTCTGCGAGGACGATCCTTCAGTCGTACTGTTTGGCAAGAAGGATCGCAGACAATGGCAAACGGTGCCCAGCTTTCCGTCACGGACATGCGCCGTTCGACGCGCCATCCGGTGAGCTACAACGTGATCGCCGAGCATCGCCAGTCGGGCGACATGAAGCTGCACGTCTGCAACCTTTCCGCCCACGGCTTCATGGTCGACAACGCGCCCGTCGTGGCGCGCGGCGACCGGTTGATCATTCGCCTGCCAGTGGTCGGCCGGATCGAAGCCTATTGCATCTGGGTGACGGACGACCGGGCCGGCTTCCAGTTCGAACGGATCATCCGGCTTGATGATTTCGTCGCCATGATCCGCGAATTGCAGCCCAACCCGGCGCTGCGCCGACGCGGTTGAGTTAGCGGTTGAACATCGCGGCGACGGCTTGAGCGCTGCCAAGTTCTAATTTGTTGCCGAACCGCCGGGGCGCTGCCATGCCTCGCCGGTGCCAGCCATCACCGCAGATCCCGCCAGCCCGCTCCATATAGCCGAGTTCCGGCGCTTGTGGGTGGCGCGGTTCCTGTCGGTCTTCGCCACGCTGTCGATGGTGGTGCTGATCGGTTACCAGACCTACGACGTAGCCCGCAGCGATTATGGCATGGATACCGGTCGCGCGGCGTTCATGCTCGGCCTGCTGGGCGCGGCGCAGTTCGTGCCGCTGGCAATCCTCACCCCGCTGGCTGGAGTAGCGGCGGACCGCTTTGACCGGCGCTATGTGGTGCTGTGCGCCAACCTTGTCGATTGCCTGATCGCGCTGGCCATTGGTGCGGCCACCTGGCTCGATGCGTTGAGCCTGCCGTTGCTGTTCGCGCTGGCGGCCACGCACGGCGCGGCACGGGTGTTCAATGGTCCGGCGCTGGCGGCAATAGCCCCCAACATCGTGCCAGCCACCCTTCTGCCACGAGCCATCGCGCTGTCCTCCATCGCGTGGCAAGTGGGCAGCGTGGCTGGTCCGGCGATTGGGGGCCTGGTGTTCGGGTATCACGAATCGATGCCCTATTTCATCGCGGCGGGCATGTTGCTGGTTTCGACCCTGCTGATCATCAGCATTCGCCCGGTCAAGGCGACTCATGTGGGCGGCCCGGCCCATCCCTTCCGGCAGGTGATCGACGGGTTCAAGTTCGTGCGCGGCAACCGCTTCCTGCTCGGCTGCATCACGCTCGACCTGTTCGCCGTGCTGCTGGGCGGCGCGACCGCCATGCTGCCGGTGTTCGCGCGCGACGTGCTGCACGTCGGTGCCGCTGGCCTTGGCGTAATGCGCGGTGCACCCGCCATTGGTGCCGCGCTGGTGGCGGCGTATCTTTCGTGGCGGCCCTTCTCGACCAACGTCGGCACCAAGATGCTGTGGGCCGTGGTCGCATTCGGCGGCGCGACGATTGCCTTCGGGCTGTCGCGCAATTTCGCCTTCAGCCTGCTGTGCCTCTCGGTACTCGGCGCGGCGGACATGATCTCCGTCTTTATCCGGACATCGCTGGTCCAGCTGCATACGCCCGACCACACCCGCGGCCGCGTTTCGGCGATCAGTGGCTTGGCCATATCCGCCAGCAACGAACTGGGGGAACTGCAATCGGGGCTGATGGCGGCCATCATCGGCGCAACGGGAGCGGTTGTATTCGGCGGCGTGGGTGCGATATTCGTGACAGCGTTATGGGCCGTGATCTTTCCGGAACTGCGGCGAGCGAGGACCTTCGCTCCGCAGTACGATGTTGCAAAGGAAGCCAAGCCATGAAGTTCGACAACGTCCTGCAATCAATCGGCAACACGCCGCACATCCGCCTGGCCAAGCTGTTCCCCGACCACGAGGTCTGGGTGAAGAGCGAACGGGCCAATCCCGGCGGCTCGATCAAGGACCGTATCGCGCTCGCCATGGTCGAGGCGGCCGAGGCTTCGGGTGACCTGCAACCGGGCGGCACCATCGTCGAGCCGACCAGCGGCAACACCGGCATTGGCCTGGCCATGGTGGCGGCGGTCAAGGGCTACAAGCTGGTCCTCGTCATGCCCGACTCCATGAGCATCGAACGTCGCCGCCTGATGCTGGCCTATGGCGCCAGCTTCGACCTGACCCCGCGCGAAAAGGGCATGAAGGGCGCGCTGGAACGGGCCGCCGAGATCGTGGCGGCGACGCCCGGCTCGTGGATGCCGCAGCAGTTCGAGAACCCCGCCAACGTGGCTGTCCATTCGCGCACCACGGCGCAGGAGATACTGGCCGATTTCAGCGATGCCCCGCCCGCCGTGCTGATCACCGGCGTGGGCACCGGCGGCCACCTGACCGGATGCGCCGAAGTGCTCAAGCAGTACTGGCCAGACTTGAAGGCCTATGCGGTAGAGCCCGCCCTGTCGCCGGTGATCTCGGGCGGCCAGCCCGGTCCGCACCCGATCCAAGGCATCGGCGCCGGGTTCATTCCGGGCAATCTGCACACCCGCGTGATCGACGGTGCGATCGCGGTCGATGCCGAGGAGGCGCGCGAAATGGCCCGCCGCTCGGCGCGCGAGGAAGGGCTTCTGGTAGGTATCAGTTCGGGCGCCACGCTGGCGGCCATCGCCACCAAGCTGCAAGAGTTGCCCGCCGGAACGCGCGTGCTGGGCTTCAATTACGACACCGGCGAACGCTATCTCTCGGTTCCTGACTTCCTGCCGACGGAATGACCATGGCTGAAGTTGGCTATATCGACGGCGATGTGGCGCTGACCGGCACGCTCTATGTGCCGCAAGGGCAACCGCGTGCTGCCGTGGTGGTGTTCCCCACCATCATGAACCCCACGCAGTCGGTCAATGACAAGGCGGCTGACCTCGCCGCGCATGGCTATCTCGCCCTGGTGGCCGACTTTTACGGCCAGACCCCCGCCAGCTTCGACGAAGCGCGCGACCTCGCCATGGGCATCCGGCAATCGCCCGGCACCTATCGCCAGCGCCTGCGCGCCAGCCTCAAGGCACTCGCCGCGCGGCCCGAAGCAGCTGGTCTGCCCATCGGCACGATCGGTTTCTGCATGGGCGGGCAAGCCGCGCTTGAACTGGCGCGCGATGGCGCCCCGCTGTTCGCCGCAGTTAGCTTCCACGGCCTGCTCGATACCGAAGCCCCCGCCGAGGCAGGCAAGGTCAGTGCGCGCATCCTGGTGTGCCACGGCGATGCCGATCCGATGGTTCCGCGAAAGGCAGTGCTCGCGTTCTGGGAGGAGATGGACGCCGCCGGGGCCGATTGGCACTTCCACTCTTACGCCGGGGTGAAGCACGGCTTCACCAACCCGGCCCACAACCCCAATCCGGCAACCGGCTATGACGCGAGCGCCGACCGGCAGAGCTGGGCGGCGATGTATTCGCTGTTCGACGAGGTGCTGGGCTAAGTCCGCAGGAACTGCTCAGGGCTCAGCGCCATCATCGCGCCGGCCCCCACTTTCACCCGTTGGCGCAGCGTGGTGCATAGCGGCAGTTGCTGTTCGGCATAGAAGCGCGCGGTGGCCAGCTTGGCTTGCAGGAACGACGCGTCACCCTCGCCCGCCGCCAGCTGGGCCTTGGCAACAGTTGCAAGCCGCAGCCACATCCAGCCCAATGCCAGCGTACCGACCAGCTGCATCCAGGCGTAGGCTCCGCCCGCCATATCCTGCGGATCGGCGGCAGCCTGCTCGAGCAGCATCTTCACGGCCGCCTCACCATGATGGACGGCCTTGGCCAGCGGATCGGCGATGAAGGCCAGCTCCACCGGAGCCGCCTCGCACTCGGTGGTGATCGTGTGCAGCAATGCGCTGGCCACCGCGCCGCCATCACGCGCGGTCTTGCGTCCGGCCAGGTCGAGCGCCTGCACCCCGTTGGCGCCTTCGTAGATCATCGCAATGCGGGCATCGCGCACGATCTGCTCCATGCCCCATTCCTTGACGTAGCCGTGCCCGCCGAACACCTGCTGCATGTTCACCGCCACCTCGAAGCCCCGGTCAGTACCGAAAGCCTTGATCACTGGCGTGAGGAACGAGACCAGCGCATCGGCCTGCCGCCGCACCGCGGGATCGGCAGCATGGTGCGACAGGTCAATCTGAACCGCAGTCCACAGCACCAGTGCGCGGAACCCCTCGGCAAACGCGCGCGCATCCATCAGCATGCGGCGCACATCGGGGTGCACGATCAACGGATCGGCCGCTTGCGCGGGATCGGGCCGCTCACCCGCGGCGCGACCCTGACGGCGTTCCAGCGCGTAGGCGGCGGCCTTCTGGTACGAATGCTCGGCATGGGCCAGGCCCTGAATTCCAACGCCAAGGCGCGCGGCGTTCATCATGATGAACATGGCGGCGAGGCCCTGATGCGGCTCACCCAGCAGCCAGCCGGTGGCGCGGTCGAAGTTGAGCACGCAGGTGGCGCTACCGTTAAGGCCCATCTTGTGTTCGATCGACCCGACGGTGACGGTGTTCGCCTCACCCGTTTCCGGAATCACCTTGGGCACCAGGAACAGCGAAATCCCGCGCGTGCCAGCGGGCGCATCGGGCAGGCGGGCGAGGACCAGGTGAACGATGTTGTCGGTCAGGTCATGGTCGCCACCAGAGATGAAGATCTTCTCGCCGGTGATCGCATAGGTGCCGTTGCCCGCCGGGGTCGCGGTGGTTTTCAACAAACCGAGGTCGGTGCCTGCATGACCCTCGGTGAGCGCCATTGTCGCCAGCCATTCGCCGCTGACCATCTTGGGCAGGTAGGTGGCCTTGATGTCCTCCGAGCCCGATGCCTCGACCGTCGCCACTGCGCCCGAGAGGATACCGGCATACATGGTGAAGCTGGGAGACGATGAGTTGAGGTATTCCTCGATCACCGAGAACAGCGCGTGCGGCATGCCTTGCCCGCCGAACGCTTCGGGCTGGGCCAGCGTGCCCCAGCCGCTCTCGACCCAGGCTGCATAGGCGGCGGGAAAGCCGTCTGGCGTGGTGACCGAACCATCGGCGTGGCGGGTGCAGCCCTGCCGGTCGGACACCGTGTTGAGCGGCGCGATCACATCGCGGCAGAAGCGCCCGGCCTCATGCGCCACGGCCTCGATCAGACTCTCGTCGACCATGGCGTAGGCGGCGGGGTCGTCCATTTCGTGCACCCGCAGCACGTCGCGCAGGACGAAGATCACATCGGCGGCAGGTGGAGCATAGTCGGCCAAGTCGGTTCCCTTTAGTCGATGCGCGCGAGGCCGTCGGGGCCCAGTTCGCGGTAGAAGCAGCTGAATTCACCGGTGTGGCAGGCGGGTCCGGCGGGGCGGACCTTGAGCACCAGCGCGTCCTGATCGCAATCGACGAGGATCTGGTGGACGTGAAGCACGTTGCCGCTGGTCTCGCCCTTCTGCCACAGCCGTCCACGGCTGCGCGAGTGGAAGTGTGCAAGGCCGGTTGCGCGGGTCGCTGCCAGTGCCTCGGCGTCCATGAAGGCGAACATCAGCACCTCACCCGAAACGACATCCTGCACGATCGCGCCGACGAGGCCCGCCGAGTCGAACCTGGGCTGGAACGCGAAACCTGCCTCGCGGTCGGAACCGGCCTCATCCATGTCACGCATCCTCCTGTCACGGCGTGCGGCTCCATAGCGTCTTGTTGCACGATTCCCACAGCGATTCCGCAAAATTGCCGTGCTTTACTCTGCGCAGTTTGCGTGAGCCCAAATCGATGGGATGTATCGCTCGCGGCTGGACGGGCCGTCTGCCTTTTGCGGCTGATATGGCCAAGGATGGGGAGGAAAGGACCTGCACAAGCAGGCCGTTCATGAGGGTTTGGAGCGCGCTAACCAGGGGGGTAACGCCGCTGCTCCAGCGATATCGTCACGCGAACGCCCGGGGTGGAGACGCTCCGGGCGTTTTGCTGTCTAGAGCGCGCAACGTCACAGCGCTTCGTCGAGCACCCGACTGAAGCAGGCGATCCGCACCCTGGCCGCACCGGCCTTGCGCAGCACCGCCAGACAAGCACCCGTGGTCGCTCCGCTGGTCATCACGTCATCCACCAGCAGCACTTGCGCACCCTTCAGCTGAGCCTCGCGCGGCGGGTTGACGCCGATGGCCCCCTTGAGCACCCTCGCCCGCTCCTTGCGCCCCAGCTTGCCCAGCGGCGGGGTGGCGCGGATGCGCAGGAGGCCGTCGACCAGCAGCGCCAGTCCGCGGGCCTCGGCGATCTCGCGCGCCAGCAGGGCCGACTGGTTGAACCCACGCTGCCACAGGCGGCGGCGATGGAGCGGCACCGGCACCACCAGCCAGTCGTCCTCGAGCACCGGCAACCGCGCCAGCATCTGCCGCGAGAGCAGCCGCGACAGCGCTATGCGGTGGCCGTGCTTGAACGCCAGCACCAGCTTGCGCGCGGTGTCGTTGTACAGCGTGGCCGCCGCGATCCCGTCGTGGAGCGGTGGATCGGCGAGGCACGGGGCACAGAGCGACCCTGCGGGCATGTCCTCGTTCCCGAACGGACGCTGGCAGGCGGTGCAGCACGGCTCTCCGGGGATCACCAGGCCCGCCCAGCAGTCCTGACACAGCGCCCCGTGGCTGGCGATCGCCGCTCCGCAGGCCGGACAGCGTGGCGGGTAGACCAGGTCGATCACGAGCCCGAGAGCCTGTTTCAGCAGCATCCGCGCACGCTGCCCCGCCGCGCCGGGCGTTGCAAGCGCTGTTGCACCGGCAGCAGCGAGGCGGCATGGCGAGCCGCATGCCTGCGCCGTCCGTACCCCAGATCTTCAGCCAGAGCCGCCGCATGGCCCGCGCCCGCCGACTGGCTCGTCTCGCGCTCGCCGAGCCCGACGCCCAGTTCCTGCGCCGCCATGCGGCCGAGGACGTGCTCGACCGGCTCGACTTCATGCGCCACCCGCCGAGCGAGGCGAACCTGCACGGCGATCCTGCGGGCCTGCTGGCCGAGCCGCTGCGCCGGCTTGGCTTCACGCCGCGCGCGATCAGCGCGCTGGCCGAGGAGCAGCCTTATCCCGGCACCCCACGCGCGCTGATCGTCAGCCTGTTCACGCTCGACACGGTCAACGACCTGCCCGGCGCGCTGATCCACCTGCGCAAGGCGCTGGCGCCGGGCGGCCTGCTGATCGCGATGCTGACCGGCGCGGGCACGCTGCCCACGTTGCGGCAAGTGCTGCTGGCTGCCGATGGAGAGCGGCCCGCCGCGCGGGTCCATCCGCAGATCGACAACCAGACCGCCAGCGCGCTGCTCGCCCGCGCCGGGTTCACCCGGCAGGTGGTCGATACGCACAGCCTGACGGTGACCTACCGCTCGCTCGACCGGCTGCTGGCCGACCTTCGGGCGCAGGGCCTCACCAACGTGCTGGCCGATGCGCCGCCGCCGCTGACCCGCAAGACGCTCGCCCGTGCCCGCGCCGCATTCACCGAA
>JBDSUF010000025.1:0-57645 GCA_039927835.1 Alteraurantiacibacter sp.
CGCAGGCGATCATGCAACTGGCGGCGGTTTTCTCTCTCTTGCCGTTTCTCGGCGCCGCGGCCGACATGGAGACGTTCCGCCAGTCACGCGCGGGGGGGCTCTTGCTCACCATAATTGGCGATGGCAGCGACCGTTACGTAATAATGGCAACCGGGCTGATCTCGCTGGCTGTGCTGGTGATTGGCAATGGCGTATCGCTCGCGGCCGAATATGTTCGGGCCAACTATGCCCAGAGCCTGGGCAACTGGCTGCGCGGTCGTTTGCTCGAACTGATCTGTGATCGGCGTTACGAGTATTTCCAGTCGATCAACAGCAGCCTGCTGGTGAAGAACATCATCGATGATGTTACCACTTTCGTCCAAGGCACGGTTAGCCCGTCGCTCGATATCCTGGCGCGTGGCTGCCTGACCTTGTTGCTTGGCACCGCGCTGGTGATTGTCGAGCCGGTGATCGCCTTGTCTTCGGTGCTGGTGCTGGGTCTCTATTTTCTTGCCATCCGGCCCATACGGCGCGGGGCCTCGCGCATTTCCAATGGCATCCTGACAAACACTAAGGCGCTCTATTTCCGGGTGAGCCAGATGCTGGTCGGCATCAAGCCGATCCTTGCCACCGACAACCAGCTGCATTTCATCGACCACTGTGTCGAGGCATCGCGCGGGTTGGCACATCATTGCGCGCGCATCCCCGTCTACACCGCCATACCACGCATCGGCCTCGAAGTGGTGGTCTTCGGCGGGCTGATCGTGTGGTTGCTGGCAAACCTGGCCGCCGGCGAGGACATCGTGGCGCTGATGCCGCGTATCGGGCTGATCGCGATTGTCGCCTATCGGCTGATGCCGTCGCTGCAGCTGATCTCCAGCCAGACGATGATCATCGCTTCAACGCGGCAGGCCATGGACGAGATCACCCGCATCTTCGACGAACAGGAGCGGTTTTCGACGCGCGGCGATAGCACGGGCGTGCGGCAAGCGCGCGTACCGGCGGACGACTGGCACGAAAGCCTGCAGTTCGACAACGTCTCGTTCGGCTATGCTGGAGCCGAGTCCCTGGCGCTCAAGAACGTCTGCTTCGCGATCAGCAAGGGTGAGCATGTCGCTTTCGTCGGCCACACGGGATCGGGCAAGTCGACGATGATTGACCTGATCCTCGGCCTGCTACAGCCTACTAGTGGGGCGATCCTGATCGATGGCAAGCCGCTTGATCCGCACACCGCGCCGGGCTGGCGGCGGATGGTGGGCTATGTCCCGCAGGACGTGTTTCTGCACGATGCCTCGATCGCAGAGAACATCGCCTTTGGCCGATCGCCCGCAGAACTCGCCATGGAACAGGTTCGCCGCGTCGCCGGCATCGCTCATGCGGTCGATTTTATCGAACAGCACGATGCCATTGGCTATGACGCACAAGTGGGCGAACGCGGAGTGCGGCTGAGCGGTGGCCAGCGTCAGCGCCTGGCTCTGGCGCGCGCGCTGTACGAAACGCCTAACGTTCTGGTGCTCGACGAGGCGACGAGTGCGCTCGATCCGCAGACCGAGAAGAGTGTGGTGGCCACGCTTGCTGCAACACACGAAAAGCTGACGGTGATCACCGTGACCCATCGGCTCTCGACCATCCGCGAATACGACCGGATCTATTTCCTTGATCACGGGGTCATCGTTGCATCGGGCAGCTATGCCGAGCTGCAGCAGCATCCGCAGTTCAAGAAGTTTTCGCGCTGAGACAGGTTGGATAGTAGTGCGCATCTCCACCGTGATCCCGTCCTACAACCGGTGCGACCTGATCGTCGAAACGCTGCGTTCGGTCCTGTCGCAGACGCGCCCGGCGAGCGAGGTGATCGTGGTCGATGACGGCTCCGTCGATGGCACGCCCGACCTGATCCGCGAGCAGTTCGGTAACGACGTGATGCTGGTGTGCCAAAAGAACGCCGGTGCCGGTGCGGCGCGAAATGCCGGACTGGCGCACGCCGCAGGCGACATCATCCATTTCCAAGACAGCGACGACATCTCGTCGCTCAACACCTATGAGGTGCAGGCGCGGGCGATCGAGCAGGGTGCGGACATGGTCTATGGACCGTGGGTGAAAGCGTTCTTTCATGGCTCCGACCTTGAGCTGGAGGACGTGGTGATCCAGGCAGGGCCCATAGGCAGCGACGGCAACCTACATCTGGCGGTGCTGCGCGGGGCCTGGCTGACCGTATTCCAGCCATGCCTGTTCCGCCGGTCGCTGCTGGAGGCGGCCGGTCCCTACCGACGGGACCTGGCCCCGACCGAGGACTGGGAACTCCTTTACCGGATCACCCGATTGCGCCCGAACATGGCGCACACGCCGGAATCGCTGCTGCTTTATCGATCGCACCCGGAAAACCAGATATCGCTGAAGGATCCGGAAAGGCGCGTGATCGACCGGGCGAACCTGTGGACGCTGTTTGCCGACCACATGGCGCGCGATGGGGCGGGGCACCCCTTCAGCCGGTTCCTGTTCGATCTGAAGCGCTACGAAGTGGCCAAGCAGGTCGCGGGCGTCGACCCTGCCAAGGCCGCGCCATTGCTGTATGGTCTGACCGGGGTGCACCGGCAGGCGCAACCGTGGGATCATCTGTTCAACCGCGTGCGCGTCAAGATGACCAAACGGCTGTTCGGCCACGGTTATCCCTGCCGGTTTCGGGCCGGTGCGCTGACCGCTGGTCAGCGCGTCCTGCTGAAGCAGCTGGGTTATGACGTCCGTGACGGAACGGCCTGACATGTCGGTCGAGGATCACGACGCGTCGGTCAGCCGCAGCCCCCTTGCCGGCAAGCGCATGCTGGTGGTCGAAGAAGCGCTCAAGAGCGAGAGCGGCCACTGGTTCGAATACGTCAAATCGGTGATCGAGCTGAACGCCGCGGCCGGTGCCGCCACGGTCGCCGTGATCCACCGCGACGCGCAGCCCAACGTCGTCGCCGCGCTTGATGCCTGTGCGCTGTTTCCGTGGACCAACTGGGACAATATCTACGCCCACCCCAAGGCGTGGCGGCGCTATCTGGGCATCGTGCAGCACAACTGGCGCGTGTTCCGCCTGATGCGCCGCTTCGTGGCCGAGCACGGCCCGTTCGACGTGGTCTTCGCGCCCACCGTGGTGATCCATCACATCTTCGGCTGGCGCTGGCTGATGGCGAGCCAAGGGCACCGCATCGGCCGGATCGTGTTGCTGTTCCGCAACAATGCCGGGAGCTACGAGCCCGGTCGGCGCGAGCCGCTGTTCAAGAAGTCGGCCAAGGTTCTGCGCCGGGCGCTGCGCAGCTTCGCTCCGCTGATCGCGCAAGGCCGCGCCAGCTTCGCTACCGACAGCGCCAAGCTGGCGCTCGAATACCGCCTGCTGTGCGGGATCGAGCCGCAGGTGTTTCCCAGCCCGCGCGTGGCTCCACCGCCGCCACTGGAGACCGTGGCGCGCGACCCGGCGACGCCGGTCACGTTCGCCTGCCTTGGACCCGCGCGGTTCGAGAAGGGCATCGACGTGATGCAGCAGGCCATCCGCGATTTTCTCGCCGCCACCCCGCAGGCCAACGCGCGCTTCATCATCCAGTGGAACGAGCCGATCCTCGACGAAGCGGGCGCGCTGTACGAGCCCGATCCCGCGTTGCTGGCCGATCCGCGCGTCAACTTGATCCGCCAGGCGATGACCAGCGCGCAATACGATGCCGCGGTCGCTGCCACCGATTGCATGCTGCTGCCCTATCGCCGGGCAAGCTATTACGCGCGCATTTCCGGCGTGGCGGTGGAAGCGGTCACCGCGGGGGTTCCGTTGATCTACACACGCGACACCTGGTGCGAGGACTTGGCACTGGAGAATGGCGCCGGAATCGGCGTGGATGATGGCGACGTGGCGGGCCTGGTTCAGGCGATTGCCGACATGGTCCGTGATTTTCCGCAGATATCGGCACAGGCGCGCCAGCAGGCGCTTGCAGCGCGCGACAGCCATTCGGGTGAGGTGTTCATTGCGCGCCTGTGGGGCCTTCCCGTTGATGGCTGAACCGGCGCCATGGATTGTCTGCCAGCTGGGTGCGCGCGAGCATTACGTGCTGGCCGAGGGTCTGCATCGGCGCGGGCAATTGCGGGCTCTCGTAACCGATCGCTGGGCGCCGCCCGGCAGCCTATCCGTCGCTTTGCCGGGAGGCCTGGGTCAGCGTCTGGCCGATCGCTTCAATCCGGCGCTGGGCGATGCGCGCGTGCTCGCATTCACCGGTGGATCGCTGGCGCGCGAGGCAGTCGCTCGGCTGCGCGGAACGCCTCGTGGCTGGCCCAAGATCATGGCCGACAACGTGTGGTTCGAACACCGCGCGGTGGCCGCGCTGGAGCGTGTCGGACTGCTGGTCCAAGAGCCGAAACCCGTGGTGTTCGCTTACAGCTATGCCGCGCTCGGGATCCTGCAAGCGGCGCGCAAGGCGGGTTGCACCACCGTGCTCGGCCAGATCGATCCGGCGATCGCCGAGGAGGACATTGTGGTGCAAGTAGCGGTGAAGGCCGGCTTGCCGGCTGAGGCTGCCAACCCTGCGCCACCGACCTATTGGGACCGCTGGCGAGAGGAATGCGCGCTGGCGGATCACATCGTGGTCAATTCCGCATGGGCGCAGGAAGGGCTCGAGCGGGCAGGGGTCGATCGCTGCAAAATCCGCGTGGTGCCGCTGGCCTATGCCGCACCGCCGCCGACAGCGCGACCTCCGGCACCTGACCGGTTCACCGCTGCCCGCCCACTACGGGTTCTATTCCTCGGCTCGCTGATCGCGCGCAAAGGCATATTCGAGCTGCTGGAGGCGGCGCGCCTGCTGGCCGGGCAGCATGTCGAACTGCACCTTGTCGGCCCTGGTGGCGAAGCGTTGCATGAGCGGCTGAGCAATTTACCCAATGTCACCGATCACGGTGCTGTTGCCCGCCAGCACGTTCATGCTCATTTCGCACGGGCGGACCTGTTCGTGCTGCCGACCCATTCGGACGGCTTCGCGCTGACCCAGCTGGAGGCGCAGGCCCACGGCTTGCCGGTGATCGCCTCGCGCCATTGCGGTGATGTGGTGCGCGACGGCGTGAACGGTCTGTTGCTGCCTGAAGTCAGCGGCGTGGCCCTTACTGCGGCCATCGCCCGCTATCTGGCGGATCCAGCGCTGCTCGCGGCCCATGCGGCGCAGGCGCGCCCAGCGGTGGGCGCGTTCGCTCCGGATGTGGTGCTGGACCAGTTGCAGGTTGGTGTTCTATGGCCCTGATTGCAAAGCAAAAGGAATTTACTGGTCATGGCCTCTAGTATCGCCAAGTCGATGGTCGCACGCGCCATCAATACACTGGGGCCAAAGCGGGTCCTGCGGTCGATCAGGCATGGCAATTCCGCGTTGGTGGGGGCCTATGTAGACAGCGACTATCCCAAACACCTGCATGACGGAGCGTTTCTCGCCGTTTATGAGCGGGCGAAGGAATTTACGCTTGTGGATGTCCTGCGCCAGCATGAACTTTGGTCGCTGGTGCAGCAGGCGGGCAAGCTGGCACCTGGCGATATCCTGGAAGTGGGCGTGTGGCGCGGTGGCACGGCCTTGATCGTCGGCAAAGCCATGCAGCGCTTTGGCGTGGAGGGACAGCTCTACATCGCCGATACCTTCACTGGAGTGGTCAAGGCCGGGGTCAACGACAATCTCTACGCCGGCGGGGAACATGCCGACGCCTCCGAAGAGCAGGTGCGTGCATTGATGGCGCGGAACGGGGTGGTCGGCACCGAGATCCTGACCGGAATTTTCCCGGAAGATACCTCCGACCGCATTCGGGGCGCGCTGCGCATGGTGCACATCGACGTGGACGTTTACCAGGGCGCGCGCGACGTGGTGGAATGGGCCTATGATCGGCTGGTGCCACAGGGTTTCTTTGTGTTCGACGATTATGGCTGCGCCAGTTGCAGCGGTGTGACCGGGCTTTGCGAAGAATACGAGACCGATTCCCGGTTCATTTTCGTGCACAACTGGAACGGCCATTGCGTGCTGATCAAGCGCGGCTGAAGTAGCAGCGCAGCGCAGCTTGATTGTCGTGATGACCTTACACAAGATACTTCTCTTTTGCGACCTGCCCGAAGGCGGCATTGCCGAGCATGCGCATTATCAGGCGCAGGCCTTGCAGGCAGAGGGCGTGCAGGTCTATCTGCTGACCTGTGCGGGGTTTCTGCCGGGCCAGGTCAGCAAATCCTACCGGGTGCGACACTGGCTGCTTCGGCCTTATGCGGACTGGCGCAATGCCCTTGCCAAGCGCGCCTGGTTTACCCTTGCAACGATCACCAACCAGCTGATCCTCGCCGCCGTCATCCTTGCGGGGCGCTTTCGCAACGTCCTGCTGGGAGCCAGTTCGGAGACGCTGGCGCTGGTGTGGGTCTGGCCGCACCTGCTCCTGCGTTGGCTGGGCGTGCGTTATGCGGTGAATATCCACGATCCACAGCGCAAGCTGCGTGATGGTGCCGCACTACTGCATCGCTGGTCGGTGAAGGCTGGCTTCTGGCCAATCCGGTTCGGCTTGATTCACGAAGACTTCGACGCCGAGCAGCCCCAGATTCCGCCGCACATCGTGTGCCTGCGAGTGCCCTATGGCTGCTATGAGGCGGAGCGGGCCCCCGGTGATGGCGATGGCTTGCGGGCAGAGCTGGCGCCGCGCGGCTCTGGCCGGCACATTTTGCTGGCATTCGGCTACATTGCTGATCGCAAGAACATCGAATCCTGCGTCCGCGCGGTTGCCAGGGTGCCCGAAGCTGTGTTGCTGGTCGCTGGCCGGGTCGCCTCGCGCCATGATAAGCCAGCGCAGTTCTATCGCGACCTGGCAGCGGAGCTGGGTTGCGCCGAGCGCGTGCGGATCGACGATGGCTTCGTGCCCGATGACGCCCTGCGCGCATATTTCGGTGCGGCCGATGCCATTCTGCTGACCTACAAGGCCGAGTTCGTCTCGCAGAGCGGCGTGCTGCTGCTCGCGTCGAACTGGGCCAAGCCGGTGCTGGCTTCGTCTGGTCCGGGGCCACTGGCGGAAACGGTGGCCCGGTTCGATCTTGGGCCGGTGATTGCAGCAGACGATATCGCGGCCATGCAACAAGCGATGCGCTTGCTCATTTCGCGCGGCTATCCCAATGAGGGGTGGGAATCGTTTCGCCAGCATGCATCGTGGCAGCGCAACGTCACGCAGCTATGTGCCGCGCTCGAAATCGCAAGCGGTGTGGAGAAGGTGTCCTAGTGAGCGATTCGATCCTGTCGATCTATGCGCGGGCCGCCTCGCTGGAGCAGCAACCCGTGCCCTGCGCGGTGCGGGCCCGCGCGCCGCTGCGGCTGGGGCTGGCGGGCGGCGGTACCGACCTGGCGCCTTATTGCGACGAATACGGCGGGGCCGTGCTCAACGTCACGATCGATCGCTACGCCCATGCCTATGTCCAGCCGGCCACCGGCGGGTTGCACTTGCGGGCGGCCGACCTCGATGTCAGCGAGACAATCGAAAATCCGGCCCTCTTGGACGCAGCGCAACTGAAGCTGCACCGCGCCGTGCACCAGCGTTTCATGCAGGACCTGTTCGGCGGACAATCGGTCGATCTCAGCGTGACGACCTCGGTCGATAGTCCGCCGGGCTCGGGGCTGGGCTCGTCCTCCGCGCTGGTTGTCGCTCTGGTGGAGGCCTACCGCAAGTATTTCGGGGTGCCGCTGGGACCTTACGAGGTGGCGCGACTGGCCTTTGTGATCGAGCGCGAAGACCTGGCCATGGCGGGCGGGCGGCAGGACCAGTACGCCGCCACGTTCGGCGGCCTGAACTTCATCGAATTTCTGGCCGACGGACGAACCATCGTTAATCCGCTGCGGGTGTCGCGCGCCATCGCGGCCGAGCTGGAAGTCTCGCTGGTGATCTGCTTCTCTGGGCAATCGCGCGAATCGAGCAACATAATCGAATCGCAGCAGCGCGGCATGCGCAGCGCCGATCCGGCCGCACTGCAGGCCATGCATGACCTCAAGGGTGATGCGATCGGCATGAAGTCGGCATTGCTTTCAGGCCGGATTGACGAGATGGCGACCATCCTCAACCGCTCGCGGGCAGCGAAGAACCGTACGGCTCTGGGAATCGAAACCGCACTTATCAACACTTTGCAGGAAATCGGACTGGCTGCGGGCGCGCACGCGTGCAAGGTGTCAGGCGCGGGCGGCGGCGGATTTATCATGTTTCTCGTGCCACCCGAGCAGAGCCACAGCCTGATCAAGGTGCTAGAGGCCAACGGGGCCCAGGCCTCGGCCGTTAAATTTACGCAGACTGGAGCTGAATCATGGAGAAGTATGGCGGGTTCTCTCTGACCGGCTACTTCACGGAAACCTGCGTAGCGATCAAGCAGTCGCTGGACGATGACGGGTTTCAGCAGGCGGTCGAAGCGGCGGCAGACCTGTGTCTAGCTACCATGCGCGATGGCAACAAAGTGCTGCTCGCCGGCAATGGCGGCAGCGCGGCCGATGCGCAGCATATCGCGGGCGAGTTCGTCTCGCGGTTCTACTTCGATCGTCCCGCCTTGCCCGCCATTGCCCTGACGGTGGACACGTCAATCCTGACCGCAATCGGCAACGATTATGGCTTCGAACAGGTGTTCGCGCGCCAGGTTGCGGCGCTTGGGCAGCGAGGTGACCTGTTCATCGGCATCTCCACTTCTGGCAGATCGCCCAACGTCTTGCGCGCAATCGAAGCGGCGCGGGCTAAGGGCATGACGGTGCTGGTTCTGACCGGCGCCGGCGGGGGCGCCATGGCGGCGCTGGCCGATGTGGCGATTTCTGCGCGATCGACCGACACTCCGCATATCCAGCAAGTTCACATCATTGCCGGTCACGCCATTTGTGCTGCGGTCGAAGCGGCGCTGTTCGACCGCCCGCAAGGCGGCTGACGCTGCGGATGGGCACGGCGCAGATTGCCATCCTGTGCGGCGGGCTGGGGACGCGGCTGGGGGATCTAACTGCAGCCACGCCCAAGCCGCTGCTGCCGGTGGGTGGGATGCCGTTTCTCGATCACCTGCTGCTTGAACTGGGCCGGTTCGGCTATCGTGAAATAGTGCTGCTCGCCTGTTTCGAGGCCGAGCAGGTTGCGCACTTCGCCCGGCACAGCGTAGCGGCAGCCCGCTTTGGCATGACCCTGAAGGTCAGCGTTGAGCCCGATCGGGCGGGCACCGGCGGTGCCTTGTGGCACGCCCGCGACCTGCTGGCCGACGAGTTCATCGTGCTGAACGGCGATACGTGGCTGGACGTGAACTTTCATCGCCTGGCCGCCCTGCGGTGCGACGGCGACACGCTGGCGGCGATGGCCTTGCGCCGGGTCGATGATCCCGCGCGGTACAGCCTGGTGACGTTCGCGCAGGGCATGGTGACTTGTTTCGAGTGCGGTGTAGCGGACCAGGGTGCTGGCTATATCAATGGCGGTGTTGTCGCCTGTTCGCGCGAGTTGCTCACACATTTGCCGCAAACTGGTGCGCTGGAGCAGTTGGTCTGGCCGCAGCTGGCCCGTTCCGGACAGCTGGCCGGGCTGGCCGTGCACGGCTTTTTCCTCGACATCGGCGTGCCGCACAGCTTTGCCGAAGCGCAGCGGACCATCCCCGCCCGGCACCGGCGCGGGGCGGTGTTCTTCGATCGTGACGGGGTGCTCAATGTGGATCACGGCCACGTCGGCTCGCGTGACCGGTTCGAGTGGATGCCTGGGGCGCGGGAGGCGGTCCGGCTGGTCAACGAGGCCGGGCTCTACGCCTTCGTGGTCACCAACCAGGCTGGCGTGGCCAAGGGCTTCTACACCGAGGATGACGTGTTGGCGCTGCATGCCTTCATGCAGGACGACCTGAATCGCGCGGGCGCCCACATCGATGCATTTCGCTACAGCCCCTACCATGTCGATGGCGTGGTTCCGGCTTATGCCCGCGCCAGCGATTGTCGCAAGCCCGGCCCGGGCATGCTCACTTCGCTGATGGGCGAATGGCTGGTCGACGGGGAACGATCCGTCCTGATCGGCGATAACGACAGCGATCTGGCAGCGGCGGCGGCGGCGGGTATCGCGGCGATCAAATATAGCAACGGCGCGCTCGATGATCTGGTTCGCACCTTGCTGTGATGGTGCAGGCTGTGATCATACTGGCCGATTGCAGCAGGCCAATGCTTGCGGTAGCCCGTCGCCTATTCTCCAGGCACCTGCTTGGCGGCGCGAAGGGGGGCATTTGGGCATGACGTTTCGCGCAACTGCCGGCACCCTGTGCGCCTTTGCCTACAACCACATCGTTGGCCGTTTCCCCTCGCGCACGCTGCGCCATGCCTTCTTGTCGCTGTGGCTGGGCCGCATGGGCAAGGGCAGCGGCGTGCAACTCGATTGCCGCTTCCTCAACGGCCGCAAGGTTAAGCTGGGACAGCGCAACGTGATCAACTTTGGAACTTTGATCGATGGCCGCAGCTATTCGGTGACTGTTGGCAACGACGTCTCGATCGGCCCGCAGGCGAGCGTACTGACATTGGGACACGATCCGCAATCGCCGGACTTTGCCGACCGGGGTGGGCCGGTAACGATTGGCGACAAGGTGTGGATCGGCTTCGGTGCGCTGATCTTGCCCGGGGTGACCATTGGCGAGGGCGCTGTAGTGGCGGCGGGCGCGGTGGTCACCCGCGATGTCGCGCCGCATACTATCGTCGGCGGCAATCCGGCGCGCGAGATCGGCCAGCGCACGCCCAATCTCGCTTATCGGCTCAATTTCCGACCGTGGCTGCAATAGGCGCGCGCGTGGCATCGGCGAAGGATCCCTGGACGGTGCTGGACGAGCAGGTGCTGCTCACCCGCCCGCCATACCTCACGGTCAAGCAACAGCGCCTGCGCACCAGTGCGGGCGTGGAGATCGACGATTACTACCGGGTGGAGCTGGCCGAGTTCGCGGTTTGCGTACCGCAATTGGCCGATGGCGGGATCGCCACGCTGTGGCAGTACAAGCACGGGCCGCAAGCCTACGGCCTGTCGTTCCCCGCCGGCTACATCGATCCGGGCGAGCAGCCGCTGGCCGCCTGCCAGCGCGAACTACGTGAGGAGACGGGGCTGGCCAGCGACTCGTGGGTTCACCTCGGCAGCTTCGTCGACAACGGCAACCAGCGCGGGTCGCTGGGGCATTACTATGTTGCCACCGGGTGCCGCAGCGTGACCGAACCTGCGTCCGGTGACCTGGAAACGATGGAGCTGCGGGTGATGTCGCCGCACGAGATCGATGCCGCGCTGGCCGCCGGATCGATCCAGATCCTCCACCACGCGGCAGCCTGGGCGCTGGCGCGCGGCCATCTGGTTGGCTAGGCAGGCAGCGTGCCGAAAATTGCTATCTATTTCCGGATGTTCAGCCCCTACATCCTCGCCCGGCTCAACGCTGCGGCGGGTGTGGCGCAAGTCGTCGGGATCGAGGGATCGCGCCGCAGTTCGACCTATGATTGGGAACCTTGCGAGGGTGAAGAGTATTTCCGCCGGATCACTTTATTCACCGATCGCGTTGTGGAGCAGGTGCCGAATAGCTTACTCATCGCGCGCGTTCGTGAGGCGCTCGATCGCGAAAAGCCGCAGGTGGTGGTTGCAGGCGGCTGGAGCCATGTGGAGGCTGTGGCCATGATCGGCTGGGCGCGGTCCAACGGCGCCCATGTGGTGATTATGAGCGAAAGTACGGCGCACGATTTCGCTCGCTCTGCGCACAAGGAGTGGATGAAGCGCCGCGTTGTGCGCTTGGCCGACGCTGCCCTTGTGGGCGGGGAGCCCCAGCGCAATTACATTGGACAGTTGGGCCTTCCACTTGACCGTGTGTTCATCGGCTATAATGCGGTAGACAACGCCTACTTTGCTGGAGGGGCCGATGCCGCCCGCGCCGATCCGACCTTGCGCCAGCAACTTGGCCTGCCACCGGCGTATTTCCTTGCCTCGGGCCGGTTTGTCGCCAAGAAGAACCACGCCCGTCTGATTGCCGCCTACTCCGAATATCGCCGCACAGCAGGGCCGTCCGCGTGGGATTTGGTGCTAGTAGGCGATGGCCCTTTGCGTGCAGAGCTAGAGGCGCAGATCAACGTCCTAGGGCTTGGCGAACATGTCCACTTGAGGGGATTCCTGCAATATGATGCACTGCCGACTCTGCTCGCCTTTGCCGGAGCATTCGTACACGTCAGCTTGTCGGAGCAATGGGGTCTAGTAGTGAACGAAGCTATGGCTGCGGGTCTGCCGGTTATCGTGAGCCGACAGTGCGGCTGCGCGCATGATCTCGTGGCAGACGGCGTGAACGGCTGGACGGTGGATGCAACCAATCAGGCAGGCATCGGCAGGCGGCTTGGCTATGTAACCCGCGCCGATCGTGCCGCCATGGCTGACGCAGGGAGGCAAATTGTTAAGGGATATGGTCCGGACCGCTTCGCCACCGGTCTGGAAGCGGCGCTGCGGATGGCGCTTTCCCAGCCACCGCGCCGTGCCAGCCTACTCGACCGACTGCTACTAACATTTCTCTCGCTCCGCGATACCAGCGTAGGATAGGCCTTCCCAATGCCCGACAGCACCCAGCAAACCCGCGTGACCAATTTCTTCGAAGTCCACGCGGAGACTTATGGCAAATTCTTTGCCGCCGAAACGCACACCGGTGCTGCGGAGACCTTTCGCAATCGGCTTGACTTAGTGGCCAAAGCGCTTGCGGGGGGCAGCGGGCGGCTGCTTGACATGGCCAGCGGCACTGGTGAGATCACTGCGGCGGTCAATGCCTGCGGCGATTATAGCCACGTGTTCGTAAACGATATCAGCGTTACTATGCTGGATACCGCGCGCCGGACCTTGGTGCCGCGTGCGGGGCAGCAGGTTGTCTTTAGCAATCTGGATGGTTTTACCCTTGGGGATAACCAGGAGTTGGCGGCCCTGGACGTGATCCTGTGTCTGGGCCTGATCGCCCATGTCGGCCGTTTGGATGAGCTGTTTGCCATGTTTGACAAGCTGCTGCAGCCAAGCGGGCGTGTGGCCATGCAGACCACTGTTGCTGATCAGCATTTCGTGCGGATTTCGCGCGTGATCAACGAACGCCGCGTGGCGGCGGGCAACCTTAACCCGATTCACTTCTTCCGTGTGTCCGAGATAACGGAGGCCGCGCGACGGGCGGGGTTCGCCTTGGAACACGAAGAACGCTTCGGCGTCCAACTGCCGTTCGGCGATAAACTGCTTGGGCCCGGTAATTTCGTAATCGAGCGAATGTTTGGGCGCGATATCGGGCGCTTCGGTGGCGAGGCAGTCCTGGTGTTTCGGAAAGCTGCCTGATGCACGTTGTCCACCTGATTGACAGGTCTTCGCGGCTGGCAGGAGGAATGTTCGAAAGCGTGAAGGGACTGGCTAGAGCGCAGGCGGTGCAGGGGCTGCAGGTGACGGTATTGGCGGGTTCCGACCCGTTCACCGACGAGGATCGGGATAGCTGGGCACCGCTGGAGTTGATCACCGTCGAATCGACCGGCTTTCGCAACGGCATCCGAGCTGAGGCAATGGTGAGCCGACTGGATGCTTTGCAGCCCGATTTGGCTCACCTGCACGGCATCTGGGGCCCGGCGGCGCGCGCGTTGGCCCGCTGGACGGGGCGGAGCGCCACGCCATACGTCGTTTCACCGCGCGGGATGCTCGATCACTGGGCGCTGCGCCGGTCTGGCTTGAAGAAGCGCCTTTCGGCGCAATTGTGGGAAGGCCGCCTGCTGCGCCGTGCGGCCTTCATCCATGCGCTGGCGGCTTCGGAAGGAGCGGCGGTGCGCGCTTATGGTCTGAGCAATCCGATGGCGCTAATTCCCAACGGCATCACCTCGCCGCAAGGCAACGCGCCACTGACTGCCCATAGCGGGCGCCGGACAATGCTGTTCATGGCGCGGATCCATCCGAAGAAGGGCCTGACCGAACTGCTGTCCGCCTGGGCGCTGTTGCCCGTGGCATTGCTCCAAGGCTGGCACCTGCAAATCGCCGGCTGGGACGAGATCGGCATGCTCGACGACCTGCGCCAGCAAGCGGCCACACTGGGCATTGCCGACGCGGTCAGCTTTACCGGCGGTTTGCATGGCGCCGCCAAGGATGCCGCCTTGCGCGGGGCCAGCGCTTTCATCCTGCCGAGCTACAGCGAGGGCCTGCCGATGGCGGTGCTCGAGGGCTGGGCCTATGGCCTGCCGGTGTTCATGACCGAGGCCTGCAACCTGCCCGAGGGATTCGCTGCCGGAGCGGCCTTCCGCATCACCACCGATCCCGCGCAGATGGCGCAGGTTCTGGCGCACATGCTGGCCGATGCGCCAGCGCTGGCAGCGGCGGGCAAGGCCGGGCGCAAGCTGGCCGAAGGGCAATTCGCGTGGGACGCGATTGCCGCGCGCATGCTGGCGCATTACCATCGCGCTGTGGAGGGCAGATAGCAGCCATGGCGGAAAACAGCGCAAACCGCGCACCCTTGACCATGCAGCCGCCGCCGGGCCGGGCCAACAAGGCCGCGCGGGCGCTTTGGGGCCTCGTCTGGCTGCTGCTCTACCGCCCGTCGCCGCGCCCGCTTCATGGCTGGCGGCGCATGCTGCTGCGGCTGTTCGGGGCGAGCGTGGGTAAGGGCGCGCGACCCTATCCATCGGCGCGGATCTGGGCCCCGTGGAACCTGACGATGGGCGCGCACGCGACGTTGGGCGACGATGTCGATTGTTACTGCGTGGCGCACGTGTGGCTGGGCGATGGGGCGACGGCCAGCCAGCGGGCTTACCTGTGCACCGCTTCGCGTGACGTCGATCACCCTTACACCCCGTTGATGACCGCGCCGATCATGCTGGAGGCCAAGGCGTGGGTTGCGGCCGAGGCCTATGTCGCGCCGGGGGTGACGGTGGGCGAGGGCGGCGTCGCTGCCGCGCGCGCGGTCGTCACCCGCAATATCGCGCCGTGGACCGTGGTGGCGGGCAATCCCGCGCGGGTGATCCGCCAGCGCAAACGCGCCGACTGATCACCCCGCAACAAGGAACTGGTCGGGGAAAGAGGATTCGAACCTCCGGCCCCTGCCTCCCGAAGACAGTGCTCTACCAGGCTGAGCTATTCCCCGACCGATCTTGCCTGCGGCGAACCACAGGCGAGGCAGACGCGGGCCAATAGCGACCGCATGGCAGGCTGGCAAGCGGCCATTTCTGACTCGAACAATCTTCCGAGCCTTGGCAGAAGATGTGACGCACGAATCTGTGGGAATACGTGATATGCAGACCCCTTCCTGTAGCTTATACAATGAAAAATAACGCTTTTTTTTCATTTTCAAGTGAGTTCTCCACAGGTTCCCACAGGTTATACAGAGCAGTCGACAGCCTAAGCGGCACTGTTTTCCGGAAGGCCGAGATTGGCCATTTTCCGGAAATAGGATCGCGTGGTTACGTGGTTTGATGGCCACTCAACTCGACTTTCCCTTCGTATATATTGCTAATCGGGATCATCCTGAATGGCACTATCTGCGGCTGATGCGCAAAATCTGGGAGCAGGGCGATCAGCGGATGGACCGCACCGGCGTGGGCACGCGGTCGGTGTTCGGGGTGCAGCTGCGGTTTGACCTCAGCGACGGCAAGGTGCCGCTGCTGACCACCAAGCGGGTGTTCTGGAAGGCTGCCGCGCGTGAGATGCTGTGGTTTCTCACCGGCAATACCAACATCCGCCCGCTGCTGGCCGAAGGCGTGACGATCTGGAGCGACTGGCCGCTGGCCAAGTATCGCGCAGCCAGCGGCGAGGCCATCTCGCAGGCAGACTTCGAGGCCCGAATCGTGTCTGACGAGGCATTTGCTGCGCGCTGGGGCGATCTGGGGCCGGTCTATGGCAAGCAGTGGGTCGACTGGGATACCTATGAATACGGGCCGGACGGCAAGTACACCAAGGGCCCGGGCATCAACCAGGTGGCGCAAGTTGTCGCCAGCCTGCGCGCCAATCCGGGCAGCCGCCGCCACATCATCGAAGGGTGGAACGTGGCCGAGCTTGACCGCATGGCGCTGCCGCCGTGCCACAAGACCTACCAGTTCCACGTCGCGGGCGAGGGACCCGACGCGCGGCTCAATTGCCTGCTGTACCAGCGCAGTTGCGACGTGGCGCTGGGCCTGCCGTTCAACCTGTTCGGCGCGGCGCTGCTCGCGCGGATGATTGCCCAGCAGGCGGGGCTGCAACCGGGCGAGCTGGTCTGGTCGGGCGGCGACGTGCATCTTTACCTGAACCATAGCGATCTGGTGGAGGAGCAGCTGAGCCGTAGTCCCGTCGGCACGCCCAGGCTGGAGATCGTGCGCCAGCCCAATTCGATCTTCGACTATCGGTTCGAGGATTTCGCGGTCCACGATTACACCCCGCAAGGCGCCATCCGCGCTCCTGTGGCGGTTTGATTTCGTCCTGTCAGGGGGTTTTTGCCGCCCCGCCGATCACGCGGTTGACAGCCATTTGCCGCTGCCCTAGAGGCGCCTCTCCCAAGCGGTGCTATCGCAAATATACGCGGGTGTAGCTCAGTTGGTTAGAGTATCGGCCTGTCACGCCGAGGGTCGCGGGTTCAAGTCCCGTCACTCGCGCCACTTGGGAATTTTCTGACAAATTTCATGGTATCGGTCGTCGGGCGTTAGCCCCACCGGCCGGTTTCCATCCAGATCAGGAAGTTCCGCAGCGGCGGCAGCCAGACGATCCCCAGCACCAGATAGACCACGGCCTGCACCGGCACCGGCCACAGCCCGATCCACTGCGAGGCCCAGGCCACGCCCAGCGCGTACAGAACAAGCCCGACGAGCAGAGCCAGAATGCCAAACGGAATGCGCAAAGTTGGCTGCTTGCGCATCAGAATGGACCCAGCACGCGAGTGGGAGTGACAATCGCCGAGAGCGGCATGTCGTGAGGCTCGATCGGCAGCTCGTCCACTTCCTGCATGTCCCACGCCATGCCGATGGCGATCGTTTGCGGGTGCGCCGCCAGCCAGCGGTCGTAGAACCCGCCACCCTGGCCCAGACGCTCGCCGCGCGCGGTGAACCCGACCAGCGGCATGAACAGCACTTGCGGCACCAGTTCGGGCAAGTCACCCGATGGCTGGCGCAGGCCCATCACGCCCGGCACGAGGTCGCGTTCCTCGAATGGATCGGTGTGGGCATGGAAGCGCATCGGCTGTGTCAGCTTGGTTACGCGCGGCAGGGCCAGCGGATGTCCGTTCTCGAAGAAATAGCGCGCGTAGGCACCGGCGGGCGCCTCACCCGGATCGGCGCGATACAGGCCGATAGTGGCACCGTGCGGAACCATCGCCAGCACCGGCGCCGGAGGCTGGCGGAACACCAGCGCGCTCACCGCACTCGGCAGGTTGGCCGCAAAGGCACGGCGGCGGTTGCGCAGGTCATTGCGCAACACGGCTTTGCGATCGGTGACGGTGCTCATGCAAGCTCTCTAGCCGTTCGCCTCGAGCGAAGTCGAGAGGCCGCACGCAGGTGTCTCGACTTCGCTCGACACGAACGGAGCCACAGTGAATCGAATGAAGTAGCGGAACCACCGTGGGCCGTTTGCTTGGAAATCCTCTGACGCCTGACGTCAGGTGGGCGCCGTATCTCCGAGATCCCGGGACGAACCCGCAACCGCAGTAGGGACAGCTCCCTTTGGATTTGATTATAGCCTCAGGGATTTTCAACAGCTCGTACCGGGCAGTCCCGCCATGCCCTACTTAGGAAGTCGGCAGCGAAGCCTCAAGCTGTGATGCAAGACTTTCCAGCCGGTCGGCCAGTTTTTCGAGCGGTTCGGCGGTATTCGCCTCCGGTTCTGGGGCGGCGGGGGCCTTGTTGGCCTCGTGCAGCTCGTCCGCCAGCAGCAGCGCGGCGAACAGCAGGGTGCGCTGTTCGGACTGGGCACCAAGATTGGGAATGGTCGCCAGCTTGCCGTTTATCGACGCGCCCAGCATGGCGATGTGGCTCTCCTCGCCCGCAGCACAGGCGACGGTGTAGCGCCGTCCCCCGATCTCGAGCGTGACGTTGCTCATGCGTCTATCGCCTCGATCAGGGTATCGATCTCGGCCAGCGCTGCCCATGCCTCGCGCTTCAGCGCGGCGTGCTTGTCCGCCAGTGCCTGATCGGGCGCCGGGCCCGGAGCGAGGCCGGGAGCAGGCGAGCGGTTGGGGCGGGCGGCGAGCTCTATCCGGGACGCCGCCGCTTCGATCCGGGCCAGGGCCTGCTGGATACGATCACTCTCCATTCCCGCTGCTTATCGAAAAGCCTGCAAAGCGGCAAAGCCTTGGCCCGCGAACTTGTGAATAAGGTTCGGGCCGGTGTTTTGGCGCGACCAGTCGCCCTTGGTCCCACAAGCTTGACGCAAGGGGCGGTGCCTCGCATGGAGCGCGCATCCGAATCGTGACCCGACATCCTGCACCGGGCCGCACCGGGAGGAGATTGTCCATGAGCCAAGACGCGTCCCGTTTCCTGCCGATGGCCAATGCCATCCGGGCGCTGACCATGGATGCAGTCCAGGCGGCCAATATCGGCCACCCCGGCATGCCGATGGGCATGGCCGATGTCGCCACGGTGCTTTACGCCGATTACCTGAAGTTCGATCCTGCCGATCCCCACTGGGCTGACCGTGACCGCTTCATTCTGTCGGCGGGCCACGGCTCGATGCTGGTCTACTCGCTGCTGCATCTGACGGGCTATGCCAGCCCGACGATGGACGATATCCGCCAGTTCCGCCAGTTGAGCAGCCCGTGCGCCGGGCACCCGGAGAATTTCCTGATCGACGGTGTGGAATGCACCACCGGCCCCTTGGGTCAGGGTCTGGCGATGGGCGTGGGCTTTGCCCTGGCCGAGCGTCACCTCAACGCGCAGTTCGGCGATGACCTGGCCTGTCACCGCACCTGGGTGATGGCGGGCGACGGCTGCCTGATGGAGGGCGTGAACCACGAGGCCGTCGGTCTTGCCGGGCACCTGAAGCTGGGCAGCCTGATCGTGCTGTGGGACGACAACAACGTGACCATCGACGGCAAGGTCGGCCTCAGCTCCAGCGAGGACGTGCGCGCCCGTTTCCGCGCCGGCAACTGGCACGTGGTCGATTGTGACGGACACGATACCGCCTCGATCCGCGCCGCAATTGACGAGGCCCTGGCCGATCCGCGCCCGTCGCTGGTCGCCTGCAAGACGATCATCGGCAAGGGCTCGCCCAACAAGCAGGGCACCAGCGGTGTCCACGGTTCGCCGCTGGGGGCTGATGAAATCGCACTCGCCCGCATCGAGCTGGACTGGCCGCATGAGCCGTTCGTGGTGCCGGACGAGATCATGGCAGACTGGCGTGTACTAGGTGCCAAGGGCGCGGCTGCCCATGCGCAATGGGCCCAGCGGCTCGCCGCCAGCGGCGCTAGGGAGGACTTCCTCGCCCGGTTCACCAGCGTCGCCGACAAGGCTGCGCCTGCTGTGCAGGAGCATATCCGCGACCTCGCCGCCAACCCGCAGAAGATCGCCAGCCGCGTGGCCTCACAAAAGGCGCTCGAGCCGCTGACCGCTGCGCTGCCGCAACTGATCGGCGGATCGGCCGACCTCACCGGCTCGAACAACACCAAGACCGCCGCCACCACGCCGCTGACAGCGGAGGATTACGCTGGTCGCTATGTCTATTACGGCATCCGCGAATTCGGCATGGCGGCAGCGATGAACGGCATGTTCCTGCACGGCGGCGTGGTGCCTTACGGCGGCACGTTCCTGATCTTCAGCGACTATTGCCGCAACGCCATCCGCCTCAGCGCCCTGCAGCGTGCGGGCGTGGTCTATGTGCTGACGCACGATTCGATCGGGCTGGGCGAGGATGGCCCGACGCACCAGCCGGTGGAACAGGTGATGAGCCTGCGCCTGATCCCCAATCTCAACGTGTTCCGCCCGGCGGATGCGGTGGAGACGGCGGAATGCTGGGCTTTGGCCCTGCAGACTCCGGCCACGCCCTCGGTGCTGGCCCTCTCGCGCCAGAACCTGCCGCAGGCGCGTGGGCCGGGCGATGCCGAGTGGACCGCCGCCAGCAACCGCAGCGCCAAGGGCGCCTATCGCCTCAAGGCTGCGACCGCCCCGCGCCAGGTGGTGCTGATTGCCACCGGCTCCGAAGTGTCGGTCGCGCTCGATACCGCAGCGGCGCTCGAAGCGCAGGGGATTGGCGCAGACGTGGTCTCGATGCCGTGCCAGGAGCTGTTCAATCAGCAGAGCGCCGCCTACAAGGCCGATGTGCTGCCCGCCGATGCGCTCAAGGTCTCGATCGAGGCCGGTGTCACCCACGGCTGGGAACGCTATACCGGGCTTGACGGGCTGACCATCGGCCTCGACCGTTTCGGCGCTTCTGCCCCGGCGGAAGTGCTGTTCGCCCATTTCGGTTTCAGCGCCGATGCCATCGTTCCGCAAATCACCGCGCGCCTCGGCGCCTGAGCAGGAGACAAGTTCATGACGACCAAGGTATCGATCAACGGGTTCGGACGGATTGGCCGCAATGTCGCCCGCGCCATCCTCGAGCGGACCGACCACGACCTCGAGCTGGTGCACATCAACGACCTCGCCAGCGCCCAGGCCAACGCCATGCTGTTCCAGCGTGACAGCGTGCACGGCAAGTTCTCCGGCACTGTCGAAGTCGACGGCAATGACCTGATCGTCAACGGCAAGCGCATCCACGTGACCGCCGAGCGCGACCCCGCCAACCTGCCGCACGCCGCCAACGGGGTGGACATCGCGCTGGAATGCACCGGCTTCTTCACCGATCGCGCGTCGTGCGAGAAACACCTCGCGGCAGGCGCAAAGAAGGTGCTGATCTCGGCCCCCGGCAAGAACGTGGACCTGACCGTGGTGTTCGGCGTCAACCATGACAAGCTGACCGGCGACCACGTGATCGTGTCCAACGCCAGCTGCACCACCAACTGCCTCGCCCCGTTCGCCAAGGTGCTCAACGATGCCATCGGGATCGAGCGCGGGTTGATGACCACGATCCACGCCTATACCAACGATCAGAAGATCCTCGACCAGATCCACGAGGACCCGCGCCGCGCGCGTGCCGCCGGGATGAGCATGATCCCGACCACCACCGGCGCTGCTCGCGCCGTCGGCGAGGTGCTACCCGAGCTGAAGGGCAAGCTGGATGGCTCGGCCATCCGCGTGCCCACCCCCAACGTCTCGGTGGTCGACCTGACCTTCACCCCGGTCCGCGACACCACCAAGGACGAGGTCAACGCCCTGCTCAAGGTTGCTGCGGAAGGTCCGCTGAAGGGCGTGCTCGGCTTCTCGGACGAGCCGCTGGTGTCGATCGACTACAACCACTGCCCGGCCAGCAGCACCATTGACAGCCTGGAAACCACGGTGATCGACGGCAAGCTGGTCCGCGTGCTCAGCTGGTACGACAACGAGTGGGGTTTCTCCAACCGCATGGTCGACACCGCCGGCGTGATGGGCGGGCTGCTGTAAGGGCAGCAGGCCATGACCGCACGTCTCCTCGGCATTGCCCGGCATGATCGACCCAAGGGGCCGATGGAGACGCTGGCGGCGGCAGATCTGACCGCGGCTGAAGGCGTGCACGGCGATTATCGCGGTGCGCTCGCCTCGTCTAAACCGCGCGCCAAGCGGCAGGTTTCGGTGATCGAGCTGGAAAGCTGGCACGCCGCGCAGGCCGACAGCGGCTGCCTGCTGGATTGGTGGCATGCGCGCCGCAACCTGCTGGTGCAGGGCGTGCGGTTGCCGCGCGAACCGGGCGCGCGCATTGCTATCGGAGCCACGTTGGTGCTCGAAGTGACCGGCGAATGCGATCCGTGCGAACGGATGGAAGCACTGCATCCGGGGCTGCGCGCCGCGATGACGCCGGATTGGCGCGGCGGCGTGCTGGCCCGGGTGATAACCGACGGGCACGTTGCGCCCGGTGATGAGGTAAGGACCCTGTAATGGCCGCATTCAAGACGCTTGATGATCTAGGCGACGTGATGGGCAAGGTGGCGCTGGTGCGCGTGGACCTGAACCTGCCGATGGCGGACGGACTGGCGACCGACCTCACCCGCGCCCGCGCGGTGGCACCGACTATTCTCGAACTGGCCGACAAGGGCGCCAAGGTCCTGCTGCTGGCGCACTTCGGGCGGCCCAAGGGCAATCGCCATTCGCAGATGTCGCTGTCGATGGTGCAGGGTGCGCTAGAAGGCGTGCTCGGCCGCGAAGTCATGTTTATCCCCGAGGTCTTCGGGCCAGTGGCTGCGCAGGCCATCGACATCCTGCGCCCGGGCGATATCGGCCTGCTGGAGAACACCCGCTTCTGGCCGGGTGAGGAGGCGAACGACCTCGAATTCGCCAAAGCGATTGCCCAGAACGGCGATTTCTACGTCAACGATGCCTTCTCTGCCGCGCACCGCGCCCACGCGACGACCGAAGCGCTGGCGCACCTGCTGCCCGCTTACGCCGGTCGCTCGATGGAAGCCGAACTCAAGGCGCTCGAACGGGCGTTGGGCAATCCCGAAAAGCCGGTTGCTGCCGTGGTCGGCGGGGCCAAGGTTTCCACCAAGTTGGCGGTGCTCGAACATCTGGTCGGGCAGGTGCAGCACCTGATCATCGGCGGCGGCATGGCCAACACCTTTCTGGCCGCGCGCGGCGTGGATGTGGGTAAGAGCCTGTGCGAGCATGATCTGGCCGCCAAGGCCGAGGCGATCATGGATGCGGCTGACAAGTCCGGGTGCATTGTCCACTTGCCGTATGACGTGGTGGTCGCAAAAGAGTTTGCCGCCAACCCGCCCTCGTTGCGCACCTGCAACGTGCACGAAGTCGCGGCGGACGAGATGATCCTCGATGTCGGCCCGCAAGCAGTGGAAGCGCTGGGTGACGTGCTCAAGACCTGCCGCACGCTGGTGTGGAACGGTCCGATGGGCGCTTTCGAAACCCCGCCGTTCGATGCGGCCACGGTCGCGCTGGCCCGCATGGCAGCAGCATTGACCAAGGAAGGCTCGCTGGTCTCGGTTGCTGGCGGCGGCGATACGGTGGCCGCGCTAGCACATGCCGGGGTGACCGACGATGTGACCTATGTGTCCACCGCAGGCGGGGCCTTCCTCGAATGGATGGAAGGCCGCGAATTGCCAGGCGTGGCGGCGCTGACCACCTGAGCTCTATTCCAGCGGACGGTCCGGCGGGTTGCCTTCATAAGCGAAGCGATAGGCCAGCGGGCGCGCCTGTTCCTCCCCGGCCATGCGTCCCGGCTCTGCCGAGACGAGGTTCAACACATAGCCGTGCGTGCCTGCGGGTTCGCCCAGCGTCATCGGCAGCGTTTCGCGCCAGCCGATGCCGTCGACGCGGGTTTCCACGGTGATGCGCCCGGCCCACACGCAGCGCGCGTTGATCGGGCAGCGCGAATCCTCGGTCACGCGCATGGGGGTGAGCACCACGTTGGCGACGGCGACCGGCTGACCCAAGGCTACCAAGCTGCCCTCGGGCGCGGCATCGCGGGCGAGCGGGGTGGTGGCGCAGGCGGCCAGCAGCGGCAGGGCGAACAGTGCGATAAGGTTGGTCTTCATACAGCCTCTAGACCCCAGCAAGGATTTAGCTGCAATGAACGCGTTACCGCACGATTGGCCTTGGCCGTGCGCTGGTCTAAGGGCAGGCCATGTCAAAGACACCCTGCCAGCTTTACCTGATCTCGCCGCTCGATGTCGGCGGTGATTTTCCCCAGCGCCTGGCGCGCGCTATCGATGCGGGGGAGGGGGTCGTTTCCGCATTCCAGTTCCGCGTCAAAGGGCTCGACCAGCACGAGGCCGCGCGCCTCGCCGCTCCCTTGCAAGCCGTGTGCGCCGAGCGGGAGGTCGCCTTCATCGTCAACGATTCCGTCGCCCTCGCCAAACGCCTGAAAGCCGATGGCGTGCATCTGGGGCAAGGTGATGGCCCAAATGGCAAAATAGACGTGCAGGAGGCGCGCGAGGAACTGGGCCGCGAGGCGCAGATCGGCGTGACCTGTCATGACAGCCGCCACCTGGCGATGGAAGCGGGCGAGGCGGGGGCCGATTACGTCGCGTTCGGCGCCTTCTTCGCGTCCGCCACCAAGGCGACCGAACACCGGGCCGAGCTGGAACTGGTCGAGTTCTGGGCCGGCCTGTTCGAGATTCCGTGCGTGGCCATTGGCGGAATCACGCCCGCCAACTGCGCGCCGCTGGTTGCTGCCGGCGCCGATTTCCTCGCCGTATCGGGCGCTGTCTGGAACGGCGACGAAGCCGAGGCTGTCCGCGCCTTTGCCCAAGCGCTGGGCCGCTGACCCCACGGGGCATTTGTCGGAGCCAACCGCTCGTTCGCGCGTTGAGATCGGCAAAAGGGGTTTGCCATCATGCGCTTGCTGTTCGTTTCAATGTCCGCCTTGGCCCTGACTGCCTGCGGCCTCAACGGGACCGATCGCGACGAGGACGACGAGGCGGCGGTGGCCAGCCCGGGGGATGACAACCTGGCCGATGCGATGCGCTCGCACGATCCCGCCACGGGCGAGCAGTTTGCCGATGCCATTGCCGATCCTGAGCAGCGACCGATCATGCAATTGCAGGTCGTGCTCGACCGCGCGGGCTTCGCGCCCGGTGTCGTCGACGGGCGGATGGGCTTTTCGACCACCAATGCGATCAAGGCGCTGCAGGAATCGTTGTCGATCGCGATCACCGGACAGGTCGACGAGCCGACCCGTCAGGCCCTGGCACGGTGGAACAATATTCCGGCTACGCGCGTGGTGACGATCCCGGCGGAATGGGCGAGCCAGACCTATGCCGCCATTCCCGACAGCGCCGAGGATCAGGCGAAAATGGACCGGCTGGGCTATGAAAGCCTCGACGAGCGACTGGCCGAGCGGTTTCACACCACGGTCGACGTGCTGCACGAACTTAATCCCGGCGGCCGGCCTGCCGGTGCGCCCGGCGCCACGGCAAGCTCGACTTTGCCCACTCCGCCGCCCACTCCGGCGGCAAGTGCTGCCGATGCAGCTCCGGTGTCCCTGTTCAGGCCCGGCCAGCAGATCCGCGTGCCAAACCTGGGCGGCGATGCCGTGGGGCGCGATGCCGCCGGCAACAGTGTCTGGCGCGACACGCTGGTCTCGCTCGGCGTGGGCTCTACGCAACCCGACGCGGCGCGGATCACGGTGGACGAATCGGACAAGTTGCTGCGGGTTTACGACGCCAATGACCGCCTGATTGCCGCCTTCACCGTCAGTTCCGGGTCCAGCAACGATCCGCTGCCGATCGGGGAGTGGGGCATCAACGGCGTGGCGCGCAACCCGCCGTTTGCCTACCAGCCGGACCTGTTCTGGGACGTGCCCGACAATGCCGAGGACTTGCACATGCCGCCCGGACCCAACGGGCCGGTGGGCGTGGTGTGGATCGACCTGACCAAGGAGCATTACGGCATTCATGGCACGCCCGAGCCGCAGACCATCGGTCGCGCGCAGAGCCACGGCTGTGTTCGCCTCACCAACTGGGACGCCGCGCGGCTGGCGGGGATGGTCTCCGGCTCCACCAAGGTGGTGTTCCAGCCGTGACCGCAAAGCAGGTTATGACCTCGTTGCGGCTGATATCGATCACTGCATTCTGCACCAGCCTGTTCTGGTTGCTGATCGGCGCCTTGTACTGGCCTTACGCCAGCGGAGCGCCGGAATCGGGGGTGTCCAGTCCCACGCCTGCCAGCGCGCCGCTGCCGGCAACCGACCAGCAGGCACCGGGTTTGCGGCGCATGGTCATTCCGGTGCTAGGTGTGCCCAAGCAATCGCTGATCGACACCTACGAGGACGCGCGCGCAGACGGTCAGCGGCAACACGATGCCATCGATATTCCTGCGCCCGAAGGGACCGCGGTTGTCGCTGCGGCGGCGGGTACGGTGGAAAAGCTGTACACGTCACAAGACGGCGGGAACTCGTTGTATGTCCGGTCGCCCGATCGCACGGTGCTGTTCTATTACGCTCACTTGCGCAATTACGCGCCGGGACTGGCGGAGGGCGACGTGGTGCAGCCGGGCGATCCGCTTGGTGCGGTCGGCTGGACCGGCAATGCCAGCCGCGATGCGCCGCACCTGCATTTCGCGGTATCGATGATCCTGCCGACCGCTCGCTGGTGGGAGGCGTCGACCCCGCTCAACCCCTACGGCCTGCTGCAATCGGGCAGTTACTGATCAGCGCCCGCGCCAGAAGCAGCGCAGCCGGCCAGGTTCGCCATTTTCCAGCTTGCGCAGCATCGATTCCGACACGAGCACATATTCCAACCCGTTGCGCGGGCCGCTGGTCATGACCACGTGGTCTCCCCGGCGAAGATAGGTGCCGTTGCCCTGCGGCGAGCGATAGCGCGATGCGCCAGCGATCTCGAAGCTTTCGTCGGGCTGCTCGAGCGCCACCTCGCCAGCCACCTCGGCCGGCAATTCGCAGACATAGCGCCCGCGCTCGACCGTGCCGATCGGGCCTTGTGCGAGGGCGGGTGCGGCCAGCATCAGTGCGAGCGCTGCGGAGACTATCGTGCGGATCATGGCGTGGCCATAGCAGCGCCGGTTTGCCGTGTCATGAATGCCCCTCAAGCAATGCCAACTTGCCCTGCTGGCCGCTTGCGGCTAGTGCGCGCGCAATCCCCCAATTCGTGCAAATTGAAAGCCCGTGACATGAAGATCAGCGGCGTGGACATCCGTCCCGGCAACATCCTGGAATATGAAGGCGGCATCTGGAAGGTCGCCAAGATCCAGGCAACTCAGCCCGGCAAGGGCGGCGCCTACATGCAGGTCGAGATGAAGAACCTGCAGGATGGCCGCAAGACGAACGTCCGCTTTCGCAGCGCCGACACGGTCGAGAAGGTGCGGCTGGACACGCAGGACTACCAGTTCCTGTACGAGGAAGGCGATAGCCTGGTGTTCATGGACCAGGACACCTTCGACCAGATCACCTTGCCGGGCGACCTACTGGGCGATGCCAAGGCGTTTCTGCAGGACGGCATGATGGTAAAGCTGGAACTGTGGGACGAGAAGCCCATCAGCGTGGAACTGCCGAGCCAGGTGGAAGCACTGATCGTGGAGGCCGACGCGGTGGTGAAGGGGCAGACCGCCTCGTCCAGCTACAAGCCGGCGATCCTCGACAACGGCGTGCGCATCATGGTGCCGCCGCACATCGGCGCGGGCACGCGGATCATGGTCGATGTCTACGAGCAGGCCTATATCGGCAAGGTCGGCTGATCCGGCATGGCAGTACTTTCAGGCCTCATTCGCGTGATGGAAAAGGCCGCCCGCAAGGCCGGCAACCGCTTGCGACGCGACTTTGGCGAGGTCGAGCATCTGCAGGTCAGCCGCAAGGGACCGTCGGACTTCGTCAGCAAGGCTGACCAGGCCTCCGAGCGGACGATCTATGACGAACTGCTGCTGGCGCGGCCCGACTGGGGTTTCGTGCTCGAAGAAGGCGGCATCATCGAGGGCGATCCAACCAAACCGCGGTGGATCATCGATCCGCTCGATGGCACCAGCAATTTCCTCCACGGCATCCCGCACTTCGCGATCTCGATCGCCGCGCAGGAGCCCAAGCTGGACGGATCGGGCTGGGGCGAGGTGACCGCCGGCGTGGTCTATCAGCCGATCACCGACCAGACGTTCTGGGCCGAAAAGACGCGCGGCGCTTGGCTGCAGGACGCGCGGCTGCGCGTTTCAGGCCGCCGCCACCTGTCGGAGGCGCTGATCGCTACCGGCACGCCGTATCAGGGCCATGGCGACTTCGCGGAATGGCAGAAGATTTATCAGGCGCTGGGTCCGCAGGTGGCCGGCATCCGCCGGTTCGGCGCAGCGTCGCTCGATCTGGCGTGGGTCGCCGCGGGCCGGTTCGACGGGTTCTGGGAAAGCGACCTCGCGCCGTGGGATACCGCTGCCGGATGCCTGCTGGTGCGCGAGGCGGGTGGCTTCGTCACCGATTATCGCGGGCGTTCGCTGCCGGTGTGTGATGCCCAGGTGATCGCGGGCAACGACACCGTGCATTCGCGCCTGCACAAGATCGTTGCGGGCGTGCTCAAGTAGAGGAGCGATAGCACCGAGTGGATCGCCCTGAAGGACTGACTCCCGCTTGAATGAATGAAACGGCGCGGCTAGAGGCCGGGCCATGCCCAGTGCCCCTGTGGCGGAATTGGTAGACGCGCTCGACTCAAAATCGAGTTTCTTTGAAGTGCCGGTTCGAATCCGGCCAGGGGTACCACTGGCTTTTGCAAGCGCTCAATCGGTAGTCGTGGCGCGCCCCGCGCGGCGACGGCCACCGGCTTCGAGCACCGCCATCACCTGCTGACGAACGGCCGGATCCTCGACTCCGCCGGCGCGCAACTGGCGCAATAGCTCGTCGAGTTCCTCGTCGCTCAGGCTGGCGAGGTAGGCGCGGGTAAAGCCGCCGTTCTCGGACCCGTTGGCCGGCAATTCGGACGCGCCGATGGCGTTGACCGCAGCGGAGTTCCTCTGGCTCGGAATGCCGCGACCAAACGATTCGTCGTATTCCTCGTACAACTCGAAACCGTCCGCGACTTCCACCGTGCTGCCGGTCCTGAAATGCGCCTCGCCGTAGCGTGGCGTGTTGCTGGCGCGCGGAGCCGTGCTGGCACGCGCCGTGGGTCGTGCGCTGGGGCTATCGGCGGCATCGCTCCCCCCGGAGGTGATCAGCGCCAGGCACGCCGTTGTCGCAATCGTGATGATCGCGAAATTGCGGTACAACTTTGGCGGAATTGCCGGTTTGCTGATCTGTGCCATGTTTTGCCCAGTACCGATGAGAGATTAACCACCAAACGGCTCAACTTGGTTAATTCTACCCTGCCGCCAAACGCGCCCCGTGCGGCGCCGAGCCCGTCGGAACCTATGGCGTCACGCAACATTGTCCGGATACCATACAGAGGAGCCGGGCATGGAAACCGAACACATCGTCGAAACGAACGCCGCCGCCGAGCCGACCACGCGCACGACGATCATTCGTGATCATGAACCCGAATCGCCCCGGAGCGGTGGCGGCTGGGTGGTTGTCCTCCTCGCCGTACTGATACTCGGCGCGGTGGCCTATTTCGCCTTCGGCCGGGTGAGCGACGCCGAGATCGCCAAGGACGATGCCGTGGCCGAGGCCGCCGGGGCGGTGGGCAACGCCGCCGACAACGTCAGCGAAGCGGCGACCAATGCTGGCGCCGCTATCGAGGAAAAGGTCGATAGCGTAACCGAGTAACTTTCGAAGCGGTGTAAAGTTTACCGACATTTCACCTCTCGTCGCTAGTCCGGTCGTGTCCGCCAATTATGGTCTGGACACGGCCGACTGGGACGATGGTAAGACTCTTCAAACACTATGTACCGCACGCGGTCCTGTTGCTGGGGCTGATCGACGTCATCCTGCTGATGGCGGCGAACAATCTGGCGTGGACCTTGCGCGCCGCGCAGATCGGCATGGGCGAAATTCCCATGGTCGACCGGCTGCCGTCGATGGTGATCGTCTCGCTGACCACGATCCTGGCGATGGTGGCGGTTGGTGTGTTCGGCCCGGATTCGCTGCGCTCGATGCGCTTTGCCGCCGCCCGGCTGCTGGTGGCCGTCAGCCTGTCGGTGCTGGCGCTGGCGTTCATCGATTTCGTGCTGCCCGGCACGACATACTGGCGCTCGACGCTGCTCTACGGGATGGGCCTCAGTATCGTGGCGCTGCTGCTCAACCGGCTGGTCATCAACGGCTGGCTCGGTGCCGCCGCGTTCCGCCGCCGAGTGCTGGTGCTGGGCGCGGGCAATCGCGCGCGACGTCTGCAGCAACTGGGTGAACGACCGGAAAGCGGCTTCATCGTCGTCGGCTTCGTGGGCATGGGTGCGGGCGAGCCGCTGGTGGACAACGCGGTGCACCGGTCCACAATCGATGATCTTTCCGCGCATGTCACCCAGCTTGGCGCCACCGAAGTGGTGCTGGCGCTGGAGGAACGGCGCAATGCCTTGCCGCTGAAGGACCTGCTGCGGATCAAGACGCTGGGGGCTCACGTCAACGATTTCTCCAGCTTCATGGAACGCGAGACCGGCCGGGTTGATCTCGATACGCTCAACCCCAGCTGGCTGATTTTTTCGGACGGTTTTTCCAGTGCCCGGGTGCTGTCGAGCACGATCAAACGGGTTTTCGACATCGTCGCCAGCCTGCTGCTGTTGCTGGTCAGCCTGCCCTTGGTGCTGCTGTTTGCCTTGGCGGTGAAGCTGGATAGCCCGGGGCCGGCATTCTTCCGCCAGAAGCGGATCGGGCTCTATGGCCAGCCGTTCGAGCTGATCAAGCTGCGCTCGATGGGCACCGATGCCGAGAAGGACGGCGCGCAGTGGGCGCAGGAGCGCGATCCGCGCATCACCCGCGTCGGCGCGCTCATCCGCAAGCTTCGAATTGACGAGCTGCCGCAGGTGTGGACCGTACTTAAAGGGGACATGAGCTTCGTCGGCCCGCGGCCGGAAGTGCCCACCTTCGTCGACGATCTTGAGGAAAAGCTGCCCTATTACGCCGAGCGGCACATGGTGAAGCCAGGCATTACCGGCTGGGCGCAGATCAATTATCCTTACGGCGCGTCGATCGACGATTCTCGCCAGAAGCTGGAATACGACCTCTACTACGCCAAGAACTACACACCGTTCCTCGATCTGCTGATCCTGCTGCAGACCCTGCGCGTGGTGCTGTGGCCCGAGGGTGCCCGGTGATGGGCACCTTCTGGCTCATTGGCAGCGACATCCTGCACATTGCCGCCGCGCTGGCGGCGATCTTGCTGGCGCTGGTCCATGTCGGCAATCGCGGGCCGGGTCGCCGACTGGTCTGGCGGGCCAACGCGCCGCTGGCGGTGTCGGCCTTGTGGGCGCTGAGCACGGTTGCACTGGGCCACGACCGGTTGGAACTGCCCGTCCTGATCAGTTGCGCCAACCTCGCCTGGCTGTGGCTGCTGGCAGGCTTCTTCGCCAACGACGAGCGCGACAAGAGCATCGCACTGGTGCGCCCCTTGATCCTTTCGCTGGCTTTTGTGGAGCTGGTGCAGCTGGGGATTGCCGCGCTGCGCTGGGAGATGGCGGAGGCGCTGCAGATCCAGACATCGGTTGGTGCGGCGCTGGCCTCGCTGGCGGTGATGTTCGACCTGCTGTTCTGCATCGGCGCGCTGGTGCTGGTGCACAATCTCTACGTGGGCGCGGCGCAGACCGCGCGGCATACACTGCGCTGGCCGGCGGCCGCGCTGGCGGTGCTGTGGCTGTATGATCTCAACCTCAACACGATCACCTATCTGGCCGATCAGGCGCCGCGCATCCTGGTGGATCTGCGCGCCTTGGCCCTGCTCGTCGCGATCGGCTTACTGGGCTACGGAACGATGGGCAGCCGCGGCGACTTGCGTTTCCAGCCTTCGCGCAGCTTTGCCTTCCGCTCGTTCTCGTTGGCGGTGATCGGCGCCTATCTGGTGGTGATGGTGCTGATCGCGCAGGCCATCGCCTATACCGGCAGCGATACCGCCAAGGTTGTGCAGATCGGCTTCGTCGTGGTGGCGAGCGCGCTGGCGCTGGCGATCGTCCCGTCGCGCAAGCTGCGCGGGTGGCTGCGGGTTACCTTGACCAAGCACCTTTTCCAGCACCGTTATGACTACCGCGCCGAATGGCTGCGGTTCACCGATACCATCGGTCGTGCCGGACCCGAGTCGGCCTCGCTGCACGAGCGCGCGGTGCAAGCCGTGGCCGACGTGGCGGACAGCCCCTCGGGGCTGCTGCTGACCCTGCGCGAGGATGGCGGGCTGGGGATCGATGCGCGGTGGAACTGGCAGGCGATCGAAGTGCCCGCGCTGGCGATGGACGCTGCGGGGATGCGCTTCTTCGAGGACAGCCAGTTCATCATCGATCTGGATGACCTGCGCTCCGGGCGGCGTCAGGGCATTCCCGCTGCCGCGAGCCCCTCGTGGTTGCTCGACGACCCCGACGCCTGGGCAATGGTGCCGTTGCTCCACTTCGAGCGGCTGGTGGGCGTGGTGATCCTGGCGCGACCGATGGTGGCGCGGATGCTCGACTGGGAGGATTTCGACCTGCTGCGCGTGATCGGCCGTCAGCTGGCCAGTTACCTCGCCGAACAGACCAGCCACGATGCCTTGGGCGAAGCGCAGCGGTTCGACGAATTCAACCGCCGCATCGCTTTCGTGATGCACGACGTCAAGAACCTCGCCAGCCAGCTTTCGCTGCTGGCGCGCAACGCCGAGAAGCATGCCGACAAGCCGGAATTCCGCGCGGACATGATCCTCACGCTGCGCAACTCGACCGACAAGCTGCAGAACCTGTTGGCGCGGCTGTCGCGCTATGGCGCGCAGGGTGGGGCGGTATTGCAGGACGTCGATCTCGACCAGCTGCTGAACCAGGTGGCCCGTCAGTTTGCCGGCAAGCACCAGGTGGTCCTGCTTGATCGCCAACCGTGCCTCGCCCGCTGCGACCCCGAGGCGCTGGAGCAGGCGCTGGTCCACCTGGTGCAGAACGCCATCGAGGCGGCCCCCGACAGTTCGCCGGTGTTCCTCGACCTGCGGCAGGACGCGGGGGGCGCGCATATCGAGGTGATCGACAACGGCACCGGCATGAGCCCCGAATTTGTCCGCACGCGCCTGTTCAAGCCGTTCCACTCGTCCAAACAGGGCGGCTTCGGCATCGGCGCTTTCGAGGCGGGCGAGCTCGTCCGCTCGATGGGTGGGCGGCTCGATGTCGAGTCGCGCGAAGGGATCGGCACACGGTTCCAGATTCTGCTGCCGCTCGCCACTGGTGGCAACCTGCTCAACGGCCTGCGCGAAAGCCGCGGCCCAGCAACGGAGGTCGCATGAAGACGACTAGCAAACCGCGCCTGTTGATCGTCGAGGATGACCCCGGGCTGCAGGCCCAGCTGAAGTGGGCCTATGACGATTTCGCCGTCACCATCGTCGGTGATCGCGATACCGCCATCGCGGCCTTGCGCGCCGAGGAGCCCGACGTCGTGACGCTCGACCTGGGCCTGCCGCCAGACCCGGACGGCACTACCGAGGGCTTTGCCGTGCTCGACGCGATCATGGCGCTGAAGCCCGATACCAAGGTGATCGTCGCCTCGGGCCACGGCGCCCGCGAGAGCGCGCTGACGGCCATCGAGCGCGGGGCCTATGACTTCTACCAGAAGCCGGTCGATATCGAGCAGCTGGGCCTGATCGTCCGGCGGGCGTTCAGCCTCCACCGCATCGAGGCCGAGAACCGCGCGCTGGCCGAGCGGGCGGGCGATGACAACCGCGTGCTCGGGCGAATGATCACCAGCGCGCCCGAGATGGTCAAGGTGGCCCGCACTATCGAGCGGGTGGCCAACACCAATGTCTCGGTCATGCTGCTCGGCGCCAGCGGTACCGGCAAGGAACTGCTGGCGCGCGGGCTGCACGATGCCAGCGGGCGGCGCGGCGGGTCGTTCATTGCCATCAACTGCGCGGCGATCCCCGAGAACCTCCTCGAAAGCGAGTTGTTCGGGCACGAGAAGGGCGCGTTCACCGGCGCGGTCAAGACCACCGAGGGCAAGATCGAACTGGCCAGCGGCGGCACGCTGTTCCTCGACGAAGTGGGCGATATTCCGCTGCCCTTGCAGGTCAAACTGCTGCGCTTCATCCAGGAGCGGACGATCGAGCGGATCGGCGGGCGCAAGGCGATCGATGTCGACACCCGCATTGTCTGCGCCACGCACCAGAACCTCGAGGCGATGATCGCCGCCGGCTCGTTCCGCGAGGATCTGTACTATCGCCTGGCCGAAGTGGTGGTGAAGATCCCCAGTCTGGCCGAGCGGCCGGGCGATGCGGTGCTGCTGGCGAAAGCCTTCCTCAAGCGCTTCGCCGCCGAGATGAACCCGCACGTCAACGGCTTCGCGCCCGATGCGCTGGCGGCGATCGATGGCTGGCCGTGGCCGGGCAACGTCCGCGAGTTGGAGAACCGCGTCAAGCGCGCGGCGATCATGGCCGATGGCAAGCTGGTCACCGCTGCCGATCTCGACCTTGGTGAGAAGGTCGGCGATGGCGGCGCCGATGTGCTCAACCTCAAGAGCGCGCGCGAGGCGGCGGACCGCAAGGTTATCCGCCATGCGTTGGCGCGCAGCGAGGGCAATATCTCCAGCACCGCGCGCCTGTTGGGGATCAGCCGACCGACCCTGTATGACCTGCTCAAGCAATACGACCTCTCGGCCTGAGCCGCGCTTGCGCTGGCGGCTGGCGGCAGGCGGTGCTCTGGCGCTGCTGCTGGTCGCGCCGCTGACCGCTGCGCCGGGCGACGACGCGATCGCCGAGGCCGAAGCCGCGCTGGCGCGGCAGGACGGCGTGGCGGCCGAGCTGGCCGGCAAGCGGGCGCTCGACGAAGGGGCCGCGCGAGCCGCCGTTGCCGCCTATATCGGCGAGGGCGAACTGCTGCAGGGCGACCTGGCGCAAGCCCGCGAGTGGCTGGGCGCGGGTGCCTTCGATGCCCGGACGCACGATCGCGGATTTCGCGCGCTCGCCCGCCTGGAGATCGCCGCCAACGACCTTGCCGCCGCCGATGCCGCCTTCAATGAAGTCCTGGCGAACGGCACGCCGAGCGCGGCGCTGTGGGTCGAGATTGGGCGGCTGCACTATCGGGCGGGCGAGCATCAGGCGGCGCTGGCCGCCGCGCGGCGGGGAATCGCGATGGATGCCGACGATCCGGCGGCGCTCGAGTTCATCGCCCAGCTGACGCGCGACGCGCAGGGGCCGCTGGCTTCGCTCGAGCTGTTCCGGCGGGCCATGCGGGCCGCTCCCGATGATCTGCAGCTCGCCTCGCACTATGCCGCGACCTTGGGCGATGCGGGCGAGCATGGGCAGATGCTGGCCGTGGTGCGCGACATCGTGAAGGCCAATCCGGACCAGCCGCAAGCCTATTACCTGCAGGCGATCCTTGCGGCGCGCGCTGGCAATGACGATCTGGCGCGCCAGCTGTGGTGGGGCACCGGGGGCGCCTTCGATCAAAGCGCGGCGGGCCTGCTGGTTTCGGGCGTGCTCGAATATCGCTCGGGCAATCCGGCGCTGGCGGCCGCACGGTTCGCCCGGCTGAGCCGGTTGCAGCCGTTCAGCCTGTCCGCGCAAGTGCTGTTTGCCCGGGCGCTGGTGGCCAATGGCGAGGCCAACGTGGCGATCCCCGTTCTTGCACCGCTGGCCGCGCGCGAGGATGCCTCGGCCTATACGCTGGTGCTACTGGCGCGGGCTTACGAGCAGATCGGCCTGCGCGAGGACGCTGCGGTGTTGTTGGATCGCGCCGCCTTGATGCCGCGCTCGGTAAATCCAACAAGTGCCGCGATTCCAGCCATTTGGCCGCGTGACGAGGCGGGTCGGACGCGCGATCCGGCTGATCCGGTGCAGCAGCTGCGTGAACTGGTAAACTCGGACCGCCTGGGCGAGGCGCAGGCGCGCGTGGCGGCCATTGCGGCAGAGGTGGACGGCTCGGCCGATCTGCAGATGCTCGGCGGCGATATCGCGCTGCTGCAGGGCGACGGTGCCGGGGCCATGGCGCAATACCGGCAGGCGGCGACGATCCGCCGCAACTGGCCGCTGGTGCAGCGCATGGGCGCCGTGCTTTCGGCGCAAGGCAAGGCGGCCGCCGCTCGCACCACGCTCGCTGACCACTTGCGGACCAATCCACGCGAGGTCCAGGCCGCGGCTCTGCTCGGACGGATGGAGCGCGACGCCGGACATCCCGCGCAGGCCGCAGTGCTGCTGCGCCACGCCGCCGCCATCGGCTCTGGCCCTTCCGACCCGTTCCTGCTGGGTGACCTCGCCGAGCTGGAACAGCGGCTCGGCCAGCGTGCCAGGGCTCAGGGCCACGCCCGCGCTGCGCTCGCGCTGTTCCCCGGCAACCGCCGTCTGACCGCGCTGGCGCTGCGGTTGCAGGCGGGGGACTGACCGCCGCCAGCCTCTGGACACCGGCGCTCCGGCCCGGCACGACCGCCACATGAACCCATCACGCGTGCTCAGTCATATCGATCCGCTGGTGCGCCTGCTGGTGCTGGCCATCGTCCTCGCCTCGGTCGTGCCGGTAACCGGCGAAGGCCGCGCCGTCGCCCGCTTGGTGTCCGATGCGGCGATATTCCTGCTGTTTCTGCTCAACGGCTTGCGCCTGCCGCGCCGCGAGGTGATGCGCGGCATCGGCAACTGGCGCTTTCTGCTACCGCTGTTCGCCTGGTGCTTCATCGGCATGGGCGCGATTGGCTGGCTGGCGTGGCAGGCAGGCACGGCGATTCTGCCCGAGCAAGTGGCGCTGGGTCTGCTGTTCCTCGGCCTGCTGCCATCGACCGTGCAATCGGCCACCGCCTATTCCAGCCTCGCTGGCGGCAACGTCGCTACCTCGGTGGTGGCTGCTGGCGTCATCAACGTCGCCGGGGTGTTCGTCACCGCGCCACTGTTCGCGCTGGCTGCGGGCACCGCCGGCACCGGGATCGACTTGGGCGGCCTTGAGCGCATTGCCACCATCCTGCTGCTGCCTTTCGCGCTGGGCCAGCTGGCGCAGGGCTGGGCGGGTGGCTGGGTAAAAGACCACAAGCCGCTGGTCAGCTGGATGGATCGCGGCTCGATCGCCATCGCGGTCTATGTCGCCTTCTCCGGCGCGGTCGAGCAGGGCTTATGGAGCCTGGTGGAACTTGGCGACTGGGCCGGGCTGCTGCTGGCGGTCGCCGCGTTTCTCGCCGTGGGGTTCGGCGGCTCGTGGCTGCTCGGCGGCGCGCTTGGGCTCGCCCGACCGGAGCGGATCAGCTTCCTTTTCGCCGGCGCGCAGAAGAGCATCGCGCTGGGTGCTCCGCTCGCCACGGTGCTGTTTCCGCCCGCCGTCGCCGGGCTGCTGCTGCTGCCCGTGCTGGTCTATCACTTGCTGCAGCTGGTGCTGTCAGCCCCATTGGCGAACAGGCTCAGCCGGCATCCGCAGTCGAGCCATTAAGCGCATCCTCGCGTTTTTTGTGGCGCACTGACCACCAGAAGCTGATGCCGATCAGCAGGCCGCCGATCAGGCCCGTAATGGGCTCGGGGATTTCCCACCGCGCCGACAGCAACATGATCGCGCCGAGCACCACGATGGCCCAGAATGCCCCGTGTTCGAGATAGCGATATTCCGACAGCGTGCCCTGCTTGACCAGGTGGACCGTCATCGAGCGGACAAACATGGCCCCGATCGACAGGCCGAGCGCGATGACGATCATGTTGTTCGACAGCGCGAAAGCCCCGATCACCCCGTCAAAGCTGAAGCTGGCGTCGAGGATGTTGAGGTAGAGGAACCCGCCAAGCCCGCTGCGCACCACGGCGCCTGCCAAGCGAGCGGCTTCTTCGCGCAGTTCCAGCCAGTGGCTGACAGCTTCCACCGCGATAAACGTGACCAGCCCCAGCATGCCCGAGACAAGGAAGGTCAGCGCCTCGGCATCGGGCAGCAGGGTGGAAATACCCCACATGCTCAGCAGCAACAGCGCGATCTCGATCGAAGGCAGGGCCGAGACGCGCGCCAGTGCCGCTTCGATCATGCCGAGCCAGTGGATGTCCTTGTCGGCATTGAAGAAGAATTTCATCCCCACCATCGCCAGGAACGCGCCACCGAACCCGGCGATGCCGATGTGTGCGGAACTGACCAGCTCCTCGTACCGGCGGGGATCGTTGAGCGACAGGTTGAGCGCCTCAAACGGCCCGATGCCGGCGGCGATGGCGACGATCGCCAGCGGGAACACGATGCGCATGCCGAACACGGCAAAGGCAATGCCCCAGGTGAGGAAGCGCTTCTGCCATACTTCGTCCATGTCCTTCAGCACCGAGGCATTGACCACGGCGTTATCGAAGCTGAGCGAGACTTCCAGCACCGACAGGATGGCGATGATCCACAACATCTGCAGCGTGCCGCTGACCGTGCCCGTGCTCGACCAGCCGTACCAAGCGCCGAGGCCAAGGCAGATGATCGTGAAGAGGAAGGCAAACCGGTAAAAGCGCAGCAAGGTTTCCATGCCGTGGGGGGTCCTGAAAATCGAAGGTGGGAAGTTACTTGGGCTGGTATGTCTGATCGGGCCCCGGAAAGGCGCGGGCGCGTACTTCGCCGGCATAGTTGGCGGCCGCACGGGCAATGGTTTCGGCCACGTTCTCATAGCGTTTGACGAAGCGGGGGACGCGTTCGAACATGCCGAGCATGTCCTCGGTCACCAGCACCTGCCCGTCGCAGCTGGCCGAGGCGCCGATACCGATGGTCGGGCATTTGACCGCTTGCGTTACGGCGAGGCCCAGCGGTTCGACCACGCCTTCGACCACAATGGCGAAGGCGCCCGCCGCATCGAGCGCGCGGGCATCGCCGACGATCTTGGCCGCTTCCGCCTTGCTGCGGCCGCGCGGGCCATAGCCGCCCAGCACGTTGACCGCCTGCGGGGTGAGGCCGACGTGGCCCATCACCGGAATGCCGCGATTGATCAGGAAGGCTACGGTCTCGGCCATGGCCGCGCCGCCTTCCATCTTCACCGCAGTGGCGCCGCTGGCTTTCAGCAGCCGCGCGGCGGTGGCGAAGGCCTGTTCGGGCGAGCCCTCGTAGGAGCCGAAAGGCAAGTCCACCACCACCACCGAATGGTACGATCCGCGCACCACGGCGGCGGCGTGGTTTTCCATCATCTCCACCGTCACGGGCACGCTGGAGGGCAGGCCATAGATCACCTGGCCCAGCGAATCGCCGACCAGCAGCAGGTCGCAATGGGCATCGAGCAGTTGCGCCTGGCGCGCGGTATAGGCGGTGAGCATGACGATCGGCTCGGCGGTCACGCCATCGCGCTTGCGGTCGCGGATCGCGGGCACGGTCAGGCGGCGCATCGGCTGCGGCGTGGGATGCGCGCGGCTGGTGCCGGTATCGAGGTTGAATGTGGTCGACATGCCCGCCTTCTAGACGCTTGCGACGCGGGCGCAAACCATCAGTTCGGCGCCTGCTTTGCGGTCCTGCCCAAGCAAGAAAACGGGCCGCCACTTGAGGGGGTGACGGCCCGCCAACACTGCGACCCGGGGGGGGTTACAGCATCGTTTCCGTATGTTCTGCCTGCGCCTTCTCGTGCACGTCGAAACCGAGCAGCATTTTGACGTTGTCGATCAGGCCCAGGTCGCTGTTCCAGATTTCCGCCTGGTCCAGGTCCATTCGCAACAGCAGCACTTGGGGATCGTCCTTGCCGCCGGGAAACCACGATTCGATCTGCGAGCTCCAGTGCTGGTCGATCTTTTCGCGCCTCGTTTCGGTGACGAGGTAGCCGTCGAGGCGGGCGAACAGCTGGTTGTCCTTGGCGGCGAATGTGGCCGTGGCCGGGCCGCCGGGGGCCAGCGGATGGTTCTTGCGGGTGAAGAACCAGATCGCTCCGTCGGCGTCCTTGTCGAGCTGCGCCGTCATCGGCATGGCCGTGTCCGGCGCGCCGTTGCGCTGCAGGAAAACGAACGGGCTGGCGGCCAACGCATTCCAGAACTGGCGCGTGAGGTCTTCGGTCGTGCTCATGACTGTCTCCTTGGCTGGGTAACGAGACAGGTCTGCGGGCGTTCCCCGTGGATTCGTCGCGGCGACAGGGAACCAGCGCGATTGCCGAGCGGTCGTGACGAAACGCTGGAGGCGACGATGGTGGACAAGATCGACGACTGGACGGGTGCCCAACCGGCGGCGCTGGTCCTGCGGCGGGCGCGCGACGAAGCGTGCAACGCCTTCGTCACGGTCCTGTCGCCCGACTATAACGCGGCGCACGCGAATCACCTGCATCTTGATCAGGCCGAGCGCATGATTGGCAGCTATTGCCGCTGAGGGACGCGGCCGAGCGATGCGGCAGCAGGCAAAAGAAAAGCCCCCGCCGAAGCAGGGGCTTCACTAAAATCCCGAAGGACAACCCCGATTAGGGGCTGGCCGACTTACGGGCTGGCGGGAAGGGTGTTGCCCTTGCCCTGGGTGATCAGCACGATGATGCCGGCCGCGATAAGCGCGAACAGGATCACGAGCCAAGCTTCGCTCAAGCCGTCGATGGCTTCGGCATCCGCCACTGGCGAGCCGGCGCGATCGACCGATTCGAAAGCGATCGGGGCAGCCGTAGCGGCGACGGACGACAGGGTAACTGCACCGGCAAGAACCGTGCTTCCGATAATTTTCTTGATCATCCTACCTCACTCGCTTCGCAAAAGAATAAATACTGCGGTCAACCAAGGTCTTACTGCAATGCGGAATAGTTCGTCAAGTTGGAACAAACAGCAAAACGTCAGAACAGTGGTTGTGATGCACAAAGGCCACGCGCAACGGTCTCTTTCTACGGGAAAACTCGTCGTCGTCCCAGCGCAACGCATCAAGTTCAAACTGGTTCCAGCGCGTATCCCGCCGACCGCACGGTGCGAATCGGGTCGCGCATGTTCTCTACCGTCACCGCCTTGCGCAGCCGGCGGATATGGACGTCGACAGTGCGCTCCTCGATCTCGCTGCCCGTGCCCCACACGGCGTCGAGCAACTGGCTGCGCGAGAACACCCGCCGGGGGTGCTCCATAAAGAACTTGATCAGCCGGTATTCGGTCGGGCCGACCTGCAACGGCTTGCCGCGTCGTTCCACGCGGTGGGCCACCGGGTCGAGCCGCAGGTCGCCTACCTCGATAGTCTCCCCCGCCAGCGCCGGGCGCACGCGGCGCAGCACGGCGGATACGCGCGCCAGCAGCTCGCGCGGGGAGAACGGCTTGGTCAGATAATCATCGGCACCCGTTTCCAGTCCGCGCACCCGGTCATCCTCGGCCTCGCGTGCAGTGAGCATGATGATCGGAACGTGGGCGGTGGCCTTGTCGCGGCGCAAACGGCGGCACACCTCGATCCCGCTGATCCCTTCGATCATCCAGTCGAGGATCACCAGATCGGGCACTTCCTCCGCCGCCAGCATCATCGCCTCCTCGCCATCGGGCGTGACGCGAACGTTGTAGCCTTCGCTGGTGAAACGGTATTCGAGCAGTTCGGCGAGAGCCGTATCGTCTTCAACCAGCAATAGTTTGGGCGCGGACATAGGGGTTACCTTGGGGTAGGAGAACAGGCGATTCGCCGCCTTTTATGTCCCAAATGCGACAAGACTATTTCACCGCTCCCCAGATCACCGGTCAATGTCGGTCGGATATTGCCCCAGCACCATGAAGTGGACCACTTCGCCGACATTGGTCGCCTGATCGCCGATCCGTTCCAGGTTGCGGGCGACGAACAGCAATTGCGCCGCGCTGCTGATGGTCGCGGGGTTTTCGACCATGTAGCTGACCAGGTTGCGGAAGATGCTGTCGTAGAAGGCGTCGACCTTGCGATCGCGCTCGATCACCTCGCGCGCCACGATCGGATCGCGCGCGGCATAGGCGGTCAACACGTCGTGGACCATTTCGGCCCCGAGCTCGGCCATGTGGGGCAGCAGGGTCAGCGGCTCGAAGCGGGCGCGGCCCTCGATCTGGCCGACGCGCTTGGCGATGTTCTTGGCATAGTCGCCGATCCGCTCGATTACCCCGGCGATCTTGAGCGCGGCGATGATCTCGCGCAGGTCGTCGGCCATCGGCGCGCGCAGGGCGAGCACGCGCACGGCCATGGCGTCGACCTCCATCTCGAGCGCGTCGAGCTTCTTGTCGCGCAAGACCACTTCGGCGGCCAACTCCTCGTCGCCCGAGACGAGCGCCTGCATCGACTGGTGGATCGCCAGTTCAGCCAGCCCGCCCATTTCCGCGATCAGGCCGCGCAGGCGGGTGATGTCCTCGTCGAACGCCTTGACCGTATGTTCTGCCATGAGAAATCCTCTCTAGCCGTAACGGCCAGTAATATAGTCCTGCGTGCGCTTCTCGCGCGGATTGGTGAAGATGTCCGAGGTATGGCCGTATTCGACCAGGTGGCCAAGGTGGAAGAAGGCGGTGCGCTGCGAGACGCGTGCGGCCTGCTGCATCGAATGGGTGACGATAACGATGGCATAGCGGCCGCGCAGGTCGTCGATCAGTTCCTCGATCCGCGCGGTGGCGATGGGATCGAGCGCCGAGCACGGCTCGTCCATCAGGATCACCTCGGGGTCGACCGCGATGGCTCGCGCGATGCACAAGCGCTGTTGCTGGCCGCCCGACAGTGCGGTGCCCGAATCCTGCAGCCGGTCCTTGACCTCGTCCCACAGGCCGGCGCGATGCAGGCTGCGCTCGACAATCGCGTCGAGCTCGGCCTTGCCTTGCGCCAGGCCGTGGATTTTCGGGCCGTAGGCAATGTTCTCGTAGATCGACTTGGGAAACGGGTTGGGCTTCTGGAACACCATGCCGACCCGCGCGCGCAACTGCACCACGTCCATGCCGGAGTGGTAGATATCGTCGCCATCCAGTTCGATCACGCCTTCCATGCGGGCGCTGGGAATCGTGTCGTTCATGCGGTTGAGCGTGCGCAGGAAGGTCGACTTGCCGCAGCCCGAGGGGCCGATGAACGCGGTCACGTGCTCGGTATGGATGTCGATCGAGACGTGATCGATGGCGCGCTTCTCGCCATAGAATACCGACACGTCGGTGGCGCGGATCTTGGGTTCGCCCTGCGGGGTTACGGTCTCGACGGGAGCATCGGCGGTCACTTCGGTCACCATTTCTTTTCGAACCTGTTGCGCAGATAGATGGCCAGGCCATTCATCAAGAGGAGGAAGGCCAGCAGCACCAGGATCGCGGCGCTGGTGCGCTCCACGAAGCCGCGGTCGATCTGGTCGGACCACAGATAGATCTGCATCGGCAGCACCGTGGCATTGTCGGTCAGGCCCGACGGCGGGGTGGAGACAAACGCGCGCATGCCGATCAGCAGCAGCGGTGCGGTCTCGCCCAGCGCCCGCGCCATGCCGATGATCGTGCCGGTGAGGATGCCGGGCAGGGCCAGCGGCAACACGTGATGAAACACCACCTGCACCGGCGAGGCGCCAACCGCCAGCGCACCGTCGCGGATCGACGGCGGCACCGCCTTGATCGCGTTGCGGCCCGAGATCACGATCACCGGCATGGTCATCAGCGCCAGCGTCATGCCGCCGATCAGCGGCGCCGAGCGCAGGCCCGGAAACAGCGTGAGGAACACCGCCAGCCCCAGCAGGCCGAAGATGATCGAGGGCACCGCCGCGAGGTTGTTGATCGACACCTCGATCAGGTCGGTCCAGCGGTTCTTGGGGGCATATTCCTCGAGGTAGAGCGCGGCCAGCACGCCCACCGGGAAGGCCAGCAGCAGCGTGACGAGCATGGTCAGGATCGAGCCCTTGAGCGCGCCCCAGATGCCAACCAGCTGCGGATCGGTGGCGTCCGAGCGGCCGAGGAAGCCCGGATCGAACGAATCGTGCAGCAGCCCGCGCGCCGCGAGATCCTGCGCCAGCGGTTGCAGCGCCGCCTGACCATCGCCGGCAAAGGCCGAGGCCAGGTCCTCGCTCGTCGGCAGGTCGAAGGTCTGCTGGCCGCGTGCCAGTGCCGGGTCCTCGACCAGCGTCACGGCGACTTCGCGCCACGCCTCGCTGTTGAGTTCGGCGGCGGCCTGTTCACCCAGGGCCTGTTCGGCGGCGAACTTCACGACTTCGGGCAAGCCCTGTCCTTGCAGCGAGCGGAGCGCGGCATTGCTGTCGGCTCCCTCCATCACGGTCAGGCCGACTTGCGCAAAGTCGATCGGCACGCGCAGCTCGGTGCGCTGGAATCCGCCCAGGCCGTTGACCAGCATGTTCGCCAGCAGGATCACCAGCACGCCGACCGAGAAGGCCACCGCGCCCAGGCCCAGCGCCTTGAACCGTCGCTCCGCCGCATAGCGCTGCTTCAGCCGCGCCTCGAAAGCTGGCGTGCGCGTGCGGGCTGCCATAGGAGCGCTGGCGTCAGTCATAAGCCTCACGGAACCGCTTGACCACGCGCAGGGCGATGACGTTGAGCGCCAGCGTGATGATGAACAGCACGAAGCCGAGTGCGAACGCGCTCAGCGTGGCGGGATGATCGAGGCTCGCCTCGCCGGTCAGCATGGCGACGATCTGGAAGGTCACCGTGGTCATCGCCGCAAACGGGTTGGCCGAGAGGTTGGCGGCGGCACCGGCGGCCATCACCACGATCATCGTCTCGCCGATCGCGCGGCTGACCGCCAGCATGATGCCCGCGACGATGCCGGGCAGGGCGGCGGGTATCAGCACGCGGCGGATGGTCTCGTTGGTGGTCGCGCCCATCGCCAGACTGCCATCGCGCATGGCTTGCGGTACGGCGGTGATCGAATCGTCGGCCAGCGACGAGACCAGCGGGATGATCATGATCCCCATCACCAGCCCGGCGGCGAGTGCGCTCTCGCTCGAAGCGCTGGAAATGCCGATGGCGAGCGCGAAGTCGCGGATCGCCGGGGCCACGGTCAGCGCGGCGAAATAGCCGTAGACCACGGTGGGCACGCCCGCGAGCAGCTCCAGCGCGGGCTTGATCCACTGGCGCCAGCGCGGATCGGCATATTGCGTCAGGTAGATCGCGCTCAGCAGGCCGAGCGGGATGGCCACGATCATTGCGATGATCGCACCAATGAAGATCGTGCCCCAGAACAGCGGGATCGCCCCGTAGCGGCTGCCATCGGGGGTGGTGGAACTGGCCATTGGATCGGGCGCCCAGTGCAGGCCGAGCAGGAAATCGAACGGGCTGACCATGCCGAAGAAGCGGATCGTTTCAAACACCAGGGTCACGAAGATGCCGAAGGTGGTCAGGATCGCCACCAGCGAGGCGAGGAACAGTACTACCAGCACGCCGCCTTCCACGCGGGTGCGCGCGGCGAAATCGGGCTTCTGGCGGGTGAACGCCCATGCTCCCCCCGCAAGGCCGAGCAGCAGCGTTACCGCCAGCCCGATCCAGCCGTAGAGCATGGTTGCGTCGCGCAGCGGCTCGACCAGCGCCTGCGCTTCGGGGATGGCGGTGGTCGAGGCAAGGCCGTTCACCACGTCCTGCGCCTGTCCCAGCATGGCATCGCGGCGCAGGCCGAACGCGGGCAAGCCGCGCGCGGCATCCTGCCCCAACACGTGCTGCAGGCTCAGGTTGCCCGAAATCGCGTTCCACAAGCCGGCAAATAACAACATCGGCAAGCCGATCCACAGCCCGGCATACCAGGCGTGATAGACCGGCAAAGCGGCGAGGCGGCCCCCATTTGGACCCTTGGGGTCCGCCTCACGCTTGAAACGCCATGCCCGCGCCCGCGCCACCAGCCATCCGGCCAGCCCGAGCCCGATGGCCAGGAAAAGCAGGATTGCAGGTGACATGGCGGGCTTGGCGGGTCCTTACTGGAAGTCGGCGGCGGTGAGGACCGGCAGGTCGTTCACCGCAGCGGCACTACGCGCCATAACGTCGTCCGGGCTGGCGACAAGACCGATAGCGGCCAGCGGACCATCGCGTCCCCAGCTTTCGGCCCAGGTCGCGAGGAATTCACGCAGGCCGGCGATGGCGTCGACGTGGTCCTTCTTGACGTAGATGTAGAGCGGGCGCGCGCCGGGATAGGCGAAGCTGGCGATGTTGTCGTAGGTCGGCTCGACGCCGTTCATCGTCAGGCCGTGCAGCCGGTCGAGGTTCTCCTCGAGATACGAATAGCCGAACACGCCGACAGCGTTGGCATTGCCTTCGATCTTCTGCACGATCAGGTTGTCCTGCTCGCCCTGGTCGACATAGGCGCCGTCGCTGCGCACTTCGGTGCAAAGCTGCTTGTAGCGGTCCTCGTCGCTGTCCTTCAGCGCGGCCATTTCCGGGTTGGTCTTGCAGCCGACTTCGAGCACCAGCTCCTTCAGCGCATCGCGCGTGCCGGAGGTGGACGGCGGGCCATAGACGAGGATCGGCAGGGCGGGCAGCGAGGGATCGACATCGTTCCAGTTGGTCGCCGTCTGCTCTTCGCCGAACGGGCTGGCGGCCAGCGCGCGATAGATAATCTCCGGCGTCAGGTTCATCTGGATGCCGCCATTGGCCGAAGCGAAGGCGATGCCATCGAGGCCGACCTGGATTTCGGTCACGTTGGTGACGCCATTGGCCTGGCAGGTCTCGAATTCCGACAGCTTCATCCGGCGCGAGGCGTTGGCAATGCTGGGGGTATCGGGGCCAGCGCCTTCACAGAATAGGCCGATGCCCGCACCAGAGCCGTTCGATTCGATCAGCGGGGCGGCAAAATCGGGGAAGTTGCGCGTGAAGGTTTCCGACACCACCGTCGAGAACGGGTACACGGTGGACGAGCCTACCACGCGGATGGTGCCGCCGCCAGAGGAGGCGCTGTCGCCGCTGCCGCAAGCGGCCAGCGACACTGCACCCAGCGCGGCAATCGCAAATTTGAACGTCTTATGCATTTCACAGGTCCACTTCATCGGTTGATCCGCGCGGTACTGGCGGTGTGTTACGGTTCAAAGACAGATGCCGGACATTTCGCGGTCACAACCCGGCAGCGATTACTCAGAAATCGAACTGCCCGCGCAGGCCGAAAGCATCGGCGCTGTAATCGCGCCCGCCACCGGTCAGCGCGATGAAGGCGTCGCGATATTCGAGGTGGCCATAATTGAGGATCACGCGGGTGTAATCGGTCGGCACCCACACCAGCGAGGCGGAGTAGCCATCCTGCGTCCCGCCGCGCACCGGCAGATCGGTCAGGTCCAGCGTGTCATAGCGCAGGTTAACCTGCCAGGCGCCCGGGCCACCGGCGTCGATACCGCGCCGGGGCCGGGTGCGATCGAAGGCGCCGCCGCGATAGGTCACGGTATCGCCTTGCGTCAGGAACAGGCCAGCCTCGATGTAAGCGCCATCGAACGTGGCATCTGTCCCGGCCACTCCGCCGCGCACGTGCTGCCAGTGGTATTCGGATGCGACGTGGAACGGACCGCGATTATAGGCCAATTCCAGCCCATAGCCGTTCTCGCCCACTGCGGTCACATTGCCGGTATCGACGAAACGCAGGTCCGCAGTGTGGGCGAAGGGCCGCGTGCGATAGCGCACCGTGGTGGCCGAGTTGTTGAGATTGTGCACGTTGGCCGAGCCGCCCAGATGCAGCGTGCCGCCCGCCACCTGGGGGGCAAACACCACGCGGCCGTTGAACGACAGCGAATTGTTCTCGTCGTTGTTCAGGTCGGCCACGTTGTCGGTAAACACGCCGCCCTGCACCAGCAGCGGACCCTTGCTGTAGGTCGCGGCCACGCCGAGGCGCCGCTCGAAACCGAATGCGGTGTTCACTGCCGCCCGCTCGGTAAAGCTGGTGAACAGGTCGCTGGTCATTTCCTCCAGACCCCAGAATGGCTTCATCTGGCCCACGGTCAGGACCACGTCGCTGCTCGCCTGATAGGTCAGGTAGACGTCGGTCAGTTCCACCGTGCTGTTGGCAAAATCGGCTTCGACGCGATAGCCGAAGCCGCCGGGGATCTTGCCATCGACACCGAGGTAGAGGCGGCGGAATTCCGAACCGAACCCGGCGCTGCGGTCGGTGATGCCAGCGGGGGCATCGAGCAGTCCCGCGTCGACCTGCAAGCGGCCGCGCGGCTTGAAGCTCCACCCGCCGGGCGCGGTCACTTCCGGCCCACCGCGAAACGCGACCGAATAGGCGGGCGGGGCAGCGGGAGCGGCGGTGGTGGCCACGGGAGCGGCGGTGGTGGCCACGGCCACGGCGGCAATCGCCTCGCTTGTCGCGGCAACCTGTTGCTCGGTCGCTGCTGTCTGCACCTCGACTCCGTCCAGCCTGCTCGACAAGGCGTCGATCTGCGCCTGCATGGCCGTGATCTGCGCGCGCAGTGCGGCGACCACATCATCCTGAGCGTGGGCCGACGGAGCAATGAGCAGCGTGCTGGAGAGCAGCATGGCGGCGAGGGTCTTGGACAAGGGAAACTCCAGTTCTGACACTGATGTGACAACGATGAGGCGCATCTATGACCGCTACATTGCACTTTTGTGACACTTTACCGAGTTATCCCCGGGCCGGGTCATCCCCGGGTTGTGCGCAGTCAGTCCGCCAGCAGCGGCAAGGTCACGCTCACCGTGGTGCCACTGCCGATCTGGCTGGCGATGTCGAGCTGGCCGCGATGGCGTTCGACAATATGCTTGACGATCGCGAGGCCGAGGCCCGTTCCGCCCGCCGCGCGGCTGCGACTGGGGTCGGTGCGATAGAACCGCCGGGTCAGGTGCGGGATGTGCTCGGCGGGGATGCCGTCGCCCCGGTCGCGCACGGTCAGCAGCGCGGTGCCGCGCTCGGTTGCACCGACGGCAACGGTCACATCGCTGTCGGCCGCGCCATACTTCATCGCGTTGTCGACCAGGTTGCGGACCAGTTGCTCCAGCTGGTTGCGATCGCCGCGCACGCCAAGCTTTTCGGCGCCCAGCTCGAACTTGAGCCGCGCCATGCGGTCCGGCCCGGCGCCGTCGCGCGCGGCCTGGCGGACCAGTTGCACCAGATCGACAGCGTCGCGCGGCTGATCGTGCTTTTCCGCCTCGACCCGGCTCAATGACATCAGGTCGTCGACCAGCGAGGCCAGCCGCCGCGCCTCACGCAGCACTGTGGTATAGAACTTCATCGCCTGAGGGCGGGGCATGTCCTCGCCCTTGTCGGCCAGCGTTTCCATGTAGCCGATGATCGAGGCCAGCGGGGTGCGCAGCTCGTGGCTGGCGTTGGCCACGAAATCGGTGTGCGCGCGGCTGATGTCGGCTTCTGCCGTGCGGTTGACCAGCTCGATCAGGCTGTAGCGCTGGTCGATCGGCTGGCGCGACATGTGCCAGATACTGCGCGGCCCGGTCAGCCCCTGGATGTCGGCGCTGCCGCCGTCCTTGCGCGCGAGCAGTTCGACCGCCACCGGATGGCGGAAGGCGACTCGCGCGTCCTGCCCGATGACGTGCCCGCCGATGGCCTCACGCGCGGCCTTGTTGGCGAGGATGATCCGCTCGCCATCGAGCATCATCATCGGCAGGCCGGTGTTCTCGAGCAGTTCACGCATGCCGGCGTGGGTAAACTGCAGGCCGTCGCCGGGGGGCGGGGCGGGTTGCGGCGGAGGCGACTGGGCCAGCCAAAACGAGGCGCACCAGACCACCACGACGCCCGTCACCACCAGCCAATCGACCCCGGCGACCAGCATCGCGCCGCCGGTAGCCACGGCCACGGCCAAGCCGCCGGCAGGGATGCGCAGGTATTCCATCGCGCTGCCCATAATGGCAAGCTGGCCGGGCGACTACTGGCAAACGCTGCGGGAGTGATTTGTGACTGCCTGGTGACCCCTACGAGAATCGAACTCGTGTTTCAGCCGTGAGAGGGCCGCGTCCTAACCGCTAGACGAAGGGGCCAAATGCCCATTTGCGGGCACAGGGTCTATCGCGCACCGGTGGTGACCCCAACGGGAATCGAACCCGTGTTTCAGCCGTGAAAGGGCCGCGTCCTAACCGCTAGACGATGGGGCCACAGCGGTGCGAGCGGCGCACTTAGGGGTGCGCGGGGAAGCGGTCAAGCCCTGCCGTGCGGCACGGTGGATCAGTCGGCCCAGGCGGCGTCTTCAAGGTGCAGTTCGGCCGCCGGTCGCGCGCCCCAGTCGTCCACCTTAGGTCGCCCCGCCAGCCACAGCTTGCGCCCGCGCGCACCGTGCAGCAGCGTCTGCCCCAGCGTCGTTTCCGCCGCGCGAAAGGCAATCGCCTTGAAGCTGGCGCCATCGTCGCCCGCCGCGATCACCCGCAAGTGATCGGTCCCCACGATGTCCGCCTTGACCAGCCGCACCGGCCCCACGGCCACGCGCGGGCCGGGCCAGCCGATCCCGAACGGTCCGGCCTGATCGAGCGTTTCGACCAGCTCCGGGGTCAGCCCGCGCGGGGCCAGCGCCAGGTCCAGCCGCAGCACCTGGCTGCTGGCCGCGCGCGAGACCGGCCCGGCCAGCCGGTCCTCCAGCCAGGCGGTGAATTCCTCCAGCTTGTCTTCGGCCACGGTCAGCCCCGCCGCCATCGCGTGGCCGCCGCCCTTGACCAGCAGCCCGGCCTTGGCCGCGCCGATTATCGCTTCGCCCAGATCAACGCCGCCGATCGAGCGGCCCGAGCCCTTGCCCCAAGACTCGCCGAGAGGACCATCCTCGCAGTCGAGCGCGATAACCACCGAGGGCTTGCCGGTCTTTTCCTTGATCCGTCCGGCGACGATGCCGATCACGCCGGGATGCCAGCCGCGCCCGGCGACCACGTGGACCGCGCGGTTGTGCTGCCCGGCCAATTGCGCCTCGGCGGCTTCCTGCACCACCGCCTCGATGCCCCGGCGCTCCTCGTTCAAACGCGAAAGCTGCTGGGCGATGGCCAGCGCCTCTGCCGGGTCCTCGGTGGTCAGCAGGCGCACGCCCAGCGTCGCCTCGCCCACGCGCCCGCCGGCATTGATCCGTGGCCCCAGCGCAAAGCCGCAATCGCTGCACGAGGGCGGGCGCGACAGCTGCGAGGCGTCGATCAGCGCGGCCATACCCACGTTGCGGCGCTTGGCCATGACCTTGAGCCCTTGCGCCACGAAAGCGCGGTTGAGCCCGCGGATTTGCGCCACATCGGCCACGGTGCCCAGCGCCACCAGGTCGAGCAGGGCGAACAGGTCGGGCTCTGGCCGCCCGGCGAAGAAGCCGCGCCCGCGCAAGGTCCGCACCAGCGCCACGGCCAAGAGGAAGGCCACGCCGACAGCCGCCAGATGGCCATGCGCGGTGCCGATGGCGCTCTCGTCGAGCCGGTTGGGATTGACCAGTGCATAGGCCCGCGGCAGCTCGGGCGAGCACTTGTGATGATCGACCACGATCACGTCGATCCCGGCATCGTGCGCCGCGCCCAATGCCTCGTGCGCCATCGCCCCGCAATCGACGGTGACGATCAGGCTCGATCCATCCTGCCCCAGCCGCACCAGCGCCTCGCCCGAGGGGCCGTAGCCTTCGAGCAGGCGATCGGGGATGTAATGCCCGGCATCGTGGCCGAGCATGCGCAGCAGCCGGATCAACAGCGCTGCGCTGGTCGCTCCATCGACGTCATAGTCGCCATACACGGTCACCTTTTCGCCGCTGATCACCGCTTCGGCCAGGCGCTCGGCAGCGCGGTCCATGTCGGCGAAGTGCGACGGATCGGGCAGGAAATTGCGCAGCGACGGATCGCGATGTTGGGCCAGATCGGCCATGGGAACGCCGCGCGCCAGCAGCAGCTGTCCGATGATGTCGACCCCGTTGCCGGCCATGCCTCCGGCCAGTTGCATCGGCCCGCCCAGCCATTGCCAGCTCTTGCCGGACAGTGATTGGTCTATTCCCAGGATAGCGGTGGTGGTGGCCATGGCGTTGCAAGTATACAAAACTTGTGGTGCTAGAAAGCCCTTGCGCCAATTCAAAGGCGTCCGACTCCGGCACGGCTGGGAGAGCACCGATCACACCGGTTTGACTTGAAACGAAATTCGCATAGGCAGGCTGGTTGGAGAACCAATTGAAAACCGGTGTTGCCCGGATCGAGGAGATTGCAGGCCATCGCTCTAGCTCAGCGCCCTGTTGGTGAGAGGCTGGACAATGCCGTCGTGCTGCTGTTCGCAGCCGGCCAGCGACCGCGCGTGTCCGACATCGTCGGGCATTCGCTGAAGCAGGGTCAGTTCGCGGTCACCCTGGAATCCGAAGTCGACGGCGTCGGTCCCGATGCCGGTCGCAGCGTCGGCGGGCGACACTGGGCGGAACTGCTGGCCAACGGCCTCACCTTCGATCTCTCGGGCCTGGCTCCCGGTCCTGGAGAAGTGCCCGACGAGGGGGCGCACTTTTACGGGTTTGAACAAAGCGTCGATCTTGCCTCGTGCGAGGCGCTGCGGCTGGTGCCCGGGCCGCATCTCGTCAGTGGCGGGCCGATGATCCCGGTGGTCCGTTGCCTCGCCTGGCTGGCGGCCGAATTGGCGACGCTCGAAGGCTTACGAGGGGTGCTGTGGAAGCCGGCGCGCGCGGTCTCATCGCCCGCCTATTTCCGCGAGGGGATTACGCGCTGGATCGGCGGCGGCCCTTTTCCGGGGCTGGGCCTGACGGCACTGGTGCCGCAGGCCGATGACACGATGATCAGCGAGGGGCTGGCGCTGTTCACCGGACAGGAGCTGGTGCTCGACAAGGCCATCGCCTGCGACCGGGCGCAGGCGGCCAAGCTGGCGGTGCGCTTGCTGCATTGGCTGGTCGAGACGGGACCGATCGAGCAGACCCAGTCACTCACCGGACCATCGGGCGAAATGCTGTTGCTCGAGCCCGATTTGCAGCAACGACTGGTTCGCGTCCGGAGCGGGTCGCGGTAGACGATCGGCGAGCGAAGTCGCCAGCGCCGTGTCCGCCGGCGCCGGATGCGCGCACGTCACTGCCATTTCGCTCGGTCAATGCGCCGGGCACGCCCGGATACCGCGCGGGGATGCAGCGCCACCACCTGTTGCCGCGCCAGCTGCTCACGCGCAGCTGGTTCACTCGCATTGCGGACACCTTTGGCCGCGAGCGGCTCGGACTGGACGATTTCCGGACGAACGGTCTGCTGCTTCCGGCAATGGAGCAAGCCGCGCAAGTGCTCGGCCTGCCGCTGCATCGCGGGCCGCACGCGCATTACAACCAGCTTGTGATCGAGCGCGTCGGGCAGTTCGAGGCGGGCTGGCAAGCGGACCGGCGGCGCGGTCCCGAAGCCGCGCAGCGCGAGCTGGTGATGCGTTTGCGGCTGTTGCAGCAGACCCTGCGTCGCAGTCTGCTGCAACCGGGCAAGATGCTGTCCCGCCTCAACCGGCGCGATCCGGGCTGGCAGACGCTCGACTTCAGCGAACTGGATGCCATGGTCGAAGCCCTGTGGGCGGCGAGCGATCCGGAGGTTGGGGACTAACGCACGGCCTGCAAGGCGGCCCAGTTGCGCACCAGCAGCTCGCGCGATTTGCGGGCATCGCCCTCGCTGCGCAATTCGCCGTGTAATCGCCGGGCGAGGGTACCCAGCGGCTCGTCACCGAAATTTGCGGCGACGCCGGCCAGGCGCTGGAGCTGGGTGGCAAGCGCGGTCCAATCGGCCTCCGCAGCGCGATCGGTGGGGCGCATCACGGCGGCGTGCAGCGCGGCGAACAGCGCATCCTTGCGTTGACGATAGCGCGCAGCAAGCTCGCGCGTGGCGGATTGCTCGACCGCCTCGATCATCGGCAGGCGCACGGTGAAGCAGCTACCGAGGCCGGGCGCGCTCTCCAGCGCAATCTCGCCGCCCATTGCCTCGACGATACGGCTCGACAGGGCGAGACCGAGCCCGGTGCCGCTGGTGGTGCGCGGCGCGGCGGGGTGGACGCGGGAATGGCGGAAGAACGGCTGGAAGATTTCGGCCTGACGCTCGCGCGCGATGCCCGCTCCGGGGTCGACGATCGAAATCGCCAATTGCGGTCCGCTGGCGGTCTGCGCCAACCGCGCCTGCACGTCGATCGAGCCGCGTTCGGTAAACTTGATCGCGTTGCCGATAAGGTTGAGCAGCACCTGCCGCAGCCGCGTGCGATCGAGCAGCACGCTGGGCGGCACGGCATCGTCGACCATCAGCGACAGCGCCAGCCCGCGCGCCCGGGCGCTTGCCCGCATCAGGTTGACGTGATGCTCCAGCACTTCGCGCAGGTCGGTTGATTCGGCCTGCAATTGCAGCCCGGCGGCATCGATCCGCGTCACGTCGAGCACGTCGCCCAACAGCCGGATCATCGTGCGCCCACTGTCGGCGATCAGCTCGGCCTGATGCTGCTGGTCCTCGGCCAGCGGCGCGGCCACCAGCAGTTCGGCCAGCCCAACGATGCCGTTGGTCCGCGCGCGGAAGTCCTGGCACAACGCCTCCAGCATGGCCGCTTCGCCGGGGGCGGGCGGGGCCGGAGAAACGAAGGCAGCCGAGGGGGACACGCGCCCGATCGGCCGTCGCCGGACCCACAGCAAAGCGAGCCCGGCGATGGCGATCAGGGACAGGGCAAGGGCGAGGTGTTCGAGCATATGTCCGCTGGCAGTTGGGGGCTACCACCGGTCATGAAGCACACGCATGCGCAAAGGGCTGGTGCCCTCCCCGGTATGATCACCTAGCTGGCGGAGCGGAGCACCCGTTGGCGGCCGAGAGAATGGCCCGCACGCTGGCGGTGGCCACGTCCTGGTCGATGCCCACGCCCCAGCCGCTGCGCCCGTCGGGCAGGCGGCATTCGATATAGGCAGCGGCGCGTGCGTCTATTCCTGATCCGAGCGCGTGCTCAACGTAGTCGAGCACCTCGAAATCGAGCCCGAATGCCTCACGCATGGTGGCCAGGATGGTCGACAGCAGGCCCTTGCCGCGCCCCGAGATGCGCTGTTCCTGCCCGTCGACGAGGATTGTCCCGGTAAACAGGTGGGTGCCGTCGCTGGCCTTGCTTTCCTGGTAATCGACCAACCGGAAGCGCTTGGGCACGTCGCCGACAAAATAGGCCTCGCGGAAGCATTGCCAGATGTCGGCGGCGTTGAGTTCGCGCCCCAGCTCATCGGCCATCTTCTGCACGTGACGGCTGAAATCGCCCTGCATCTTCTTGGGCAGCTTGAGGCCCTGGTCCTGCTCGAGCACCCAGGCAAAACCGCCCTTGCCGCTCTGCGAGTTGACGCGGATGACGGCTTCGTAGCTGCGGCCGAGGTCCGCCGGATCGATCGGCAGGTAGGGCACGCGCCACAGCGGATCGTTGCGCTGGCCCTGCGCCTCGAACCCCTTCTTGATCGCATCCTGATGGCTGCCGGAAAACGCCGTGAACACCAGTTCGCCGCCGTAGGGGTGGCGCGGGTGCACGGGCAGCTGGTTGCAGTATTCGACCGTCTCGATGACCTTGTCGATATCGCTGAAGTCCAGCCCCGGATCGATGCCCTGGGTGTACAGGTTCATCGCCACGGTGACGAGGCAGCAGTTGCCGGTGCGCTCTCCATTGCCGAACAGGCAGCCTTCGACGCGGTCGGCGCCCGCCATCAAGGCCAGCTCAGCCGCCGCCACGCCGGTGCCGCGGTCGTTGTGCGTGTGCAGGCTGATCACCGCGCTTTGGCGGTTGGGCAGGTTGCGGCAGAAATACTCGATCTGATCGGCATAGACGTTGGGCGTCGCCGCCTCGACCGTGGCCGGCAGGTTGAGGATCACCGGATTGTCCGGCGTGGGCGCCAGCACCTGCATCACCGCCTCGCAGACCTCGAGGCTGAAATCGAGCTCGGCGGTGGAGAATGTCTCGGGGCTGTACTCGAATTGCCAACGGGTGCCGGGGCGCCTGGCGGCCTCGTCGGCCAGCCATTGCGCGCCCTTGACGGCGATCTGGCGGACCTCGTCCCTGCTCATGCGGAACACGATGTCCCGCCACGCCGGGCTGACCGCGTTGTACAGGTGGACAATGGCCGAATGCGCGCCTTCGAGGCTCTCGAAGCTGCGCTTGATCAGATCTTCGCGCGACTGGGTGAGCACCTGGATGACCACGTCCTCCGGCACCGTGCCCGAGCGGACGAGGCCGTTGATGAAGTCGAACTCGGTCGCGCCCGCGCTGGGGAAGCCGACCTCGATCTCCTTCACGCCGACCTCGACCAGCAGATCGAAGAAGCGCTGCTTCTTGACCGCGTCCATCGGGTCGATGATCGACTGGTTGCCGTCGCGCAGGTCGGTCGACAGCCAGCGCGGGGGCTTGGTGATGGTGCGCGAAGGCCACTGGCGGTCCGGCAGGTTGATCTGCGGGAAGGCGTGGTATTTTCGGCTCGGGTCCTTGAGCATCGGCATGACAACTGCCCTTATCGCTTATACGCCGCGCGGCAAGTGGCGCGGCTTGATTGCAACTGTGGTGAAACGGCCCTTAGGCAGCATCCCGGCGCAACAGTTGCGCGGGCAATGGCACGCCTAAGGGCGTGTAAGTCGAAGCAGCGATAGGATCTCGCGAGTGCTCATGCGGGCAGCATATGCGCAGATGGTTACCAAATGTCCAGCACGCCCAAACGCAAAGCGCGCGATTCCCCGATGGGAACCGCGCGCCGTGCGTGGATTGGGGCGTTGCTGGGAGAGTGCTTACTGCTTCTCGAACGCCACGCTGATGTTCAGGTCAACATCGTCGCCGATGCCGAACGGAACGCCAAAGCCCATGTTCCATTCCGACCGCTTGATCGTGGTCGTGCCGTGGAAGCCCAAGGTTTCCTTGCGGCTCATCCCGTTGGTGCCCATGCCGACCAGTTCGGCCTGGATGGTGACCGGCTTGGTCACGCCGTTAAGCGTTAGATCGCCCATGATGTGCGCGGTCGTCGGGCCGGTCGAGTGGACCATGGTCGACACGAAATGCGCGGCGGTGGGGGTGGGGCCGAAGAAATCGGGCGCCCCGCCATCGCGGCCCGCGCGCAGCAGGTGATCGTGCAGGCCGGCGCTGGGCACGGTCACCGAAGCGATCGGGATGGTCGCATCGAGCGTGGACTTGGTGATGTCCGCCGTGTCGAGCGTCAGCGTGGCGGCCACATCGCCAAACATGCCGTAATAGTCGTTGAAGCCGAGGTGGTTGACCTCGAAACCGACCATCGAGTGCGCGGCATCGGTGGTGTAGGTGCCGCTGGTGGCAGCGGCAGGGTTGAGCGCCGGGGCGGGCGGGCCGGGCTGAGCGTACAGGGCGCCAACGCCAAGGGTGGCCACGCCAGCAGCGGCGGCGAGGGAAAGCAGGGTCTTGCGCATAGGGGATCCTCTCGGAGAAATGTCCGATACCCAGTTTGGCGACGAGGAGCGCCAATGTCCAGCACCAGCGATGGACAGATTGTCGTGAATTGTCGCACTATTGCCAGAATCAAAAAGGCCCCCGCCCCAACTGACTGTGGGGCAGGGACCTTTTCGAATGGTCGGGTGACGGAAAAGAGGCGGCGATCAGTTCTTGGCCTGATCGACCAGCTTGTTCTTGCCGATCCACGGCATCATGGCGCGCAGGGCGGCGCCGGTCTGCTCGATCGGGTGGGCCTCGGCAGCCTTGCGGGCGGCCTTCAGTTCAGGCTGGCCGGCGCGGTTGTCGAGCACGAAGTTCTTCACGAACCGACCGCTCTGGATATCGGCCAGCACGCGCTTCATTTCGGCCTTGGTTTCGGCGGTGATGATGCGCGGGCCGGTGGTGATGTCACCATATTCGGCGGTGTTGCTGATCGAATAGCGCATGTTGGCGATGCCGCCTTCGTACAGCAGATCGACGATCAGCTTGGTTTCGTGCAGGCACTCGAAATAGGCCATCTCGGGGGCGTAACCGGCCTCCACCAGCGTTTCGAACCCGGCCTGGATCAGGTGAGTGATGCCGCCGCACAGCACGGCCTGCTCGCCGAACAGGTCGGTCTCGCACTCTTCCTTGAAGTTCGTCTCGATCACGCCCGAACGGCCGCCGCCAACGCCGCTGGCATAGGCCAGCGCCACGTCATGCGCGTTGCCGCTGGCGTCCTGGTGAACCGCGATCAGGCACGGCACGCCGCCGCCCTTGACGTATTCGCCGCGCACAGTGTGGCCCGGGCCCTTGGGCGCGATCATGATCACGTCGATGTTGGTGGGGGCTTCGATCAACCCGAAGTGGATGTTCAGGCCGTGCGCGAAAGCAAGCGCGCTGCCGGGTTTCAGGTTGCCCTTTATGTCGTTCTCCCAGATCGCCGCCTGGGTCTCGTCCGGCGCGAGCACCATCAGAATGTCGGCCCACTTGGCCGCATCGGCGTTGGACATGACCGTGAAGCCGGCACCTTCGGCCTTCTTGGCGCTGGCCGAGCCGGGGCGCAGCGCGATGGCGACGTCCTTGACGCCCGAATCGCGCAAGTTCTGCGCGT
>JBDSUF010000026.1:0-33951 GCA_039927835.1 Alteraurantiacibacter sp.
GCTGCCACCAGCCGCCGCGGCGGGATGCGCCATCGGCTGCTTCGGGCTCCTGCGTAGCGGGAGCGTCGCTGTCCTCAGCTTTCGCCTTGGCGCGGCGCGGTGCGCGCTTGGGCTTGGCGGGGGCATCTTCCTCAGCCTCGGCCACCGGAGCGGCTTCGACCTCCGCTGCGGTTTCGGGCTCGGCGACCACTTCGGCCTCGGTCCCTTCGGCTTCGCTCAGGACAGGCTTCTTGGCGCGGCTGCGGCGCTTGGGGGTGGGGGCCTCCTCGGCGGCGGCAGGAGCTTCGTCCACCGGAGCCACGGCTTCCTCTGCTACAGGCTCGACCTCGTCGGCCACCTTCTTGCTGCGGCTGCGACGCTTGGGCTTGGGCGCTTCCTCGGCTTCCGGCTCCGGTGCGGGAGCTTCTTCCGCCGGTTCGGCATCGGCGTCAGCGCCGTTCTCGGCACCTTCGCCTTCCTCGTTCTCACGCCGACGACCACGACCGCGACCACCACGCCGACGGCGCTTCTTGGGCCGTTCGCCATCGCGCGCATCTTCCTCGCCTTCGCGAGTGGCACGGGGTTCGTCATCGCTAGCTTCGCCTTCGGCTTCGTTGCCAGCTTCGCGCGGCTCGGCATCTGCGCCATCGCGGTCGCCTTCCTCGCGCTCGCCGCCACGATTGCGGCCACCACGGCGACGGCGACGCTTGTTGCGGTCACGGCCACCACGATCATCGGCACCATTGTCGTCGCGATCCTCACGGTCGCGCGGACGGCGGTCCTCGGTGTCGTCTTCCTCGTCCTCGTCTTCTTCGATCTCGTCGTCGAGGTCCTCCTCTTCGGCGAACACGATCGGCTCGAACTTGGGCGGTTCGGTCGGGCGCGGGCCGGATGAGAGAACGCGCATCTTGGAGCCTTCGTCCTCACCTTCGGGCACGATCTGCACGATCACGCCGTAACGATGCTCGATCTCTGCCAGATCGGCGCGCTTGGCATTGAGCAGGTAAATCGCTGCCTCGGTGCTGGCATAAAGCGTAATGATAGTGCCCTTGCCCTTGGCCGCCTCGTCTTCGATGAAGCGCAATGCGGACAGGCTGGCGCTGCTGGCGGTGCGGACCAGGCCGGTGCCGTCACAGTGCGGGCACGAGCGCGTGGTCGCCTCGAGCACGCCGGTGCGCAGGCGCTGGCGGCTCATCTCCATCAGCCCGAAGCCCGAGATGCGGCCCACCTGGATGCGCGCGCGGTCGTTCTTCAGCGAATCCTTCATCGCCCGCTCGACCTTGCGGATGTTCCCGGTGTGCTCCATGTCGATGAAATCGATCACCACCAGCCCGGCCATATCGCGCAGGCGCAGCTGGCGGGCGATTTCGCGCGCGGCTTCGAGGTTGGTGTTGAGCGCGGTCGCCTCGATCCCGTGTTCCTTGGTCGAACGGCCCGAGTTGATGTCAATCGATACCAGTGCTTCGGTGGGATTGATCACCAGATAGCCGCCGCTCTTGAGCTGCACGACCGGGTCATACATTGCCGAAAGCTGGTCTTCCGCGCCATAGCGCTGGAACAGCGGCACCGGGTCGGAATAGGCCTTCACCCGGCGCACATGGCTGGGCATCAGCATCTTCATGAAGTCGCGGGCGGAGCGATAGCCTTCCTCGCCCTCGACGACCACTTCCTCGATCTCGCGGTTGTAGATGTCGCGGATGGCGCGCTTGATCAGGTCGCTGTCGGAATGGATCGCAGCCGGGGCGCTGGCCGCCAGCGTGGTCTCGCGGATGCCGTCCCACAGGCGGGCGAGGTAATCGAAGTCACGCTTGATCTCGGTCTTGTTGCGCTGCAGCCCGGCAGTGCGCACGATCAGGCCCATCGATTTCGGCAAAGTCAGTTCGTTGACGATCTGCTTCAGGCGCTTGCGGTCCGACCCGCTGGAAATCTTGCGCGAAATGCCGCCGCCGTGGCTGGAATTGGGCATCAGCACGCAATAGCGGCCGGCCAGCGACAGATAGGTGGTCAGCGCGGCGCCCTTGTTGCCGCGTTCTTCCTTGACGACTTGCACCAGCAGGACCTGGCGGCGCTGGATGACGTCCTGGATCTTGTAGCGACGGCGCAAGGCCTGGCGCTTGGCGCGCACGTCGTCGATTTCCTTCGCGCGGCTCGAACCACCTTGGCGGCGGCCTTGGCCTTGGCCCTGGCGCTTGGTGCCCCGGCCACCCCGATCGCCACCCCGGTCACCATTGCGGCCACGATCGCCACCACGACCCCGACCGCGTCCCCGGCCGCGCTGGCGGTTGTCGCCTTCGCTGCTTTCGCCAGCTTCTTCTCCGGCTTCCTCGCTGTCGTCCGGCTCGTCGCCTTCGTAATAGTCGCGCGCGCCCTGCTCGTCATCGACCTCAGGGTCGCCGTCGCTGGACGACGGGTAGTCGGCATCCTCGCCATCATCGTCGTCGTCATCGTCGCCATTGGCAACGAGGCCGTCAACGAGGCCATCCTCGATGGTCGCGACATCGTCCTTTTCGGAGGTGTCGATTTCTTCCACGCCGCCGAGGTCGTCGTCGTCGCCGTAGTCGTCGCCTTCGTAGTCATCCTCGTCGTCGTCTTCCTCGGCGCGCAGGGCGGCTTCCTCATCGGCAGCGGCCTGCTCCTCGGCGATCAGCCGGGCGCGATCCTCGGACGGGATCTGGTAATAGTCAGGGTGAATTTCGCCGAACGCGAGGAACCCGTGCCGGTTGCCGCCGAAATCGACGAACGCCGCCTGCAGGCTGGGTTCTACCCGAGTAACCTTGGCGAGATAGATATTGCCCTTGATCTGCTTGTGTTCAGCAGATTCAAAGTCGAATTCCTCAATCCGATTTCCCTTGAGCACCGCCACCCGCGTTTCTTCCGGGTGGCGCGCATCGATAAGCATGCGCGTAGCCATTTAAATTTCTCCGGGCATGTGATCCTCGTGGCTCGCCCACTCGCTTGGAGTCGGGCGCCCACAGAGCATGCCGATTTGTGTGGAATCCCCGTGCGATACGGCACAAACCGGACCAGGCGGGGAAAGGGTTCTTGGCGCGTCCGTGGCCCACCACAAGGGTAGCCGGGGAGGACGCGCTGCGGAATGTGTCTGCCGCGGCAGCGAGTCGCAGGCAATTGGCCTGCGTCGGAGCACCAAGTGCCAGCACCGGGGCTTGTGGCCCCTGGCTGACAATCTGGCTCCTGCTCGTCATCGTTGCATCAACCTGTAAGCGTGGCCGGCAAGCCGTGAGACCAGACCTGTCGTGTACTGGTGCCGTGGCGGTGCCGGGGCTGTCCGGAACAAGAATTGTCCGGCGCGGCCAGACGGCTAGCATTTGGGAACCGCCACGGCAACAGTGTTGCAGCGAGCGGCAGAAATCCCTTGGCTCTGCTGCACCTTAATGGTGAATAGCAGCCTAAGGGACGCATAGGGCCTGCGCGCTCATACAGGGTCTGATGGACCTACAACTGAAGGAAATTTGGGGGTCGTGGCTTGAGCCTGTACCGGTTGCAGATCGTAATGCTGTTCCTGGCACCCGTGCTGGTGCTGGCGGGGGCCTTTGCGCTTGGCCAGGTGATCCCGCTGCCGCTGTTGGGGCGCGACTATGTGATCCGTGTCGAACTGCCCGAACCGGGTAGTGAGCTGGGCTTGCCCGAAGTGCAGGGGCCACCCGATTCCACCCGTCCGCTGGTGGTGATCGACGCCGGCCACGGTGGCCACGATCCCGGGGCGAGCGGGGTCGACTTTACCGAAAAGACGCTGGTGCTGGGTCTTGCGCGGGCGCTGCGTGACCGGTTGCTGGAGGAAGGCGGCATCCGCGTCGCCATGACCCGCGCGGACGACCGCTTCCTCGCGCTGTCCGAGCGGGTCGATGTGACGCGGCGCCTCAACGCCGACCTGTTCGTTTCGATCCACGCCGATTCCGCGGGGACACGCGACCAGGTGACCGGGGCGAGCATCTATACGCTGTCCGATGTCGCATCGTCCGAAGCTGCGGCGCGGTTCGCGGCGCGCGAGAACGAGGCGGACCGCATCAACGGAGTCGATATCTCGGGCGGGGATGACACTGTCAACGCGATCCTGGTCGAGCTGTCGCAGCGCCGCACTTCGCAATCCTCGGTCCAGTTTGCTGAGCTGATTGTGCGCGAAGGGGAAACGGCGCTCAATTTCCACGAGCAGCCGCTCCGCTCCGCCGCGCTCGCCGTGCTGCGCGCGCCCGATGTACCATCGGTGCTGTTCGAAAGCGGCTACATCACCAATCAGGACGAGGCGCAGCGACTGGCTTCGGCCGAAGGTCAGCAGGCCTTCGCCGCCGCGATGGCGCGGGCGATCCGGGTATTTTTTGCGCGGGCCAGCACGGCGGGGTGAGTACCCATACCAATCATCCCAGTTCCGCCCCGTCGATGACAATTACGCAACGCACCCCGGCAGTCGCATAGATCAGCTTCACGTCCGCCAATCCGCTCTGAGATCGCAGCAGGCCGGTCCCCATTCCCTTCCGGGTCGGGGGCGCAACTGGCGGTCCACCCTCCTCGTTCCAGGTGACTGTGGCGCGGCCCTCCTCGTCGATCACCCAGCTGACCGCAATGCGCCCACCCGGTGCTGTCAGCGCGCCGTGCATTACCGCGTTGGTAGCCAGCTCGTGCAGGCAATGCATCAGCGGGACGCAGCTCTGCGCCGGCAGATGGCAATCAGGCCCCGACGGCTTCAGTGTGCGTCGGTCACAGAATGGTTGGCAGGATTCCAGCACGAGCATACTCAGGCTGCACCGGCCAACCGCCATTTTCCGCAACAGCGTGTGAGCCTTGTCCAGTGCCCGCAGGCGGCTGCCGAAGGCATCCATAAACTCGTCCGGTGCCGAGTGTCGCAGCGTTTGCGCAGCGATCGTTTGCACTACTGCCAGCGTATTGCCCACCCGATGGAGCAGCTCGTCGCTCTGGTACTCTGCGACCTGCCTGGCGACCTCGAGTTCGGCGATCAAACGCCGCAGCAGTTCTGCAATGGTAATGAAGATGGCCGATATAATCAGGAATGCGACGAACTGGAGGCCGAAGGTCGTGGACCCGCTAAACAGCGATGCGCCGAGGATCGCTGACACGACGGACACTGGGGCACCCCAGCGCCAATCCGTCAGCAGCGCCATGATCATCACGCAGGGAAAATAGGTGATGAACGGCATGTTCGGGATCACATGATCCACGGCCAACCGCAGCGCCGTGGCCCCACCCACAAGAAGCCCTGCGAGCGCGAAGCATTCCAGCTGCGTTCTCTTTGCGAGCAACGCATGTCGGATCAGCGGAAATTTGGTCATGCTCTCACCTAAAACTCGTGCCGGGCGAGTGGCAAGCTATTGGCGCTTTTATTCGCGCAACTGCAACAGCTGCCCTGGCACAAGTCGCGCATTCAATCTGGCGCGATCCGATATCGCCATGCTAAGGCCTCGCCACCATGTCCGAGACCGACGAAACCGCCGCCCAACCACTCCAAGACCGGCCATTGCATTACCGGATCACGCGCGAGGCGGGCGGTGCCCTTGGCCGGGCGCGTGACTGGTTCTTGGGCCACTGGCGCGAGAAGCGTTGGTTTCGGTTTGGCGGCTATACGCTGGGCGGCGGCTTGCTGCTGGCGGTGGTTGGCTGGTTTGCCATCCTGGCCGGCCTGCCCGATGCGCGCAGTCTGCTGACGTATGAGCCGAACCTGCCCTCGGTGGTGCGCGGCGACGATGGCGAGATCGTTCACCGTTATGAGCGTGAGCGGCGCGTGGCGCTGCAGTTCCAGGATTTCCCCACTCAGCTGATCAACGCCTATACCAGCGCCGAGGACGAGACCTTCTGGACGCACAACGGGATCGACGCGGGCGGCATAGTCGGCGCGCTGATCGATTATGTCACCAAGATCGGCTCGGACGAGCGGGCCGTCGGCGGCTCCACCATCACCCAGCAGGTGGCCAAGAACATCCTCCTCAGCAACGAATACTCGATCACCCGCAAGATCAAGGAAATGGTCCTGGCGACGCGCATCGAGCAGGTGCTGACCAAGCAGGAAATCATCACTCTCTATCTCAACGAAATCCCGCTGGGTCGGCGCAGTTTTGGGGTGCAGGCCGCCAGCCGCGCCTATTTCAACAAGGATGTGGACGATCTGGAGCTGCACGAGATGGCGTTCCTCGCCATCCTGCCCAAGGCGCCGGAGACCTACAGCCGCGCGCGCAATGCCGATACCGCCACCATGCGCCGCAACATCGTGCTCGACCAGATGGAGGACAACGGCCACATCGACGTCGCCCAGCGCGATGCCGCCAAGGCCATGCCGCTGGGGATCGTCACCGGCGCCAGGTCCGAACGGACGGTCGATGCCGGGTATTACATGGAGGAAGTCCGCCGCGAGCTGATCGGCCGCTTTGGCGAGGAAGCCGGGGATGGCCGCAACAGCGTCTATGCCGGCGGCCTGTGGGTGCGCTCCTCGCTCGACGCCGAACTGCAGGTGGCCGCGCGCGATGCCTTGCGCGCGGCGCTGCTGCGCTATCACGGCAACCGTGGCTGGACCGGCCCGATCGCCACGCTCAACCCGGGCAACGGCGATCTGCAGGCCCAGCTCGACAGTTCCAACCTGTCGATCGATTATCAGGACTGGCGCGTTGCCGTGGTGACCGATCGCGCGGGTGACAGCGCCAGCATCGCGTTCTCCTCGGGCGAGCCAAGCCAGCTGACAGGCGGCCTGCCCGATGCTCTCAAATCGGGTGACGTCATTGCCGTCGCCCCGGCGGACAATGCCTGGCGCCTGCGCACCGTGCCCGAAGTGTCGGGCGGATTCGTCGCGGAAGAGCCCAGCAGCGGCCGCGTGCTGGCGCTTCAGGGCGGCTTCGACTTCCGGCTGAGCGATTTCAACCGCGCCACGCAGGCACTGCGCCAGCCCGGATCGACCATCAAACCGTTCGTCTATGCCGCCGGGCTCGACCACGGGATGACGCCGAGCACGCTCGTGCCCGACAGCCAGTATTGCTATTATCAGGGCTCCAACCTGGGCGAAAAGTGCTTCACCAACTTCGGCGGCAGCAGGGGCGGGGGTGAATACCCGATGCGCTATGGCCTCGAGCAGTCGAAGAATTTGATGACCGTGCACATCGCCATGGACACCGGCATGGACAATGTCCTGCAGACCTTCCGCGCCGCCGGAATCGAGCCAGCGCCCAATGCCTACCAGCCCTATCCCGCCTTCGCGCTGGGAGCGGGCGACACCACCGTGCTGCGGATGGTCAATGCCTATTCGATGCTGGTCAATCACGGGCGGCTGAACCAGCCAACGCTGATCGACTATGTGCAGGATCGCGACGGCAAGGTGATCTACCGCAGCGACAACCGCGAATGCACCGGCTGCAACATGGCCGAATGGGACGGCAGCGCCATGCCGCGCCTCGCCCGGCGTGGGCGCCAGGCGCTCGATGCCCGCACCGCGTTCCAGATCGTCAACATGCTCACCGGCGTTGTCCAGCGCGGCACCGCCACGCGGCTGCGCGACCTCGACATGCCGCTGTTCGGCAAGACCGGCACCTCCAGCGGGCCGACCAACGCCTGGTTCGTCGGCGGTTCGCCCGACATCATCGGCGGCGTGTACATCGGTTTCGACCGGCCGCGTAACCTTGGCGGCTATGTCCAGGGCGGCAACACGGCCGTGCCGATCATGCGCGAATTCATCGCCGCCACGCGCGAGCGGTGGAACGGTCGCCCGTTCGTCGCCCCCGCCGGCGTGCGGATGGTCCGTGTCGACCGGCGGACCGGCAATCGCGTGTTCGATGGCTGGCCCACCAGTGACCCGCAAACCGGCGTGATCTGGGAAGCCTTCAAGCCCGACACCGAGCCACGCCGCACCCAGCGGCAGGACCAGGTCGACCAGATGCGCGCGATGATCCTGGCCCAGTTGCGCCGCCGCGAACGCGGACCGGCCGCCGCGCAGGGCAGCGACAACAGCGAAACCCCGCCGGCCGACTTTGCCGAGGAGCAGGGCGGTATCTACTAGCGCCCCCCATCTACTAGCGCCCCTGGTGGGCGCACAGACGAGAAGGACGAGAACCCATGTCGAGGATCATCCGCCGCACTTTCTTGGCTCCGTTGCTGACTTTGGCGCTGGCCGTGCCGCTGACCATGGCCGTCCCGGCCTCCGCCGCGCTCGAACGTGGCGTCACCGCGCCGCGCTTCACCACCACCGCCGCGATGGCCGGGCGCACCTATGCCTTCGACCTGGCCGCCAAGCTGCGCGAGGGGCCGGTGGTGCTGTACTTCTTCCCGCGCGCCTTCACCCAAGGCTGCACGCTGGAAGCCCGCGCCTTTGCCGAGGCCATGCCCGATTTCACCGCCGCCGGAGCCACCGTGCTGGGCATGTCTGGTGACGATATCGCCACGCTTCAGCGTTTCAGCCGCGAGGAATGCCGCGACGCTTTCCCCGTGGGCCGCGCCACGCCCGAGGTCATTTCGGGTTATGACGTGGCGCTGGGCACCAGCGGGATGACCAGCCGCACGTCCTATGTCATTGCGCAGGACGGGCGAGTTGTGATGGTCCATTCGGACATGGACTGGCGCGAGCATGTGGCCATGACGCTGGCCACGGTGCGCGCGCTCGACAGCTAACCCGCTAGCCCCTTCCGTTCCCAAGCCTCTTTCGTTCGCTGTCCGCCTGCGCTAGGCGGCGCGACCGAATTCATTCTGGAGACTTCCCATGCGTGCCGAAGGGCAGGCCCATATCGACCGCATCGAGGCGGCCCTTGCGCTGGTGCGCAAGTCGCTCGACTGGGACCGCGCGCTGCGCCGGCTCGACGAGCTGGACGCGCGCGTGCAGGACCCCGCGCTGTGGAACGATCCCAAGCAGGCGCAGGCGATCAGCCGCGAGCAGAAGTTGCTAAAGGACGCGGTCGGCACGGTGCGCGAAATCTCCGCCGAAATGGCCGACGCGGTCGAATTCGTCGAACTGGGCGAGGCCGAGGGCGATGACGCGGTGGTCGCCGATGGCCTCGCCAGCCTGAAGGCGCTGGCCGACCGGGCCGATGCCGACAAGGTCAAGGCGCTGCTCTCGGGCGAAGCCGACGGCAACGACACCTACATCGAAATCCACGCCGGTGCGGGCGGCACCGAGAGCCAGGATTGGGCCGAGATGCTGTTCCGCATGTACGGTCGCTGGGCCGAAAAGCGCGGCTTCAAGATCGAGACGATGGAATACCAGGCGGGCGAGCAGGCCGGCATCAAGGGCGCCACGCTGCTGGTCAAGGGCGAGAACGCCTATGGCTATGCCAAGACCGAGAGCGGCGTGCACCGGCTGGTCCGCATCAGCCCGTACGATTCCAGCGCCCGGCGGCACACCAGCTTCAGCTCGGTGTGGGTCTATCCGGTGGTCGACGACAATATCGAGATCGAGGTCAACGAAGGCGACCTCAGGATCGACACCTATCGTGCCAGCGGCGCGGGCGGGCAGCACATCAACACCACCGATTCGGCGGTGCGCATCACGCACATTCCTACCGGCGTGGTCGTCGCCAGCCAGGGTGATCGCAGCCAGCACAAGAACCGTGCCACCGCGATGAACATGCTCAAGGCGCGCCTGTACGAACGCGAGCTGGCCATCCGCGAGGCGGCGGCGGCGGGCGAATACCAGGAAAAGACCGAGATCGGCTGGGGTCGCCAGATCCGCAGCTACGTCCTCCAGCCGTACCAGATGGTCAAGGACCTGCGCACCGGCACAGTTTCGACCGCACCGGGCGACGTGCTCGATGGCGACCTCGACCAGTTCATCGCCGCGGCGCTGGCCGCCCGTGTCACCGGCGAAGCGGCCGAGGTGGACGACGTGGATTGAGGCCGGAAATCCGCCGTCTGATCCACACCGCTTTTGCCATTCGCCGCCATCCCCGCTAAAGCCTGCCGCCGAGATGGATCGCCTGTTTTTCTCGTCCCGCTTCGTGGGCCTCACCGCCGTTCTGGCGCTGCCGCTGCTCGCTGGATGCGATCAGGCGAGCGATGCCGATCGCCCGGAAACCGCGCGCGAATTTCCTCAGCCTGACCGGCCTGTCTCGGGCCTTGGCAGCAGCGCCTTTTCCACCGAGCAGGCGCGCGATGACCGGCGCGAGGCCGAGACGGTCATGGCCAAGGCGGCCATCGCGCCGGGCATGACCGTGGCCGATATCGGTGCGGGCGAGGGTTATTACACCGTCCGCCTGGCTTCCGCCGTGGGGGCCGAGGGGCGGGTGCTGGCGCAGGACATCGACGAGCAGGCACTGGCCCGGCTGGCCGACCGGGTGGAGCGCGAGCGGCTCGACAACGTGTCGATCAAGCTGGGTGCTGAGGACAATCCGCGGCTGCCCGCCAACAGCTTCGACCGGGTGTTCATGGTCCACATGTACCACGAGATCACCGAGCCTTATGCCTTCCTGTGGCACCTGCGCCCCGCGCTGCGTCAGGGCGGGCAGGTGATCGTGGTCGACCTCGACCGGCCGACCGACGAGCACGGGATCAACCCGCAATTATTGTTCTGTGAATTTCAGCAGTTGGGCTATCGGCTTGTAGAATTCGACCGCAAACCCGAAATAGCGGGTTATTATGCACAATTCGAAGCCGTGGGCGAGCGTCCGCGGCCGGACCAGATCGAACCGTGCTCTGCGCAGGGTGAGGATACAACGGCACCTGCTCCCTGACGGGCTGTGCCTCTGAGGTATTTGATGGAATTCAAGGGATTGAAGCCGATCGTTTATGGTGGCCGTGAAGTCTGGCCGCTGGTCGAGGGCGGCAAGGGCGTATCTGCCACCAACCACATGAGCAGCGGCGCGTGGGCTGCCGCTGGCGGCATCGGCACGGTCAGCGCGGTTAACGCCGACAGCTATGATTCGGACGGCAGCCCGATCCCGCAGGTCTATCCTCAGAAGACGCGCAACGAACGGCACCGGCAACTGGTCCGCTATGGCATCGACGGCGGGGTGGAACAGGTCCGCCGCGCGTGGGAAGTGGCCGGTGGGCAGGGCGCGATCAACATCAACGTGTTGTGGGAAATGGGCGGCGCGCAGGAAATCCTCGAAGGCGTGCTGGAACAGACCAAGGGCATGGTCACCGGCGTTACCTGCGGCGCGGGAATGCCCTACAAGCTGAGCGAGATCGCCGCGCGCTATAACGTGTTTTACCTGCCGATCGTCAGCTCGGCTCGCGCCTTTCGGGCGCTGTGGAAGCGGGCCTATCACAAGGTGCCGCAGCTGCTCGGCGCGGTGGTTTACGAGGACCCGTGGCTGGCGGGCGGGCACAATGGCCTGTCCAACGCCGAGGACCCGCTGCACCCGGAAGATCCATACCCCCGCGTCAAAGCGCTGCGCGAGACGATGCGCGCCGAGGGTATTCCCGATACCCTGCCGATCGTGATGGCGGGCGGTGTCTGGGCGCTGCGCGAGTGGAACGACTGGATCGACAACCCGGGGCTGGGCCAGATCGTGTTCCAGTTCGGCACCCGCCCGCTGCTGACGCACGAAAGCCCGATCCCGCAGGCGTGGAAGGATGCGCTGCGCCAGATTGAGCCGGGCGACGTGCTTCTGCACCGCTTTTCGCCGACCGGGTTCTACAGCTCGGCGGTGCGCAACCCGTTCCTGCGTCTGCTGGAAGCGCGTTCGGCGCGGCAGATTCCATACTCCAAGGTCGCTGCGGGCGAGCATACCGTGCAGCTCGACGTGGGCGTAAAGGGCAAGAACTTCTGGGTCACGCCGACGGACCTTGCCCATGCGCGCGAATGGGTGGCGCAAGGCCACACCGATGCGCTGCGCACGCCCGACGATACCGTGGTCTTCGTCGCCCCGCCCGAACGCAACGAAATCCGCGACGACCAGGCGGCCTGCATGGGCTGCCTGTCGCACTGCGGGTTTTCCAGCTGGAAGGACCACGACGACTTCACCACCGGCCGCCTGGCCGATCCGCGCAGCTTCTGCATCCAGAAGAAGCTGCAGGGCGCGATCCACGGTGAGCCGCTGGACCAGAACCTGATCTTCGCTGGCCATGCGGCTTACCGGTTCAAGCAGGACCCGTTCTATTCGAACAACTTCACCCCCACGGTGAAGGAATTGGTCGACCGGATTTTGACGGGGGATTGAGGTGGACGAGGGGGCGGCGCCGCAGGTTGCTGCACTGGCCCTTTCGCCGCGTCACGGATTTTCCAAGCAAGCCGCAGAAAGCATTACGCTCATTGTCGGCGAAGGGGTGGCGGGCGACGCGCACAGCGGCTGCACGGTAAAACACCGCTCGCGCGTAAGGCAGGATGCGACCCAGCCTAACCTCCGGCAGGTGCATCTGTTGCCTGCCGAGTTGCTGGCCGAGATGAATGCGCTGGCGTTCAGCATTGCGCCCGGTGATCTCGGCGAGAACGTGCTGACCACGGGGGTGGACCTGATGGCCTTGCCACGCGGGGCGCAGTTGCGTTTTCCCAGCGGTGCGTGCGTGGAACTGACCGGCCTGCGCAATCCCTGTGCGCAAATCGAGGCCTTCCGCCCCGGCCTGCTGGCCCAAGTGGTTGGCAAGTCCGCCGACGGCACGATCGAGCGGCGCGCCGGTGTCATGGCTATTGTACTGACAGGCGGAGCGATTGCAGCGGACGACCGAATGGAAGTGATCTTGCCCGACCTGCCTCACTACAGTCTGGAAGTTGTTTAACCGGCCCCTCAATCAAACTCCCACGCCCGTTCGCCGTGGCTGGTGATATCCAGCCCTTGCTGCTCGTCGTCCTCGGTCACGCGCATGGGCACGAACAGGTTGATGGCGATGGCGATCAGCGCGCTGGCGACGGCGCTGAACACCGCGATCACCGCTATGGCGAGCGCTTGCACGCCGATCTGTCCGCCCATGCTGCCCGCGCCAATGCTGTCGTAGCCCGCGCCGCCGAGATCGGCCGAGAGGAACAGGCCCAGCGCAAAGCTACCCAGCATCCCGCCCACACCGTGGACCGCGAACACATCGAGCGAATCGTCGATCTTCATCCGCTGCTTGACCAGCTGGATCGCGCCGTAACAGACCAGCGAACCCGCGCCGCCGATCAGGATCGCGGCTCCCGGCGAGATGAACCCCGCCGCCGGGGTCACCGTGGCGAGGCCTGCGACTGCGCCGGTGGCAAAGCCCACCGTGGTCGGCTTGCCGAAGCTCATCCGCTCGATCAAAATCCACACCAGCGCCGCCGTGCAGGCCGCGACATGGGTGTTGATGATCGCGTCGGACGCGCTCGCCGTGGCTGACAGCGCCGAGCCGCCGTTGAAACCGAACCAGCCAACCCACAGCAGCACCGCGCCCAGCATGGTCACGCCCGGCGCGTGCGGCAGCAATGGCGTGGTCGGGAAACCCTGCCGCTTGCCCAGCAGCAGCGCGACCACCAGCGCCGAGGCGCCCGCCGTGGTGTGGACTACCAGACCGCCCGCGAAATCAAGCACGCCCATCTGTGCCAGCCAGCCGCCGCCCCACACCCAGTGCGCCACCGGGGCATAGACGACGAGGCCCCACACCGCGCAGAACGCAACCACCCAGGCGAACCGCGCGCGGTCCACCCAGGCGCCGACCATCAGCGCGGGGGTGATCGCCGCAAAGGTCATCTGAAACAGCGCGAAGGTGCTCTCAGGAATGGCGTAATCTCCGTAGACCGCGTCGAGGTTGTACAGCATCCAGTGCTGCCCGCCGCCGAGCCAGCCGCCGAGCGAGGTATCGCCGAATGCAAGGGTATAGCCGACCACGATCCACAAGGTGCTGGCCACGGCGGCAATCGCGCCCACCTGCAGGAATACCGAGAGGAAGTTCTTGGCCCGCACCAGCCCGCCATAGAACAGCCCGAGACCCGGCAGCGTCATCAGCAGGACCAGCGCGGAGGCGGTGATGATCCAAGCGGTATCGCCAGAATTCTCGGCCACTTCCACCACTTGCGGCACTTGCGCGTGGGCGGCTGTGGCGGCCAGACAGGCGCAGCCGGCCGCGAGGCGTGCTAGGTTGCGAAACATTGGTGTCCCCCCTGAGACCCGCTCTGTCGGCGGAATTGTGTATGGCTCGCCTGTTAGGGCAGGATAATGGGCAACTGCAAGACCTGCCCACAAGACATGCCCAAGATCGCTTGCGGCGACTCCCGCTGCGGCTCTAGGGTCGGGCGATGATCCGCCCATTCATCCGCCTGTGTCTGCTGTTGCTTGCCGCCTCGCTGCTGGCCCCGCCCGCCGCAGCGCAGGAGCGACAGGTGCCGTACTGGGCCAGCCTGTCGTCCAGCGAGGTGAACCTGCGCGTGGGTCCGAATGAACGGTTCCGCATCGCCTGGGTCTATCGGCGCGAGGGATTACCGGTGAAGGTGCTGCGGCTGCAACAGGGCTGGCGCTTGATCGAGGAGCCGGATGGCACGCGCGGCTGGGTGTTCAACCAGCTGCTCTCTGCCAGCCGCACGGCCATGGTTGCGGGCGAGGGGCTGGCGCCCATCCGCGAGCTGCCGCAAGCCGGATCGCGCTTGTTGTGGAACGCGGAGCCGGGAGTGATCGGCACGCTGGGCGAGTGCGAGCAGGGCTTCTGCCAGGTCGACGTCGTCGGCCATGTCGGCTGGGTAGCAGCCGACCGCTTGTGGGGCGCCGGAGCTCCCTGACGAGCCAGCGCTCCTTGACTGCTACTCTGCGGGAGCGATCCGCGGTGCGGTGGTTTCCTGCCCCGATTCGTCGCGCACCACCAGGCTGCCGTCGTCGTTGACGTTGAGCAGCGTCTGACAGGTCTGCCGTCCGGCGCTGCTGCTGTCGCCAGGCTGGGGTGTGGGGGTAAAGCACAACTGGTCGCCCGTCTGCGCCCAGGTGCCGCTTTCGGTCAGTTCGCCGGCCACCGTGTTGCGATAGCGCCCGTCGGCCTCCAGCATCGTGGTCCACGGTGCGCCGTCGGCGCCGGTGGCGCCATAGGTGCCCGCCAGCGGGCTCGGCACCGTGGTGGGGGAGGTCGGGGCACTATCGACCGGTGCCGGTTCCCCGTCGCCCGCATCATTGCCACACGCGGCCAATGCCAAGGCACCAGCCAAAACCAATAACCGCTTCATCTCTGAGTCCCCAAGAGAATTTGCGACTAGGTATCACTTGAAAGCATCGGCGCAAGTGTTTCGAACTGGGACAAATGCTTATGCCCCGGAGTGTTGGATTTTGACCACGCACGGCATCTGTCGGCCAGTTCGCTGCCCGATCGATGCGTTCTGTCGGGGTTATTCGCTCGTCCCTTCTGCTGGAGCCAACGTCGCGTCGCCGCCGACCCGGCGAACGGTGGCTACGCCGCCATCGTCTGACGTGGTCTCCATCGAGCCGTCGGCTTGGGGCGGCCCGTCGATGAAGCAGTTCTGTCCATCCACACCTTCCACCACGAAGCAGGTCTTGCCGTCCTGCATGAAGATCGTGCCCCCGGTAGCGCTGCCATCGGCGGCGACCCGCGAGTAGGTCATCCCGGGGTGGATGGTAATAGCGTCAATATCCCCGTTGGCATGCTCGACCGTGTAGTCACCCGGAGCGACGGCTTCAAAGCCGGGCGCTTCGCCGGTCAGGGGCGAATCGCTCGCGGTATCATCTGCCGTTGGGTTTGCGGGAGCTTCGGCCTGATTACATGCTGCCAGCGCCAGTAATGCCGTTGCGAGGATTACTTTTTTCATGCCGCTTCTCCCAAGCTTGTCACCAGTTGTCTAAATGAAGCAACCAGACTGCCGTTCCCCGGCTTACGCTCAGACCAGCTCCACTGCCAGCGCCGTCGCCTCGCCCCCGCCGATGCACAGGCTGGCAATGCCGCGCTTCTTGCCCGCCGCCTTCAGTGCCGCGATCAGCGTGACCACGATGCGCGCGCCGCTGGCGCCGATCGGGTGACCCAGTGCGGTGCCGCCGCCGTTGACGTTGACCTTGTCATGCGGGATGCCGATGTCGCGCATGGCGAACATGGTGACGCAGGCGAAGGCCTCGTTCACTTCCCACAGGTCGACATCGTCCACGCTCCAGCCGGTCTTCTCGAGCAGCTTCTGGATTGCACCCACCGGCGCGGTGGTGAACGCGGAAGGCTCCTGCGCGTGAGCCGCGCTGGCGACCACCGTGGCGACCGGCGTCAAACCCTTTTCCGCCGCGACGCTGGCGCGGGTGAGGACCAGGGCCGCGGCACCGTCGCTGATCGACGACGACGAGGCGGCGGTGATCGTGCCGTCCTTGGCAAAAGCGGGCTTCAGCGCCGGGATCTTGTCCGGTCGCCCCTTGCCGGGCGCCTCATCGGTATCGACGATGACTTCGCCCGCACGGGTGGTGACGGTAACCGGCACGATCTCATCGGCAAAAGCGCCGCCTTTGACGGCAGCATTGGCGCGGGCGAGCGATTCAATCGAAAAGGCGTCCATTTCCTCGCGGGTCAGCGCATAGGTGTTGGCCATCTCCTGCGCGTAGACGCCCATCGCGGTGCCTGCCTTGTAGGCATCTTCCAGCCCGTCCAGGAACATGTGGTCATAAGCGGTGTCATGCCCCAGCCGCGCGCCGCCGCGATGCTTCTTGAGCAGGTACGGCGCGTTGGTCATGCTCTCCATGCCGCCCGCCACGATCATGTCTGCCCCGCCGCAGGCGAGTGCCTCGCTGGCCATGATGATCGACTGCATGCCCGATCCGCAGACCTTGTTGACCGTGGTCGACGAGGCGCTGTGTGGCAGCCCGGCCTTGAGCGCGGCCTGGCGGGCAGGGGCCTGACCAAGGCCAGCGGGCAATACGCAGCCCATATAGACCCGCTCGACATCCTCGCCTGACACGCCAGCCCGCTCGATAGCGCCCTTGATCGCGGTGGCGCCAAGGTCGGTCGCGGAAACGTCCGCCAACGCGCCCTGCATCGCGCCCATCGGGGTGCGGGCATAGGACAGGATGACAATGGGGTCGCGCGGGTGGAGAGTGGTCATGGGCAAAAGTCCTGCGTTGATGAGGCGGTGCTCGTGTCGGCTACCTAGTCTTGCAGGGCCAAATCTGCAAGTTTGTGCGTCGCAGCATCGTTTGCCCGTCGTTCCCCTGCCCAACTCACCGATTTCACCCCCTATCGGCCTTGCAGTATGGTGGGCCTTTGCCTAGACGCGCGCCAGGACTAAACCGACAAAACCTCCAGCCAGCGAGTCTGCCTTGGTCGACCTGACAACCTATCTGCCGATCCTGCTGTTCCTGGCAGTGGCGCTCGGCCTTTCCACGCTGTTCGTGTTCCTGCCGATGGGCGTTTCGCGGCTGACCGGCTCGCACAAGCCCGATGCCGAGAAGCTGAGCGAATACGAATGCGGTTTCCCCGCCTTCGAGGAACCGCGTGACCGGTTCGACGTACGGTTCTACCTGGTCGCCATCCTGTTCATCATCTTCGATCTGGAAGCGGCGTTCCTGTTCCCGTGGGCGGTGAGCCTAGATCAGACGCACTGGACCGGGTGGGTGACGATGATGACGTTCCTGGCCGAACTGGTGATTGGCCTTGCCTATGCCTGGAAGATGGGAGCCCTGGATTGGGAATGAGCAACGCAGCCTCTCCATTTTACCCGACCACCGTTGGTGGCCTGTCTGGCCGACTTCCGGAAGGCGATCTGCGCCAGCCCGATGCGGATTACTTCCGCTCGCTGCAGGGCGAAGTGGATGACAAGGGCTTCCTCGTCACCAGCACCGAGGACCTGTTCCAGTGGGCCCGCACCGGCTCGCTGTGGTGGATGACGTTCGGGCTCGCCTGCTGCGCGGTGGAGATGATCCACGTCAACATGCCGCGCTATGACATGGAGCGGTTCGGCGTCGCCCCACGCGCCAGCCCGCGCCAGTCCGACGTGATGATCGTGGCCGGCACGCTGTGCAACAAGATGGCTCCGGCGCTGCGCAAGGTCTATGACCAGATGAGCGAGCCGAAATACGTCATCTCGATGGGCAGCTGCGCCAATGGCGGCGGATATTACCATTACAGCTATTCGGTGGTGCGGGGCTGCGATCGGATCGTGCCGGTGGACATTTACGTTCCCGGGTGCCCGCCCACGGCCGAAGCGCTGCTTTATGGCGTGATGCAGTTGCAACGCAAGATCCGCCGCGCCGGAACGATTGAACGCTGATGGCCGTGCTGCATTCTGCCCCGCGTTATGCGCCGTTCGATGGCGCCTTGGACACGCTCAGCGCCGCTCTGGGTTCGATGCTGGTCGAAGCGCGCGAGGAGCATGGCGAGATTGTGCTGACCGTCGCGCGCGACTCCATCGAAGATGCCCTGCGGCTGTTGCGCGATACGCAGGACTACCAGCAGTTGATGGAAATGGCGGGGGTCGACTATCCCGACCGGGCCGAGCGGTTCGAGGTGGTCTACATGCTCCTCAGCCTCACCCGCAACCATCGCATCATGGTCAAGGTGACGACCGATGAGGCCACGCCGGTGCCCACAGTCACCACCTTGTGGCCCAACGCCGGGTGGCTGGAGCGCGAGGTGTTCGACATGTATGGCGTGCTGTTCGCCGGCAACACCGACCTGCGCCGCATCCTGACCGACTACGGCTTCGAGGGGCATCCCTTCCGCAAGGACTTCCCGCTGACCGGCTATCAGGAACTGCGCTACTCCGAGGAGGAGAAGCGCGTGGTCTATGAACCCGTCAAGCTGGCGCAGGACATGCGCCAGTTCGATTTCATGAGCCCCTGGGAAGGCGCCGACTACATACTGCCGGGCGATGAAAAGGCCGCGCAGACGCCTGCTCCGCCGCCGGTGGCCGATCCCAAGACCACCGACAAGAAGGCCGATACCGGCGCGGGCGACAAGGCCAATGCCGAGGCGGTGAAGAAGTCCACTGGCAAGGACGGCGGCAAAGCCTCTGGCGCGCCAGACGCGACCGAGAGCCGCCCGGACAAGAAGCCGCGCGCTGCCAAGTCCACCGACACTGCCGATGCGACCAAGCCCAAGCGCACACGTAAGCCAAAGGGGGAGGGAGAGGCATGACGGTGAACTCCAACCCGTTCGCCCTGAGCTTGTCGAAGGGCCGTTCTTCTTGCGGCAAGTGTGAAGGGCAGGGCTTCGACAAGCTCAGCCCGAACGGAGGTGCATTGTGACCGGCATGATGCTCGAACAATCGCCTACCACCAGCGGCGAGACGATCCCCAACTACACGATCAACTTCGGCCCCCAGCACCCGGCCGCGCACGGCGTGTTGCGCATGGTGATGGAGCTGGACGGCGAGATTATCGAGCGGATCGATTGCCATGTCGGCCTGCTCCACCGCGGCACCGAAAAGCTGATCGAGCACAAGACCTACCTGCAGGCGCTGCCCTATTTTGACCGGCTCGATTATTGCAGCCCGCTGTGCATGGAGCACAGCTATATCCTTGCCATCGAGAAGCTGCTCAACGTCGAAGTGCCGGTCCGCGCACAGTATCTGCGGGTGCTGTTTGCCGAGTTGACGCGCATCTGCAACCACATGCTCAACATCGGCAGCCATGTGATGGACGTGGGCGCGATGACGCCCAACCTGTGGGTGTTCGAACTGCGCGAGGATTGCCTCAACTTCTTCGAGCGCATGTCCGGCGCGCGCATGCACCACGCCTATATGCGCCCGGGCGGCGTGCATCAGGACGTGCCGCTGAAGCTGCTGACCGACATCGGAGACTGGGTGGACAAGCGCCTGCCCGAACTGTTCGGCGATGCGATGAGCCTCGTGATCGACAACCGCATCTTCAAGCAGCGCAACGTCGATATCGCCGTGGTCAGCAAGGAAGACGCGATTGCCTGGGGCTTCTCCGGCCCGATGATCCGCGCCGCCGGCATCCCGTGGGATATCCGCAAGAGCCAGCCTTACGAAGTGTATGACCGGATGGATTTTGACATTCCGGTGGGCACCAATTCGGACTGCTATGACCGGTTCATGGTGCGCGTGCAGGAAGTCTACCAGAGCGCCCGCATCATCAAGCAGTGCATTGCCGAGATTCCGGAAGGTCCGGTGGCCAGCCTCGACCGCAAGATCGTGCCGCCCAAGCGCGCCGAGATGAAGCAGAGCATGGAAGCACTGATCCACCACTTCAAGCTGTATACCGAAGGCTTCCACGTCCCCGCAGGCGAGGTTTATGTGGCGACCGAAAGCCCCAAGGGCGAATTCGGCGTTTATCTGGTGAGCGACGGGTCGAACAAACCCTACCGCTGCAAGATCCGCCCCACCGCGTTTTCGCACCTGCAGGCGATGGACTTCATGTGCAAGGGCCACATGCTGCCCGATGCCACCGCCATTCTGGGCGCGATGGATATCGTGTTTGGGGAGTGCGACCGGTGAGGTTGTCGACCGTCGCATTTGGATTGGTGATATCAACGCTCACGGTTGGCAACGTGTCAGCTCAAGACGCTTCGCTTGCGCAACGACTGGCGGATGCTGTTCAATCCAAGGATACTGCGGCGTTGAGTGCGATTTCGCGGAATAGCGCGGTCATGTTGATAGGCAACGAGGCACGACCGATGTCGGCCGATGATGTGTTCACATTGGTTGATGGCTGTTCGCTGGTCGAAGTTAAACCCGAGCAAACGCAACTTTGGTTAAGCTCAGCTGGTTGGCTTTGTACTGATCGGCCGCGCGAAGGGGCGCCATGTTTCGATCAGGCATATCGGATCTACGTCATGCGACCGGCTGACAATCCCGTAATCACCGTATCCGATGCTGATCACTACCGAGAGGACAGGTGCGGCCCTCCCAGGCTTGTCTCTCCCCCACCTCCTCCTCGACCTTTGCCAAGAAGCGAGGCGGACCAATGACCAACCTCGCCACCGCCGAAGCCATGATCGCGGCCTACAACGCGCAGGACGTGGACCTCTATGTCTCGTACATGACCGATGACGCCTGCGAGGCGAACTATCGCGGGGCCGTGGTGCGTGAAGGCAAGGAGGGCACCCATTCGGGCCTCGCCGCCGCTTTTGCCAAGTGGCCGCACAACCATGCCGAGATCGTCGAGAAGCAGGCCATCGGCGACTATGTGCTGATGCGCGAGCACGTGATGCGCGGCCCGGCCACCGATGGTTCCGAGCTGGTCGAGCCGTTCGATGTGGTCGCGGTTTACAGCTTCGTGGCTGGCAAATGCTCTCGCGTGGAGTTCATCCGGTGATGCGCGCAGGCCCGCCCGCAAAGAGGCCCAGTGGTTGGGTGCGCACGAGCGCGGCGCTGGTGGCTACGGTGCTGGCGAGCACTGTCGGCCTGCCGGCCATCGCGCTGTCGCAGGAAGCTCAGGCTTCGACGCCTGTTGCCACTTCGCAATTCGATGCCCTGATCGCGGATTTGGCCGCGGGTAATCGGCAGGCGGCGCTGGATCACATTTCCACCGTTCTACATTCGGGCGGGGGCCCGTGGCTGGTGAGCAACCGGGCGCAATTCGTTGACCGCGTGCTGAATTGCCCGGGTCGGATTGCCAGCCAGCGAGTCCTGCACCGTTCGCCGGTGATCGATGTTGCATGGCAATGCGCTGATGGCACGATTACTGCTACTCTGAGTTCATTCCAAAGCCCGCGCTATATCGAGGTACGCGATGTGGCTGACGAGGCGGAGCGCACAAGGCGCGGATTGGGTGGGTTCCTGATTGATGAGGATCTGCCGCAGCCGCCACTAAGGATGCTGCCCCGCACCCAGGAGGAATTGGACGCAGCGAACGAACGCACCCGGCGGGTAAATGCCGAGCGGGCTCAAATTCTGGCGGCTTTCGGGTCCGCTGTGCAGGCCGCATCGCTTGAAAGTGTGGCTGAGAACGTCACTCCCGAAGGCCGGATCACTTACGGCTATAGTGATCCTTTCAATAGCGTGGAGATCCACGATCTGCAGGGGGAGGGGATCGCGGCACTTCGGGAGCAGGTGGCCGCCGCCGTCGCCCAGCTTGGCGTTCCCATCGGCCATTCGTGCGAGCAGTTTCCGGATAGTTTCTGCCGCTGGACCTTTGCTGATGCCAATCGCAGCCTGCTCGCCAATGTGTTCTTCATGGGCGGTAATCGCATCATCCGGGTGCAAATGTTGTATGTCACGCCCCGATCGGTCGCGATGAACGCACAGAAGGCAACACCTGAACAGATCGAGGCCTTTAATGCCTCCCAACAGGCCGGAGGAGCCAACTAATGGCCGCCCGTCATATTGCCCCCGACACCCCCGAACTGCGCGCGCAGTGGGGCAACTTTGCCTGGACCGCCGAGAACGCGGCCAAGGCGAAGGAAATCGTCGCCCGCTATCCCGAAGGGCGCCAGCGTTCTGCAGTGATGCCGCTGCTCGATCTGGCCCAGCGGCAGGTTGGCGTGGACACCAATACGCAAGGCTGGCTGCCGATCCCGGTGATGGAGTTCGTCGCGGCGGAGCTCGGCATGCCGGTGATCCGCGTGGTCGAGGTGGCGACGTTCTACACCATGTACAACCTTGAGCCGGTCGGCCGCTTCCACGTACAGGTCTGCGGCACCACGCCGTGCATGCTGCGCGGGTCGGACGATCTGCTCGCCGCCTGCAAGAAGCGCGGGATGCAGAAGGGCCACGTTTCGGCCGACGGCCTGTGGTCGTTCACCGAGGTCGAGTGCATGGGCAACTGCGCCACCGCGCCGATGGTCCAGATCAACGACGACAACTACGAGGACCTGACCGCCGAGCGGCTCGACGCCGTGCTCGACGCGCTGGCCCGGGGCGAGCAGCCGAAGACCGGCACGCACGAACCCGGCCGTCACACCTGCGAGCCGGTGGGCGCGTTGTCGTCGCTCAAGGACATGGTCAGCGAAAACCACGATTACCGGGGTGAATGGTAATGGAACTCCCCGGCATCGTCATTGCGAGCGGAGCGAAGCAATCCAGGGCGGATTGCCGTGACGCTCTGGATTGCTTCGTCGCTGCGCTCCTCGCAATGACGAATGGAGGGCGTTCGTAATGGATCAGGTAATTCCGCTCCTCGTCGCGCTGGCGCTGATTTTCGTCGCGTGGAAGGTGCTGAAAGGCATCGTCAAGACCGTGGCGCTGGTGGTGATCCTGGGCGCCGCCGCATGGTTCGTATTCGGTTCGGGGATGATGGGATGAGCCTTCAGGACAAGGATCGCATCTTCACCAACGTCTATGGCTATCAGCCGTGGACGCTGTCGGCTGCGCAGAAGCGCGGTGACTGGGACAACACCAAGAAGCTGATGGAAGTGGGCCAGGATGCGCTGATCGACGAGATCAAGGCATCGGGCCTGCGCGGGCGCGGCGGGGCGGGGTTCCCCACCGGCATGAAGTGGTCCTTCATGCCCAAGGAAAGCCGCGACGGTCGGCCCAGCTTCCTCGTCATCAACGCCGACGAGTCCGAGCCGGGCAGCTGCAAGGACCGCGAAATCATCCGCCACGATCCGCACAAGCTGATTGAAGGCGCGCTGATTGCCGGGTTCGCCATGCGCGCGCGCGCGGCCTACATCTACATTCGCGGCGAATATATCCGCGAGGCGGAGACGCTGTTCGCCGCCGTGCAGGAAGCTTACGACGCCAAGCTGCTGGGCAAGAACGCCGCCGGGTCGGGCTATGATTTCGACGTCTACGTCCATCGCGGCGCGGGCGCTTACATCTGCGGCGAAGAAACCGCGATGATCGAGAGCCTTGAGGGCAAGAAGGGCCAGCCGCGCCTGAAGCCGCCATTCCCGGCCGGCGCGGGGCTCTATGGTTGCCCGACCACGGTCAACAACGTCGAGTCTATCGCGGTGGTGCCGACGATCCTGCGGCGCGGCGCATCGTGGTTCAGCTCCTTTGGGCGCGAGAACAACAAGGGCACCAAGCTGTTCCAGATCAGCGGGCACGTGAACAAGCCCTGCGTGGTCGAGGAAGCGATGAGCATCAGCTTCGAGGAGCTGATCGAGAAGCACTGCGGCGGCATTCGCGGCGGGTGGGACAACCTCTTGGCAGTGATCCCCGGCGGCTCGTCCGTCCCGCTGGTCCCCGGCGAACAGATCCGCCCGGCGCTGATGGATTTTGACGGCCTGCGCGAACTGGGCAGCGGCCTCGGCACCGCAGGCGTGATCGTGATGGACAAGAGCACCGACATCGTCCGCGCGATCAGCCGCCTCAGCTATTTCTACAAGCACGAGAGCTGCGGCCAGTGCACCCCGTGCCGCGAAGGCACCGGGTGGATGTGGCGCATGATGACCCGGCTCGAAACCGGCGACGCCAGCATCGAGGAAATCGACATGCTGCAACAGGTCACCAAGCAGGTGGAAGGCCACACCATCTGCGCACTGGGCGATGCCGCCGCCTGGCCGATCCAGGGCCTGATCAAGCACTTTCGGCCCGAGATGGAGCGCCGCATCAGCGAGCGCGCCAGCGCATTGCAGGAGGCAGCCGAATGATCCGTACGCTCCTCCTCTCCGCACTCCTCCTGGGCGTCGCCGTTCCCGCTGCGGCGCAGAACACACAGGAAGAATACCGCCCCACCGGCACGCGCATTATCTCGCAGCAGGAGGAGGCTGATCCGGACTTTTCGCGTAGGCTGGTGAAGCGAACTGCGGCGTGCGTGCACCGGTCGGATGCGGCGGGCGTGCTGGCCCTGTTGCGCGGTGGCCGGCAGGACGCGCTCGATTATGCCGCCGCGGGCATCCAGAACGAAGACGATAACGCGCCGTTGCGGCTGAGCGATTGCCTGACCGAAGCCATGAATGGCGCGCAGCTGACAGTGCAGATGCGGATTTCGCCAGACGCCTTGCGCACCGTGCTGGCTGAAGAAGCGTATTTGGGCCGCCATGCTGGCCCGTTGACGCTGGGGCAGGGCACCCCGCAAGTGCTGGCAGGCCGCACCGTGATTGGCGGCACAACCCCGGCCCAGTCGCAGGCGCGCGGCATGTTCGCCGATTGCCTGGTGTTCAACGCCCCCGCCGAGGCCGACCGCCTGCTGCGCGGCCCCGTGGGCGGCGACACCGAGCGCGAGAACGCCCGCGCGCTGGCTCCGGCGATCTCGCAGTGCCTGAATGCCGGACAGCAAGCCAATTTCACCACCAGCGCCATCCGCGATTTTATCGCCGACGGCCTGTGGGCGCGGAGCGAAAGTCTCGCCGCGCAAGGTTCTGGGGAATAACGAGTCATGCCCAAGGTCACCGTTGACGGACAGGAAATCGAAGTTCCCGCCGGCGCCACCGTGCTGCAGGCGTGCGAGCTGGCGGGCAAGGAAATCCCTCGGTTCTGCTATCACGAGCGGCTGTCCATCGCCGGCAACTGCCGCATGTGTCTGGTCGAAGTGAAGCCCGGTCCGCCCAAGCCGCAGGCGAGCTGCGCCTTGCCCGCCACCGAGGGCCAGGAAATCCGCACCGACAGCGAGATGGTGAAGAAGGCGCGCGAAGGGGTGATGGAGTTTCTCCTGATCAACCACCCGCTCGATTGCCCGATCTGCGACCAGGGCGGCGAGTGCGACCTGCAGGACCAGTCGGTTGCCTATGGCCGGGGCGCCAGCCGGTACCACGAGCACAAGCGCGCGGTGACCGAGAAGTACATGGGCCCGCTGATCAAGACGGTGATGACCCGCTGCATCCACTGCACCCGCTGCGTCCGCTTCAGCGAGGAAGTGGCCGGGGTGGACGAGATCGGCGCGCTCTATCGCGGTGAGGATATGCAGATCACCACCTATCTGGAGCGCGCGGCCAAGCATGAGCTCTCCGCCAACGTGATCGACCTGTGCCCGGTCGGCGCCTTGACCTCGGGCCCCTACGCCTACGAAGCGCGCCCGTGGGAGCTGAAGAAGACGCTGTCTATCGACGTCAGCGACGCGGTCGGCTCGAACATCCGCATCGACAGCCGGGGCCGCGAAGTGCTGCGCGCACTGCCGCGCATCAATGATGACGTGAACGAGGAGTGGATCAGCGACAAGGCGCGCTATCAGGTTGAAGGCCTGACGAGGCGGCGGTTGGATTCGGTGTGGATCAGGAAGGGCGGCAAGCTGGCTGCGGCGAGCTGGGACGAGGCGTTTGCGGCCATCGCCAAGGCCAAACCGGGTGCGAGCATCGCTGCTGTTGCGGGTGACCTGCTCGATTGCGAGACCATGTTTGCCGCCAAGGCGCTGCTCAAGGCGAGTGGTTCGACGCTGCTCGAAAGCCGCCAAACGGGCATGGACTATGACGTGTCCAACCTTGCGGCGATTAACTTCAACTCGACCTTCGCGGGTATCGAGAGCGCCGACGCTGTGCTGATTATCGGCAGCCACATCCGCTGGGAAGCGCCGCTGATCAACGTGCGCCTGCGCAAGGCGGCCAAGAAGGGCGCCAAGATCTTCCTGGTCGGGCCTGAGTGGGAAACGACCTATCCGGCGACGTTCCTGGGTGAGGACCTGTCCGTTCTGGCCAATTTGCCCAAGGACTTGGTCGAAGCGCTGAACTCTGCCGAGCGTCCGGCGGTGATCCTCGGCGGCGCGGGCTTCGCCAAGGGCGCGCACGCGGCGGCGCTGAAAATTGCGCATGACTTCAACATGGTTCGAGAGGGCTGGAACGGCTTCAACGCGCTGCACATGGCCGCTGCCCGCATGGGCGCGGTGATGCTCGGTTTCGCCAGCAAGGGCGGCATGGCCGATCTCGTCGCCGCCAAGCCCAAGGTGCTGCTGGCACTGGGCGCGGACGAGGTGGACTTTGCCAAGTTCCCCGACAGCCTGAAGGTCTATATCGGCCACCACGGTGACAAGGGCGCACATGCTGCAGATATCGTGCTGCCCGCCGCTGCCTTTACCGAGAAGCCCGGCACCTATGTAAACACCGAAGGCCGCGTGCAGCGCGCCGACAAAGCAGTGTTTGCTCCGGGTGACGCGCGCGAGGACTGGACGATTTGCCGCGCGCTGGCTGATGCGCTGGGCGTGTCGGTGGGCTTCGACAGCTTCCATGCTCTGCGTGGCCTGATGGTGGCCGAGGTTCCGGCCTTGGGCAACGAGGGCGAACTGGCCGACTACGGCGCGCTGCCCGCTTCGGTCAGTGGCCCGGCCAAGCCGGAAGGCAGCATCAGCGCCTATCCGATTGCCGACTTCTACCTCACCAACCCCGTGGCCCGCGCCAGCGCGGTGATGCAACGCTGCTCGGACGAACTGCTCCACGGCGGCGAACTGGCGGAGGCTGCGGAATGACCGCCTTCTTCCAATCCCTCGGTATGACCTACGAGTGGGCGTGGTTCGTCGCCACCTTCGCGGGCATCCTGCTGATCGCCCTGCCGCTGATGCTCGGCGTGGCGATGATCATCTATGCCGATCGCAAGATCTGGGCGGCGATGGCGCTGCGCAAGGGTCCCAACGTGGTCGGCCCGTTCGGCCTGTTGCAGAGCTTTGCCGATGGCCTGAAGGTGTTCCTGCAGGAAACCATCATCCCCAGCGCGGCGGACAAGGGCCTGTTCCTGATCGCGCCGATCATCACCTTTACCGTCACGCTGATGGCCTGGGCGGTGATCCCGTTCAGCGCCGAGGCGATCCTGGCCGATATCAACGTGGGCCTGCTGTACATCCTCGCGATCAGCAGCCTGGGCGTTTACGGCACGGTGATCGCGGGCTGGGCGTCCAATTCGAAGTACCCGTTCTTCTCCGCCATGCGCGCTTCGGCGCAGATGATCAGCTATGAAGTTTCGATCGGCTTCATCCTGATCTGCGTGGTGCTGTGGGCGGACAGCTTCAACCTGAAGACGATTGTCGAGATGCAGCGCGGCCACGTGTTCGGCCTGCTCAACGGCTTCGTGTTTAACCCGCTGCTGTTCCCGATGTGGGTGATGTTCCTCATCTCCAGCCTGGCCGAAACCCAGCGCGCCCCGTTCGACCTGACCGAGGCCGAAAGCGAGCTGGTGGCGGGTTATCAGACCGAATATTCCTCCATGGCCTTCGCGCTCTACTGGCTGGGCGAATACGGCAACGTGCTGCTGATGTGCGCGCTGAACGCGGTGCTGTTCTTCGGCGGCTACCTGCCGCCCGTGGAGTGGGCGCCACTGTATTGGGTGCCGGGGATCGTGTGGCTGCTGCTCAAGATCCTGTTCTTCTTCTTCATCTTCAGCTGGGTGAAGGCGACCGTGCCGCGCTACCGCTATGACCAGTTGATGCGGCTGGGCTGGAAGGTGTTTTTGCCGCTGTCGCTGGGGTTCGTGGTGCTCGTGAGCGGCTGGCTGATGTTCACGAGGTATGGATTATGAGCCTGCCTCGGTTACCCCTGCTGGCGTCGACTATGTTCCTTGCCTTGGCAACGCCTGCTCAAGCGGAAAATATGCTCCCTGAGGGTACATTCTATTACGACTGTGAAGTCGTCGGCCAAGAAGCCAACAAGCAGAACGCCGAGGCTCGCGAAATTTCGTTGGATATCCTTCATTCGGATATAGGTGATCCGCGTGGAGCGCAGATCAATCTTTTCGACCCCGACGATATTGTCACTTCTTTGGAGGGCTGGACTCCCGAGAATCTAATTGTTTTGTCTCGACTGATAGATTCCACGCAGCTTTATGTATCTTACTTGAGCGTCGATAGTGGGGGGACGCCTCGCTTGGATGCGTTGCTAGAAATTTCTCCGAGCGAAAGTTCCGCGCAGCTTGCCAACCTTAAAGTCGTAAAATTCGCTACCGCTGCCAACAATGTCGTCTCCGCCCAGAGCTATGTAGGACATTGCCAGATTTTGGCCGGTGAATCAGCGATTGACGCATATGAATCAGGATCGGCCCAATGACCGCCGCGCAACTCATCAAATCGTTCACCTTGTGGGAATTCCTCAAGGCCCATTGGCTGACCTTGAAGTACTTCTTCAAGCCCAAGGCGACGATCAACTATCCGTTCGAGAAGAACCCGCTCAGCCCGCGCTTCCGCGGCGAGCATGCGCTGCGTCGCTATCCCAACGGCGAGGAGCGGTGCATTGCCTGCAAGCTGTGCGAGGCGGTGTGTCCGGCGCAGGCGATCACCATCGAGGCCGAGCCGCGTGATGACGGTTCGCGCCGCACCACGCGGTATGACATCGACATGACCAAGTGCATCTACTGCGGGTTCTGTCAGGAAGCGTGCCCGGTGGATGCCATCGTCGAGGGGCCGAACTTCGAATACGCGACCGAAACGCGCGAGGAACTGCTCTACGACAAGGCGAAACTGCTGGCCAACGGGGACAAGTGGGAGCGGGCAATCCTCGCGAACCTTGAAGCCGATGCGCCGTATCGGTAGGGGCCGCGCGTAGCCACGCTGCCACCCTCGTCATTCCCGCGAAAGCGGGAATCCAGGGCGGCAGAGTGGAAGCGGTCAAGATTTAACTGGATCCCCGCCTTCGCGGGGATGACGAAAGAGGACTGAAGCAGGGGTGATCCAACTTCTCGCCTTTTACCTGTTCGCCGTGCTGACGTGCGTCTCGGGCGCTTTCGTCGTGCTGTCGCGCAACCCGGTGCATTCGGTCCTGTGGCTGATCCTCGCCTTCTTCAACGCCGCCGGGCTGATGGTGCTGGTGGGGGCGGAGTTTATCGCCATGCTGCTGGTGATCGTCTACGTGGGCGCGGTGGCGGTGCTGTTCCTGTTCGTCGTCATGATGCTCAACATCGATTTCGCCGAACTGCGCGCCGGCTTCATCAAAAACGCCCCGCTGGGCGCGCTGGTGGCCGTGGTGCTGTTTGTGGAACTGCTGGTGGTGGTGATCCTGGGCCAGGCGGGTCCGGTGCAACTGGGCACGCCCGATGGCACATCCGCGCCGCTGCTGGGCGAGGGCAATATCGAGAACATCGGCGCGCTGCTCTACAGCCGCTATCTCTACCTGTTCGAACTGGCGGGCATCGTGCTGCTGGTCGCGCTCATCGGTGCCGTGGTGCTGACCCATCGGACAAGCCGCGCAGTGCGTGCACACCAGAACATCGCCAAGCAGAACGCCCGCCGGCCGCAGGATGCGACCGAGTTGAAGTCTCCCGAAGTCGGCAAGGGGGTCGAGCTGTGATTGGCATCGAACATTTCCTCATCGTCAGCTCGTGCCTGTTCGTGCTGGGCGTGCTGGGCATCTTCCTCAACCGCAAGAACGTGCTGATCATCCTGATGTCGATTGAGCTGATCTTGCTGGCGGTGAACCTCAACCTGGTCGCTTTCAGCGCTTTTCTGGGTGACTTGACCGGCCAGATTTTCGCCATGTTCGTGCTCACCGTAGCCGCTGCCGAGGCGGCCATCGGGCTTGCCATTCTGGTCATCTACTTCCGGCGTCGGGGCACCATTGCGGTGGACGACGTGAACCGGATGAAGGGGTAATAGCGCCTTGTCGTCCTCCATCCTGATCATCGTCTTCGGGCCGCTGCTGGCCGCCATCGTGGCGGGGCTGGGCAACCGCATGATCGGCAATGTGCCGGCCAAGCTGGTGACCACCGGCGCGCTGTTCGCCTCGTGCATCCTGAGCTGGCCGATCTTCCTGGCGTTCGTGGCGGGCGATGCTGTCGCCAGTGTTACCCCGGTGCTCGACTGGGTGCGCTCGGGCACGATGGAGTTCGCCTGGGCATTGCGCGTCGATGCGCTGACCGCCGTAATGCTGGTGGTGATCACCACCGTCTCCGCGCTCGTGCACCTCTACAGCTGGGGCTACATGGACGAGGATCCGGACCAGCCGCGTTTCTTTGCCTACCTGTCGCTGTTCACCTTCGCCATGCTGATGTTGGTCACGGCCGACAATCTGGTGCAGATGTTCTTCGGTTGGGAAGGCGTGGGCCTCGCCTCGTATCTGCTGATCGGTTTCTGGTTCCGCAAGCCGAGCGCCAACGCCGCCGCGATCAAGGCCTTCGTGGTCAACCGCGTTGGCGATCTGGGCTTCATGCTGGGCATCTTCGGCATTTATCTGGTGTTCGGTACTGTCTCGATCCCCGAGATCCTGTCGTCCGCGCCGTCACTGGCGGGATCGACGATCGGCTTTTTGGGCATGCGGGTGGATACGGCCACGGTGCTGTGCCTGCTGCTGTTTATCGGCGCGATGGGCAAATCAGCGCAATTGGGCCTCCACACGTGGCTGCCCGATGCGATGGAGGGGCCAACGCCCGTCTCCGCGCTGATCCACGCGGCCACCATGGTGACTGCGGGCGTGTTCATGGTGTGCCGCATGTCGCCGCTGTTCGAGATGTCGCCGGTGGCCATGGGCGTGGTCACCTTCATCGGCGCTGCAACCTGCCTGTTCGCCGCGACTGTGGGCACCACCCAGTGGGACATCAAGCGGGTGATCGCCTATTCGACCTGTTCGCAGCTTGGCTACATGTTCTTTGCCGCCGGCGTTGGCGCGTACAACGCGGCCATGTTCCACCTGTTCACGCATGCCTTCTTCAAGGCGCTGCTGTTCTTGGGCGCAGGCAGCGTGATCCACGCCATGCACCATGAGCAGGACATGCATTTCTATGGTGGCTTGCGAAAGAAAATCCCGATCACCTTCTGGGCGATGATGGCGGGCACGCTGGCGATCACCGGCGTTGGCGTGGTGCAGCTGCACATCGGCTTTGCCGGGTTCCATTCGAAGGACGCGATCCTCGAGGCGGCCTATGCCCAAGGCGGCGAGATGGGCCGCGCGGCGTTCTGGATCGGCACCTTTTCCGCGCTGCTGACCAGCTTCTATTCGTGGCGGCTGATGTTCCTCACCTTCTGGGGCAAGCCCCGCTGGGGTGAGAGCGAACACATCCAGCACGCGGTCCACGATGCTCATGGGCACGATGCTCACGACCACCACGCGCCCACCAGCGATGGCACCGCTGGTTACCATCCTCACGAGAGCCCGTGGGTCATGCTGATCCCGCTGATCGTGCTGTCGATTGGCGCGGTGGCGGCGGGATACCTGTTCGGCCCGGCGTTCCTCCAAAGCGCGAGCTTCTGGAATGGCGCGGTGGCTTACAACGAGCACCTTATGCATGCGATGCACGAAGTACCGACGTTAGTTAAGTACGCCGCCTCCATCGTCATGGCGCTCGGCCTGCTCGGCGCGATCTATGCCTATGTCCTCAACAAGGATGTGCCCGCCAAGGTGGCCGACCAGCTCGGCCCGATCTACCGCTTCGTCTATCGCAAGTGGATGTTCGATGAGCTGTACCACTACCTGTTTGTCGTCCCCGCTTTCTGGTTGGGCCGGGTATTCTGGAACAAGGTCGACATCGGCGTGATTGACCGCTTCGGCCCAGATGGCGCGGCCTGGGTGGTGGTGCAGGGCGCGGCGGTGGCCAAGAAGGTCCAGTCGGGCTATCTCTATTCGTATGCACTGGTGATGCTGCTTGGCCTTGTCGCCGCGATCAGCTGGGTGATTTTCGCATGAGCGGCTTTCCGATCCTGTCCGTGATGCTGCTGGTGCCGCTGCTGGGCGCGCTGGTGTGCTTCTTCGCGTCTGCCTCTGCCGCGCGGACTATCGCGCTGGTCGCCACAACGGTGGACCTTGCGCTGGGTGTGCTGTTGTGGGCGAACTACGATATCGGCGGCGCCCAGTGGCAGTTTACCGAGCGCGCCAGCCTGTTCGCGGGTTTCCAGTGGGCGCTGGGGATCGATGGCATCGCGCTGATGCTGATCATGCTCACCGTGTTCCTGATGCCGATCTGCATTCTCGCCAGCGCCAGCATCGAGAAGCGCGTGGGCGAGTACATGGCCGCCTTCCTGTTCATGGAAGTGCTGATGATCGGTACCTTCGCCGCGCAGGACCTGTTCCTGTTCTACATCATGTTCGAGGCCGGGCTGATCCCGATGTACCTGATCATCGGTGTGTGGGGCGGGGCGGACCGCATCTACGCCAGCTACAAGTTCTTCCTCTATACCCTGCTCGGCTCGGTGCTGATGTTCATCGCCATGTTGTGGATGGCGAACACCGCGGGGACGACTGACATTCCCACGCTGATGGCCTACGATTTCGCGCCGCAAGCGCAGACGTGGTTGTGGCTCGCCTTCTTCGCCAGCTTTGCGGTGAAGATGCCGATGTGGCCGGTGCACACCTGGCTGCCCGCGGCGCACGTGCAGGCGCCCACCGCCGGCTCCGTGATCCTGGCGGGCGTGCTGCTGAAGCTGGGCGGCTATGGCCTCATCCGTTTCAGCCTGCCGATGTTTCCGGAGGCCTCAGCGCAGTTCATGTGGCTGGTCTTCGCGCTCAGTATGGCGGCGGTGGTGGTCACCAGCCTGATCGCGCTGGTGCAGCACGACATGAAAAAGCTGATCGCCTATTCGTCGGTCGCGCACATGGCCATCGTCACCGTTGGCCTGTTTTCGTTCAACGTGCAGGGGCTGGAAGGCGCGATGATCGTGATGCTGTCGCATGGCCTGGTCGCTGGTGCGCTGTTCCTGTGTGTGGGCATCATCTACGACCGGCTTCACACGCGCGAGATTGACCGTTACGGCGGTCTCAGCATCAACATGCCCAGGTATGCGCTGTTTTTCATGCTGTTCACTATGGCCAGCATCGGCCTGCCGGGGACGAGCGGCTTTGTCGGCGAGTTCCTGTCGCTAACAGGCATCTACCAGGTGTCGAGCTGGGTCGCCTTCGTCTGCACCACGGGCATCATCCTGGGCGCGGCCTATATGCTCTACCTCTATCGCCGCATCGCTTTTGGCGTGCAGATCAATGCCGATGCCGCCGCCATGCCCGACCTGTCGCTGCGCGAGTGGCTGATGCTCGGCCCCATTGCCGCTGCGGTGTTGTGGATGGGCATCTATCCCGAGAGTTTCATGGCACCGATGCGCAATGACATTGCCTTGCTCGACGCCCGCCTTGAACGCGCTGGGCCGGCGGGGGATGCACTGGTCCGGGCCGGGAGGGGTGAACCCCCTGCCGAAGACGCTGCCGCACAAGAGGGAGCGCACTGATGGACTACCTTTACTCCCTTGGCCTGGTGATTCCCGAACTGGTCCTGACGCTGTCGGGCCTGATCATGCTGCTGTTCGCCGCCTGGGGCGGAGCCGCCGCCTCGCGCGCGGTCTCCATTGCCTGCTGCGTCGCGTTGGGCGGTGCCTTCGCGCTGGTCGCGCCGAGCGTGTGCGCAGGCGCCTCGGGTCTCGATACCATGGCTTTCAACGGTCAGGTCCGCGCCGATGCCTTCGCCGGGTTCGCCAAGCTGATGATCTACGCCGCCGCCGGTGCCAC
>JBDSUF010000027.1:0-15170 GCA_039927835.1 Alteraurantiacibacter sp.
GCGAAGGCGATGTGGACGCGCGGCAGCACGGCCAGCGCATCGCGGAAGACGCGCGCATGCCGCGTCAGCGTGGCGCGCGAATAGACGTAGACCGGCGTGCCGACCGCCGCGGCGATCACGCTCAGCGGCACGTCCTCGGCGTGGAGCACGCCATGCTTGATTTCGAAATGGTCCATGGCAGGTTCCGGGCAGGGCCCTAATCGGAGGGCGGCAGGTCGAAGGGATCGTCGGCGCGTTCCTCCGACCGTTTTCGCAGCTCGACGCTGCGCTCGGGCGCGGCCTGGACCGGCGGCTCGAGCAGCGCATCGACCGAGCGCGGTTCTTCGCGGCCATAAGGCGCGACCGGCAGCGACTGCCCGGCGGCCGGCTTCAGATCGCGGCGCACCCCGCAGCCGGCGAGCGCGAGGACGATCGCCAGGGCGGCCAGGGCGGGGGCAGCACGCATTCCGATCACTCCATACCCAGCGCGGCACGCGCTTCGGCAACGCGCTTCCTTACCTCGTCCGGCGCGGTTCCGCCATGGCTGGCGCGCGAGGCGACCGAGGCATCGACCGACAGCGCGGCGAACACGCGCTCGTCGATCCGCGCGTCGATCGCCTGGAGATCGGCGAGCGGCAGCCGGTCGAGCGCCACCGCGCGGCTCTCGGCGAGCTTGACCGCGGCGCCGGTGATGTGGTGCGCCTCGCGGAAGGGGATGCCCGCCTGGCGGACCAGCCAATCGGCGAGATCGGTGGCGGTGGCATAGCCCATTTCGGCGGCGGCCCGCATCCGTGCGGTGCGGAAGTCCGTCTGGGCGACCATCCCGGTCATCGCCGCGATCGACAGCGCCAGCAGCCCGGCGGCTTCGAACACGGGTGGCTTGTCGTCCTGCATGTCCTTCGAATAGGCCAGCGGCAGGCCCTTCATCGTGACCATCAGGCTGGTCAGGCAGCCGATGATGCGCCCGGCGTGGCCGCGCACCAGCTCGGCCGCATCGGGGTTTTTCTTCTGCGGCATGATGCTGCTGCCGGTCGAGAGGCTGTCGGCCATCCGCACGAAGCCGAACGGCTGGCTGGCCCAGATCACGAACTCCTCCGCCAGACGCGAGAGGTGCAGGCTGCACTGCGCGGCGGCCTGCAGATAGTCGAGCGCGAAGTCGCGGTCGGACACGCCATCAAGGCTGTTGCGCATCGGCGCATCGAAGCCCAGCGCCTGCGCGGTCATCTCGCGGTCGATCGGGAAGCCGGTGCCCGCCAGCGCCGCGCTGCCCAGCGGGCTGACGTTGAGCCGGTCGCGCGCGGCGGCGAAACGGCTGCGGTCCCGCCGGACCATCTCGTAGTAGGCCAGCAGGTGGTGGCCCAGCGTCACCGGCTGCGCGGTCTGCAAGTGGGTGAAGCCCGGCATGATGCTGGCTGCGTGGGCCCCTGCTTGGGCCACAAGCGCCTGTTGCAGAGCCGTGAGGCCGCCATCCACCTGGTCAATCGCATCGCGGACCCACAGGCGGAAGTCGGTTGCCACCTGATCGTTGCGGCTGCGCGCGGTGTGGAGGCGTCCGGCGGCAGGTCCGATCAGCTCGGCCAGGCGGCTCTCGGTAGTCATGTGGATGTCCTCGAGGTCCCAGTCCTCGGGCACACCGTTGGCCTCGTATTCGGCGGAAACCTGCTCCAGCCCGCCCATGATCGCGGTCACATCCGCCTCGCTGACGATGCCGCAAGCGCCCAGCATCGCGGCGTGGGCGCGGCTGGCGGCGAGGTCCTGCCGCCACAGCGCCTTGTCGAACGGGATGGATGCGTTAATCTCGCGCATGATCGCGGACGGCCCCTCGGCGAAGCGTCCGCCCCACATCGCATTGGAGGCACTACCCTTGTTCAACTCGAAATCTACCCTCTTGCTTGTCGGGATCGTCGTGGCCTTAGCCTTAGCGGCAGCCGTTATCATCAGCTATGACCGTATCGTAGTGATTTTCGTCGATAACGATGGAGACGGCGACGGGCAAGGCGGTGAAGAGGTTGCGACCGAAACCGGCGGCGCGGCGTTCAGCGGCTTCGTCGACCGCACTTTCGCGGGCGATCCGCTGCCCACGGTCACACTGACCGACCCCGCAGGTGCCACGCTCGACCTGCATACCGCGACGCGCAAGCCGGTGCTGCTCAACCTGTGGGCCACCTGGTGCGTGCCCTGCGTGACCGAGATGCCGCTGCTCGACCGGATCGCCGGCGAGATGGCGGGCAGCCTGACGGTGCTCACGGTAAGCGAGGATCTGGAGGGAGGCACCACCGTGCCCCCGTTCTTTGCCGAAAAGGGTTTCGAACACCTGCCGCAATGGCTCGACCAGACCAATGAGCTGGCAATTGCTTTCGGCGGTGGCGGCAGCCTGCCCTTGACGGTGATGTACGATGCTGAAGGTAAGGAACTGTGGCGGGTGATTGGGGCTTACGACTGGGACAGCGAGGAAGCCCGCGCACTGCTGACCGAAGCGGCCAGCGCGGCGCGATCCTAGGGGACAGCCGCTAAAGTCGGTGATACGAGCGCAAGGGTGATCGCAGCCCGCCGGGCGCGGCGCTGCAAACGAGGTTTTCCGATGTCCGACAGCCAGACCGTTGCCGAACCCGTAACCGGGCCTCCCGCTGCCAAGCCGGCCATCGGCGCCATCGTCAGCGGCGTGGTGCTGGCATTGCTGGGCTATCTGGCGGCACTCGGCTCGGGGATGGCCTCGGCGCCTTCAAACGCCGCCGCGAACGTGACGCTTGTGCTGATGGTGGCAGGGGTTGTGCTGGCACTGTGCGGGCTCGCCTCGATCTGGCTACCGCGCCTCAGAAGGCCCGCCCGGATCGGCAATTATGTGGTGCTGGCCTTGATTGCGCTCGCCTTTGTGGTCAACGCAGTGATCGCCGCCTTCGCCTGAGGCGTGTCTGCCACGCTGTTGCCTGCGGCCACGACATCGCCGATCAAGAGCATGGCCGGACCCGATCCGAGCAGGGCCTTTGCCGCGAGTGGCAGCAGGTCGAGGCGTGTCAGCAAGTGTTGTTCGTTGGGCAAGCTGGCGTTTTCGACCAGAGCGACGGGCGTATCGGCGGGCATGCCGTGGGCGATCAGTTGCCTGGCCAATTCGCCCGCCGCAGCCTTGCCCATGTAGATCGCCAGCGTCGTGCCGGGATCGGCCAGTGCCTGCCAGTCGAGTTGCAGCTGTTCGCCCTGCCGCACATGGGCAGTGACGAAGCACAGCCGCCGGGCAAGTCCGCGCAGCGTCAGCGAGGTGCCAAGACTGGCCGCCGCCGCGCTGGCAGCCGTGATCCCTGGGCACACATGCACCCGCACGCCCGCCGCGCGGCAGGCGGTCAATTCCTCCATCGAACGACCGAACACCGAGGGATCGCCGCCTTTCAGCCGCACCACCCGCTCGCCCGCCAGCGCCGCCTCAACCAGCAGAGCGTCGATCGAGCGCTGGTCCTTGCTGTGCCGACCGGAGCGCTTGCCGACCGAGACCAGCCGCACGCCTGCGGGCACCAGCGCGAGCACTTGGGGGCCGACAAGAGCATCGTGAAACACCACGCTGGCGGCGCGGATCAGCTTTTCGGCCTTGCGCGTCAGCAGGTCGGGATCGCCCGGACCCGCGCCGACCAGCCACACTTCACCATTGGCAATCATTCCGCCGCCTCCTGCATCGTCTGGAGTTCCTGGGCGATCAGCCGCGCGATCAGCGGGCGGCACGATCCGCAATTGGTGCCGGCACAGGTCGCTTGCCCCACAGCGGCGACCGTTTCCGCGCCTGCGCAGATCGCGGCGCGCACGGCGGTTTCGCCCACATCGTGGCACACGCAGACCTGCGCGCCCCGGTCGGGTTGCGCCTCGGCCGGGCGCCCGGCGAGCAGTTCCGCCAGGCCTGCCTGCCCGGCCGCGAACTGGCGCACCAGCCAGTCACGTGGGGGCAGCACTCCGTTGCGAGTGACATAGGCGAGCGCGTGCAAGGTGCCGTCGGCTGCGCTGACCGCCAGCCGCTGCATCCCGCGCGCCGGGTCACGCACTTCGCTGACCGTCCCTTCGGGCAGCATTGCCGCCAGATCGCAAGTGCCCTCGCCTTCCATCTCGGTCAGCCAGCCGCCCGCAATGCGCGAGCGTACCCAATAGGCGGCGGCGGGCGCAACGGCATCGCGCGAAAGCACGAAGGCGCGCCACTCGCTGGCCACCGGAGCCAGCGTGGCCGCCACGTTCTTGAATCCCGGCTGTCCCGAATGCGGATCGACCGCCTGCGGCATCAGGGCGCCGGTGCGACCGGCGCCGGCCATCGCATCGGTCCAGTGCATCGGCACGAAAGCCTGGCCCGGCGCCTGCCCCTCGCTCACCGCCACGCGATAGAGCGCATCGCCGCTCGCCGTGGCCACCCGCGCCAGCCCGCCGTGTGCCAGCCCGAGCCGTTCGGCATCGCTGCTCGCCACTTCCACCAGCGGCTCGCGCCGATGAGCGGACAGCTTTGGGCTGAGGCCGGTGCGCGTCATCGTGTGCCACTGGTCACGATAACGCCCGGTGTTGAGCCGGATTGCGCCTGCATCGTCGGGCACTGACGGCGTCACCGCCACCAGTCGCGCCTTCCCCGTTTGCGTGGGGAAGCGCTGGCGCAGGGGATGCTCGCCCCCCCAGCGGAACGGCTCCATCGCCTCGTAGGCGGCGTCGGTCAGCTCGGCCTGCGCGGTTAGATCGAGCAGCTTGCCTTGCGCCGAGGCCAGCGCGGTCATCGCCGCATATTCGCGGAACACCGCAGCGGGGCCATCGAAGGCAAAGGCCTCGCCGTGACCCAGCTGCGCGGCCACAAGGGCCACGATCCGCCAGTCGGCGCGCGCTTCGCCCGGCGCGGTGAGAAATGGACGCTGGCGGCTGATCACGCGCTCGGAATTGGTTACCGTCCCGTCCTTCTCGCCCCAGCCCAGCGCGGGCAGGCGCACGTGGGCGAACCTGGCGGTATCGGTGTCGGCGATCATGTCGGACACCACCACGTTGGGGCAGCGCGCCAGCGCCTCGCGCACGAAGTTGGCATCGGTCATCGAGACGGCGGGATTGGTCGCCATCACCCACAGGAACTTGATGCGCCCGTCATGCACCGCGCGGAACATGTCGACCGCCTTCAGGCCGGGGCCCTGGCACAGGTTCGGCGCCTGCCAGAACTGGCTCACGGCGGCGCGCTCGTCGTCGGCGAAACCCAGATGGCAGGCGAGCATATTGGCCAGTCCGCCCACCTCGCGCCCGCCCATCGCATTGGGCTGGCCGGTGATCGAGAACGGCCCCGCGCCGGGCAAACCGATGCGGCCCGTGGCGAGGTGCAGGTTGATGATCGCATTGCCCTTGTCGGTTCCGCAGACCGACTGGTTGGCCCCCTGGCTGAACAGCGTGACCATGCGTGGATGGGCGGCGACGAGAGCGGCGAGGGCGGCGAAGGTGTCGGGATCGACGCCGTGCGCAGTAGCGTCGAGCCCAGCGATGAACCCCGCAGGCACCTCGCAATGCTCGGCGAGGTATCCCTCATCCAAGGCACCCCGCGCGGCCATGTCGGCCAGCAGCGCGTTGAACAGCGCCACGTCGCCATCGGGCTGGACCGCCACGTGCAGATCGGCCCGCTCGGCGGTTTCTGTGCGGCGCGGGTCGATCACCACCAGCTTGCAGCCGGTTCGCTCGCGCGCAGCCTCGATGCGCTGCCAGATCACCGGATGGCACCAGGCGGTGTTCGACCCGACCAGCAGGATCAGCTCCGCTGCATCCAGATCATCGTAAGTACATGGCACGATATCCTCGCCAAACGCGCGGTTGTGTGCGGCGACGGCGCTGGCCATGCACAGCCGGCTGTTGGTGTCGATATTGCCGCTGCCGATGAAGCCTTTCATCAGCTTATTGGCGACATAGTAGTCCTCGGTCAACAACTGGCCGGAGACGTAGAAGGCCACGCTGTCCGGCCCATGGTTCGCAACGGTATCGGCCAGCCGTGCGGCAACATCATCCAGCGCCATGTCCCAGGTGACGCGCGTATCACCGATCATCGGGTGCAGCAGCCGCCCCTCCAGCCCCACCGTTTCGCCCAGATGCGTGCCCTTTGAGCACAGCTTGCCGCGATTGGCCGGGTGGTCCGCATCGCCAGCAATCGCCACCTCGCGCCCGCCTTGCGGGGTCGCCACAACACCGCAGCCGACCCCGCAATAGGGGCAGGTGGTGCGGACGGTCTTCACGCGGCCGCGGTTCCCACCACTACCGCTTCGCGCAGCAGGAACAGCCGTCCGTTATCCACCTTGAGCGGAATCGTCGGCGTGCACCCCTTGTCATCACCCTGCGCCTCGCCGGTGCGCAAGGAGATGCGCCAGTTGTGCAGCGGGCACGAGACCGTGTCGCCGTGGACAATGCCCTGGCTCAGCGGCCCCTGCTTGTGCGGGCACTTGTTGACCAGTGCGTAGAACTCATTGCGCATGGTGTGGAACACGGCGATCTCCCGTTTCTCATCACCTGGGCCGCCCGCCACCGGCAGAGTGCGCGCGGTGCCCGGTTCGATCTGCGTGGTCGGGCCGATATCGAGCCATTTGCCGATCATTGTACGTCCTCCAGCTGGAGCGGACGAACCTCGGCCATGTGGCTGTGCAGGTCCTTGCGATCGCCAGCAGCGCGCGCGGCCCAGGGGTCATCCTGCGAGAAGCTTTGCGAGTGGTAGAACCGCAGTTCCAGCCGCCTCGCCGCCTCGGGATCGTCGAGCAGCTTGCCCTTGACCCAGTCGAGGCCCTTGCGCTCCACCCATGGAGCGGTTCGCTCAAGGTAATGCGCATCCTCGCGGTAGAGCTGGATAAAGGCGGCGCACATGGCCATCGCCTCTTCCTCGGTTGCCACCTTGGTCAAAAGGTCGGTGCCGCGCAGGTGGATGCCGCCGTTGCCGCCGATGTGGAGTTCGTAGCCAGAATCGACGCAGATCACGCCGAAGTCCTTGATCGTCGCCTCGGCGCAGTTCCTCGGGCAGCCGCTGACCGCGATCTTGAACTTGTGCGGCATCCAGCTGCCCCAGGTCATGTGCTCGATCTTGACGCCGAGCCCGGTCGAATCCTGCGTGCCGAAGCGGCACCATTCGCTGCCGACGCAGGTCTTCACCGTGCGCAGGCTCTTGCCATAGGCGTGGCCGCTGACCATGCCGGCGGCGTTGAGATCGGCCCACACGGCGGGCAAGTCTTCCTTCTTGATGCCGAAGATGTCGAGCCGCTGGCCGCCGGTCACTTTCACCAGCGGCGCGTTGTACTTCTCCACCACGTCGGCAATCGCGCGCAGCTCGCGCGGGTTGGTTACCCCGCCCCACATCCGCGGGACAACCGAATAGGTGCCGTCCTTCTGGATGTTGGCGTGCATCCGCTCGTTGACGAAACGGCTCTGCTGGTCGTCGACATATTCGCCCGGCCAGGCGCACAGCAGGTAATAGTTGAGCGCGGGGCGGCACGAGGAACAGCCATCGGGCGTGGTCCAGTGCAATTCCTGCATTACCTGCGGGATCGCCCGCAGGCCCTTGTCGACGATGTTGCGGCGCACGTCGTCATGCGTGAAGCTGGTGCATTTGCACATGGTCTTCGGCCCGCTCTCGATGTCGCCACCCAGCGTGATCGCCAGCAGCTTTTCGACGAGGCCAGTGCACGATCCGCAGCTGGCCGAGGCCTTGCAGGTGGAGCGAACGGCATCGAGGCTATGCGCCCCGGCGTTGATGCAGCCGACGACTTGGCCCTTGGAAACGCCGTTGCAGCCGCAGATTTCTGCGTCGTCCGATAGTGCGGCAACGGCGGCGTTAGGGTCCCCTTGGGCACCCCCACTGGCGAAAGCCTGACCAAAGATCAGCGCCTCGCGGATCGGCGAGACATCCTCGCCCTTCTTCAGAAGGTCGAAGTACCAGTTGCCATCGGCGGTATCGCCATAGAGCACCGCGCCGACCACGCGGCCGTCCTTCACCACCACCCGCTTGTAGACCCCGCGCGCGGCATCGCGCATGACGATGTCCTCCGCTCCGTCGCCGCCCGAGAAGTCCCCGGCGGAGAACAGGTCGATGCCCGAGACCTTCAGCTTGGTGCTGGTGACCGAACCTTCGTAGCCCGAAGGCGCATCGGTCAGGTGCCCGGCGAGGCTGCGGCACATGTCCCACAGCGGCGCGACGAGGCCATAACAGGCACCGCGATGCTGCACGCATTCGCCCACGGCCAGCACGTTGGGGTCGCTGGTGACCATGTGATCATCGACCAGGATGCCGCGCTCCACCGCCAGCCCGGCCGCCTTGGCAAGGCCGGTGGCGGGGCGGATGCCGACCGCCATGACCACGATATCGGCCTTGATGCGCGCGCCGTCTTCAAGCTCGACGCCCGCCACACGGCCATCGGCGGCGAGGATCGCCTTGGTGTTCGCGCCGGTCAGGATCGTCTGTCCGCGCCGCTCCAGTTCCTGCCGCAGCAACCAGCCGGCCGCCTCGTCCAGCTGGCGCTCCATCAGCGTGGGCATCAGGTGGATCACGGTCACTTTCATGCCGCGCAGGCTGAGGCCGTGCGCCGCCTCCAGCCCCAGCAGACCGCCGCCGATGACCACCGCATCCCCGCCATCGGCCGCCGCGGCCAGCATCTTGTCGACGTCATCCAGATCGCGGAACGTGACCACGCCGGGCAGGTCCTTGCCGGGTATGGGGATGATGAACGGATCAGAGCCGGTGGCAATCAGCAGCTTGTCGTAGGGCTCGACCAGACCCGAGCGCGACGTGACAGTGCGCGCCAGGGGGTCGATCGCCGCCACCGGATCGCCGCTGACCAGCGTGATGCCGTTGGATTCGTACCAGTCGGCATCGTTGATCACGATCTCGTCGAAGGTCTTTTCGCCGGCCAGCACTGGCGAGAGCATGATGCGGTTGTAATTGACCCGCGGCTCCGCGCCGAAGATCGTGATGGCATAGCGGTTCGCGTCGCGCGCCAGCACTTCCTCCACCGCGCGGCACCCGGCCATGCCGTTGCCGATGACCACCAGGCGCTCCTTCACCGGAGTGGCTCCGGACAAGGTGCCTGACAGACCTGTATGTGCATTCACTTGGCACTCCTTCCCGCCGGGTGGCGGATCGATTGCGCACGCGAAAAAGCCGCCAGATCGTCTCCGAAGGGAGAACAACCGGCGGCTTCGTTGCCACGCTGATGAGAATTGCTGGAATTACCCTATCGCAGGTCCAACGCTGGACCGAGTGATTCCCCGCTATGGCATGGTTCTAACCCGAATGGGGCAAGGTCGGCAAGCACATATTGCAGCGCAGCATGCACTTGCCGATCCCGATCCGGTCCGGATCAGAACCCCCATTCGGCCTGGACCCAGAACTTCCGGGTATCCACGGCAAAGCCCTCGCTGTCGTAGTCGGCGTATTTCACCATCATCGCGACCGGCCCGACGCGGAAGCCGAGCGAGGCGTCGATCTCGGTGCCGTACGAGCGGTTGCCGAAATCGCTGTCGAAATCATGCCAGGCGACCTGCGCGGTAACCGGCCCCAGCGCCGGCAGGGTAAAGCCCTTGCGCAAGGACACCTGCAAGTCGCGCACGCCAGCATTGGGCGTGGTCAGGAACAGGTCGGCCCAACCCTGGAACGCGTGGAGCGTGGCCAGCGGGGTCTGGAATGCGGCCCTGCCACCATCGCTGCCTAGCACTTCATAGTTGGCCGCGAGCGTGAAGCCCGACAGCGTGCCGCTCGCCTCGGCAAAGTAGTAATCGGCCCGGTAATCGGTCGGGTTGATCCCGGTATCCGCCTGAGTGGCATAGGACCCGGTCAAGGCCACCGAGGCACCGGGACGCAGTGTGCGGCTGTAAGTGGCGGTGGCACCATAGGTCTGGCTGGCGATGGCGGCGCGGCTATCGTAATCTAGCACATAGGCGAAGGCCGTGGCATCGAAGCTGGCGGTGTCCACCCCGGCGTTGACCAACACGAAGTCGCCGTCGAAATGCTCGTTCGGGCTGTCCACGCCGAAGATCGTGCGCTGCGAAATGGCATAAGTCACGTCGGCCACGAACATGCCCTGCTTCAACTGGCCGCGCACGGCATCGAAGGTCTGCTCGTTCTGGCGCCAGCCGACCGCGCCCACAAACCGCTGGTTGCCCAGATTGATCCGCTGACGACCCACGGTCACCCCATTGCCGTCCTTTAAATACGAAAGTTGCGCGCGGTTGAGCTCGACGTTCTCCGGATCGGCCACGACGGGATAGGGCTCCACACCGTTGAACGGCAGAGTGTCGTTGTAGCGGTTGGACAATCCAGCGGTCCCCTCGCCCTCGACCAGCACCTTGAAGCCGTCGATATTCAGTTCCGCGCCCAGCCGCATGCGGAAAGTCAGGGCTTCGGCATCGTTGGCGAAATTGGCCTGGTCGACCACTTCATAGCGCAGCCGGGTGGCCGCTTGCAGATCGAAAGACACATTCTCGCCTAGCACAATGGGATCGCCGGGAGCGGCCAAGGCAGGAGTGGCGAGGGCCAGAGTGGAGGCGGCGGCAAGCAGGATTACAGTGGTACGCATCGGAAAATTCCCCCTCGGAATAATCGTCCTGGCAGGCCGCGTTGCCCGCCGTTGACCGGCTGGTGCCGGCTGTGGTGATGCTTTCATTCCACGGGAGAGCGGCGCCTTTGCCACTCCCCGGCCTCTCCCGAAGGCCGTGTCGGTCAGGCCGCCTTTGTGGCTGGCCCGTGATCGTACTCGGCCAGGAAGTGCAGCACTTCTTGCCGGTATTGGTAAAACTTGGGGTGATCGAGCAGCTCCTTGCGGTTGCGCGGGCGCGGCAGGTCCACATGCAATATCTTGCCGATCGTGGCGTTGGGGCCGTTGGTCATCATCACCACCCGGTCGGCCAACAGGATCGCCTCGTCGACATCGTGCGTGACCATGATCGCGGTGACCTTGGTGCGGTTCCACGTTTCCACCAGCACGTCCTGCAAGTCCCACCGTGTCAGGCTGTCGAGCATGCCAAACGGTTCGTCGAGCAGCAGCAGCCGCGGGCTCAGCGCAAAGGCGCGGGCAATGCCGACCCGCTGGCGCATGCCGTTGGACATCTCCGCCGCCTGCTTGTCGCGCGCATCGCCCAGCCCCACCCGGTCGAGATAATAGTCGACGATATCGCGCCGCTCGCTCTTGCTGGCATGCGGATAGACCCGCTCCACCCCCAGCGCGACGTTCTGCCGAGCGGTCAGCCATGGCATCAGGCTGGGCGCCTGGAACACCACCGCCTTGTCGGGCCCGGCCGCGCTGATCTCGCGGTTGTCGAGCACGATGCCCCCGCCGCTGATCTCATTGAGGCCCGCCGCCATCGTCAGCACGGTGCTTTTGCCGCAACCCGAGTGACCGATCAGCGAAACGAATTCGCCCCGGTTCATGATCAGGTTGAAGTTGTCGACCACCTTCAGCGGACCCTTGGGCGTGGGGTAAACCTTGTCGAGCTTGAAGAACTCGAGGTAGCGCTTTTCCACCGCGCTCTGCGCCGCGTCGCGATAGGCCTGCGGTGGTGGCGCAAGGTCGAGCGGGGTGACGTTGGGCAGATCGATCCTGCTCTCGCCCACGGTGCCGCTCTCGGCATTCAACTGGCTGAGGTAGGACACGATCTCGCGCCGCAGATGCTGAAAATCAGCATCGTCGTTAACCGCCTCGCGGTCGCGCGGACGGGCCACGGTCACCGGCCAGATGCGACCGATCCGTGCCGCAGGTGCTGGTGTCAGCACTGCGACACGGTCGGCCAGAAGCAGCGCCTCGTCCACGTCGTTGGTCACGAGGACAATGGTGCGGCCTTCCTCCTTGCGGATGCGTTCGATTTCATCCTGCAGCTTGCCGCGGGTCAGTGCGTCGAGCGCCGACAGCGGCTCATCCATCAGCAGGATTTCCGGCTCCATCGCCAGGGCACGGGCCACCGCCACGCGCTGCCGCATGCCGCCCGAAAGCTGCGCCGGTTTGCGGTCGAGCGCATGGCCCAGGCCGACCAGCTCAACCTTCTGCTGTACCAGCGCGGCGCGTTCGGCCGGGGTGCGATCCTTGTGCACCGCGTCCACCGCCAGCGCCACGTTCTGCTCCACCGTCAGCCACGGGAACAGCGAGTACGACTGGAACACCACCCCGCGATCCTTGCCGGTGCCCTTTACCGGCTGGCCGCGCAGCAGGATCTCGCCGCTGTCGGCTTCCTGCAGGCCGGCGATGGTGCTGATCAGCGTGGTCTTGCCCGCGCCCGAGAAGCCGAGGATGGCGACAAATTCGCCCTCCGCCACGTCGAGATCGATGCCGCCCAGCACCTCGGATATGGCGCCGGACTTGCCGGCATAGGACTTGGTCACGCCCCTTAGCGACAGGATGGGATTGGTCGTCGCCATGGTCACACCGTCCGGTTGCGCGAGACGAAGCCTTCAAGCGCCATCATCAGGCGATCGAGGCCGAAGCCGATGAAGCCGATCGTCACCACCGCGAACATGATGCGGGCGAGCGACTGGCTCGAACCGTTCTGGAATTCATCCCACACGAACTTGCCCAGGCCCGGGTTCTGGCTGAGCATTTCCGCCGCGATCAGCACCATCCAGCCCACGCCCAGCGACAGCCGCATGCCGGTGAAGATGTACGGCAGGCTGCTCGGCAGTACGAGCTTGGTCAGCTTGGCGAACCACCCCAGCTTGAGCACGCGGCCCACGTTGAGCAGGTCCTTGTCGATGCTGGCCGTACCGACCGACGTGTTGATCAGCGTGGGCCACAACGAGCACAGCATCACCACCAGCGCGGAGACGAGGAAGCTCTTGGCCAGCATCGGATCGGCGCTGGTCACCACGGCGCTGATCACCATGGTCACGATGGGCAGCCAGGCGAGCGGGCTGACCGGCTTCATGATCTGCACCAGCGGGTTGATCGCCGCGTTGACCGTGGGCGACAGGCCGCAGACGAGGCCGATCGGCACCGCCACCAGCGTCGCCAGCACGAAGCCCAGCGCCACGGTCTTCAGGCTCGTGAGGATCTGGTCGAGGAACGTGGGCGGGCCGCTGTAGGCAAAATCGGTCACCCCCGCGCTGTTCCCTGCGGCCTCGGCGGCTGCGTTGCGCGTTTCCTGGTCAGCATAGAACTGCGCTTCGTTGGCACTGGCGGCCTGCCATTCCTCGAACAGCGCTCCACCTTGGGCGGCCACTTCGACCGGGCCCGGCAAGGCCCCCAGCGAGGTCTGCACTTGCGGCGCCAGCACGGCCCACAACGCCAGGAAGATCGCGATCCCCGCCAGCGGCGCGAGCAGCGATTTTGCCCACCCCCTCACGGCAATGGCCACCGCATTCGGTCGCGCAGGTGCCACTGGTGCCGGATCCGGCGCGACCGCAGGCGGAGTGGCCGTGACCACCTCGACCGGCTCGTCCGGGCCATCTGGCGAAGTGGTCACGGTTGCAAATGCGGTTGCCATTGGCGAAGTTCCTTGGATGTCAGTCTTGCCGGGTGCGGTCATCAGGCGCCGGAAACGCCCGCAGCAGTTACACTCTGGCCTTCCTTCAGGCCGATTGCAAAGCCGGCCAGGTAGGCGTTGGGTTGCTTGCCGTCGTAGCTCATGCCGTCGATGAATTCGGCCGTCGGTGCGCGGAAGCCATCGGTCTCGGGCACGGCATCGGCGGGGATCGCCTGCGTCTCGACCAGCTTGTTGGCGGCGGCAAGGTACAGGTCCGGGCGATAGACCTTCTTCGCCGTGTCGAAATACCAGCTGTCGGGGTGATCCTCGGCAATCTGGCCCCAGCGGCGCATCTGCGTGAGGGTCCACACGGCATCCGAATAATAGGGGTAGCCGGCATGATCGTTGAAGAAGATGTTGAACCCTTCAGCGGGGCGCGTGTCGCCCGCCTCGAAGGTGAATTGGCCGGTCATGCTGGCGGCCAGCACGGCGGCATCAGCGCCGACATAGTTGGGGCGGCTGAGAATTTCGACCGCTTCGGTGCGGTTGGCGCCGCCGTCTGCATCAAGCCACTGCTGGGCCTTGATCACCGCGCGCATGATGGCCACCGTGGTCGCCGGATTAGTCGCGGCGAAGTCTTCGCGGAAGCCGAGCACCTTCTCGGGATTGTTGTGCCAGATTTCGTTGTCGGTGATCACCGGCACGCCAATCCCGCGCACCACCGCCTGCTGGTTCCACGGCTCGCCCACGCAATAGCCTTCAATCGTCCCGGCCTCGAGCGTGGCAGGCATCTGCGGCGGCGGGGTGACCGACAGGTTGACCTCGGCCCCCACGGTCCCGGCGACGTCGCCCGGCGTGTAGAAACCGGGGTTCAGTCCGCCCGCCGCCAGCCAGTAGCGCAGCTCGTAATTGTGCGTGGACACGGGGAAAACCATGCCCATGTTGAACGGCTTGCCGTCCGCCTTGAAGCTCTCGACCACGGGCCGCAGCACTTCAGCCGAGATCGGATGGCGCGGTTTGCCGCCTTCCATCGGCAGGTTCGGCTTGATCATCTCCCACACGCGGTTGGACAGCGTGATAGCATTGCCGTTGAGGTCGAGGCTCATCGGCGCGATCAGGTTGGCCTGCGTGCCATAGCCCAGCGTGGCGGCAATCGGCTGCCCTGCCAGCATGTGCGCGGCGTCAAGCTGGCCGGCGATCACCCCGTCGAGCAGCACCTTCCAGTTGGCCTGCGGTTCGAGAGTAACGTTGAGGCCCTCCTCGGTGAAGAAGCCCTTCTCCAGCGCGATCGCGAGCGGGGCCATGTCTGTCAGCTTGATGAAGCCGAGCTTGAGGTTGGGCTTCTCCGGCGGGCCGTCAATATTGGCGGCGGCGACGGAGGCGGCACCATCGTCACCACCGCTGCACCCGGCCAGCATGATCGCGGCGGCAAAGCCGGCCAGCGTGCCCATGGCTGTGCGGCGGTTCAGTTCGCCCTTGAAGATATCCGTCATGTGCCCCGTCTCCTGACCGGCGGACAACGCAAAAAAACCGCCACGACTAGACCCTGCTAAAGGATCAGATCGGGCGGCGACGTTGCCACGCAATGTTGCGATTGACCGGAGCCCTTGCTGCCGGTCCACCATCGGACCGGACTGCTCCGTTCGCAACAGGAGATAGGCGAACCGCGTGCCGTTCGTAAAGGGTTTTTTGCAGTGCAGCGTAAATTTATGCTCAGGCGAGGGCTGCCAGGTAGCCCCTGATGTCATCCGGATCGAACGTGCGCCCATCGAAAAACCTGTTTTCCGACA
>JBDSUF010000028.1:0-37745 GCA_039927835.1 Alteraurantiacibacter sp.
CACCGTCAGGCGGCCCTCGATGCTCATCTTTTCGAACACGTCCCCGCGATATTCGATCACGTGGCCGGTGCCGCCAGCGGTGCCGATCACGCCGATGATGTGCAGGATCAGGTCCTTGGACGAGATGCCCGGACCGAGATCGCCGACGACGCGAATTTCCATTGTCTTCGACTGGCGCAGTTGCAGCGTCTGCGTGGCGAGCACGTGCTCCACCTCGCTGGTGCCGATGCCGAAAGCCAGCGCGCCCACCCCGCCGTGACAGGCGGTGTGGCTGTCGCCGCAGACAATCGTGGCGCCGGGCAGCGAGAAGCCCTGTTCGGGGCCAACCACGTGGACGATGCCCTGCTGGGCGCTGGTGGCGCCGAAATAGCGCACGCCGAATTCGGGCGCGTTACGCTCGAGCGCTGCCAGCTGCTGGGCGCTTTCCAGATCGGCAATCGGCACCCGCGCGCCCGCCGCATCGACGCGCGCGGTGGTCGGCAGGTTGTGATCGGGCACGGCCAGCGTCAGTTCCGGACGACGCACCGTGCGCCCGGTCAGCCGCAGCGCCTCGAACGCCTGCGGGCTGGTCACTTCGTGCACCAGGTGGCGGTCGATGAACAACAGGCAGGTGCCGTCGGGGCGCTGCTCGATAACGTGCTGGTCCCAGATCTTTTCGTAGAGGGTGCGCGGTTTACTGGCCATGATGACTGGGCATCTGCGCCGATTTGCGTGGCCTTTCAAGCACGGGCGCGCAAACATTTGCTTGGGGCTGCGAAAACGCTTGGAAGCAGGCGCAGCAATCGCTAACTGACACTAATGTCAGCTAACACACATACGATTCCGATCAGCATCACCGATGCCGACATCGACTTCATGGGGCACGTCAACAATGCGCGTTACCTCAACTGGGTGCAGGACGTGGTGCTGGCGCACTGGCAGCACGTGGCTCCACCGGACCAGGTGGCGGCGCACCTGTGGGTGGCGCTGAAGCACGAGATTACCTATCGCCGCCCGGCCTTTTTGAAGGACGATGTGGTGGCCCGCACGGTACTGGAAAAGATCGCTGGGGCGCGCGCGTTCTACAACACCGTGATCGAGCGCGGCGGCGAGGTGCTGGCCGAGGTGCAAAGCATGTGGTGCTGCGTTGACAGCACGACCTTGCGCCCCGCGCGCATCAGCCGCGACATTGCCGAAACGCATTTCGGCCTGCCGCAGAAGCAGGAGCGCTTTTCGCAGCAGTGATTGGGGTCTATAGTGCCCCCATGCCAAGCTTCGTTGCCCCCCTGCTGATCGTGCTGGCCAGCGTGCTGGCGATGGAAGTGGTCGCGTGGGGCTCGCACAAGTATATCATGCACGGCTGGGGCTGGGGCTGGCACCGCGACCATCACGAACCGCACGACAAAACGTTTGAGAAGAACGATCTGTTCGGACTGGTTGGTGCGGTGATGAGCATTTCGATGTTTGCCGTGGGCAGCCCGCTGGTGCTGGGTGAAAACGCCTGGTGGCCGGGCACGTTCATCGGCTTGGGCATCCTTTGTTACGGGATCATCTATACGCTGGTCCACGATGGGCTGGTCCATCAGCGCTATTTCCGCTGGGTGCCCAAACGCGGCTATGCCAAGCGGCTGGTGCAGGCGCACAAGCTGCACCATGCGACCGTGGGCAAGGAAGGCGGCGTCAGCTTCGGCTTCGTGTTCGCGCGCGATCCCTCGGTATTGAAGGCTGAGTTGAAACGCCAGCGCGAGGCGGGGATCGCCGTGGTGCGGGATGCGGTGGGGGTTTAGGCCCGCGCAGTCTCCGCAATCGCCAACCCCGCCGCATGGCCGCTCGCCCAGGCCCACTGGAAATTGTACCCGCCCAGCCAGCCGGTCACGTCCACCCCCTCGCCGATGACGTAAAGGCCGGGGACCTTGCTGGCCGCCATCGTTTTCGATGACAATTCTGCCGTGCTGATGCCGCCGGCGGTGACTTCGGCCTTGGCATAGCCTTCGGTTCCGTTGGGGTGGAACGCCCAGCGCGCCAGTTGCTCCTGCGCGGCGCGGAGCGGCTTGTCGGGCAGGGCACCGAGTATGCCCTCAAGTCCGATCCGATCCGCCAGCACATCGGCCAGACGCTGGGGCAGGGCCTCGCGCAGCGCTGAGCGCAGGGTGGCGCGGTGGTTGGTGCGCTTGGCATCGATCAGCCAGTCGGCGCTGGCCTCGGGCAGGAAATTGACGGTTAGCGGCTGGCCGCTGTGCCAGTACGAACTGGCTTGCAAAATCGCCGGACCCGACAGGCCGCGATGGGTGAACAGCGCGGCCTCGCGAAACGAAGCGCCGCCAGCGCTGGCGATCACCGGCGCGGACACGCCCGACAATTCGCGAAACAGGACCTCGTCGCCGCCCAGCGTCAAGGGCACGAGGGCAGGGCGCGGCTGAACCACCTTGAGGCCGAACTGGCGGGCAAGTTCGTAGGCAAAGGTGCTCGCGCCCATTTTGGGGATCGACGGCCCGCCGGTGGCGATGACCAGTTGGCGGGCCGTGTGGATGGTGCGTGTGGTGGTCACGGCAAAGCGCCCATCGGCGTGCGCCACGTCGCGGATCGCCTCACCGCAAGCCAACACGCCGCCGCCTTGCGCCAGCTCGGCCAGCAGCAGGTCGACGATCTGGTGCGCGCGGCCATCGCAGAACAGTTGCCCCAGCGTCTTTTCGTGCCACGCGATCCCGTGCGCGTCGACCAGCGCGATGAAGTGCTGCGCGGTATAGCGGCTGAGCGCCGACTTGGCGAAGTGCGGGTTGGCTGACAGATAGCGGTCGGGCGCGGTGTGCACATTGGTGAAATTGCACCGCCCGCCGCCGGAGATGAGGATCTTCTTGCCCGGTTCGTCGGCATGATCGAGCACCAGCACGCGGGCGCCATTCTGCGCGGCAATGGCCCCGCAGAACAGTCCCGCCGCGCCTGCGCCTAGCACGATGGCGTCGTAATCTGCCACGTCAGGCGGCGGCGATGCGGCCGGCGTGGGCCTGCACCAGCGCGATCATGTTGGGCACACCCTGGGTGCGGTTGCTGGAGAGCTGGTTTTTCAGGTCGAACGGGGCGAGCGCCTCGGCCACGTCCATCGCGGCGACTTCGGCTGCGGGCTTGTCCTGCACGGCGGCGATGACCAGCGCGACGATCCCCTTGGTGATCGCGGCGTTGCTGTCGGCCAGGAAGTGCAGCCGGTCCACGTCGCCGGTGGGATAGACCCATACCTGCGCCGAACACCCGCGCACCAGCGTGGCATCGGTCTTCAGCGGCTGCGGCATGGGGTCGAGCTCGCGGCCCAGCTCGATCAGCAGCCGGTAACGGTCGTCGCTGTCGAGGAACTCGTATTCTTCAAGGATGTCGGTCAGGCTGCGCATCAGCGCGCGTGTAGCCTTTTCGCCCTACAAATCCACCCCGTTGGCGATGGCTTCCAGCTTGCGGATGCGTTCCTTGAGGTCGGCGATCTCGATCCGCTGCATGCCTTCGCGGCTGCCGCCTTCCAGCTCCGGGGTTCCCCGGCGCAAGTCGAGCTCGCGCTCCTTCAGCGCCAGCCAGCCCTGCCAGCCGCGCAAGCAAGCGGTGGCGAGAATGACCAGGCCAAACAGCGAGCAGCTGGCCAATATAACCTGTTCGGTGAACATCATTTGCGTCCTCCTACTTGTCGCGCAGGCGCTCGATCTCGGCCGAGAGCGCGCGGGTATCGTTGCCATCGGTGGCGATGCGTTCGAGCACCTTGATACGCTCGCGCAGCTCCTCCACCTCGCGTTGCAGTTCGCGCTCGCGCGCCTCGTCCAGCTTTTGCAGCTGGCCGCTGCCGTCTTCGAAATGGCCGGTGCGTGCCAGGTTGCGTTGGCGCATCAGGTCGTAAACCAGCCCCGCGATGACGATCAGCAGCATGAAGGTGAAGAAGTTCACAGCACCTTCTCCCCTGTGCGTTTCGACATCGCCAGCGGGGTGCCGCTATCACCGCGAAGTGCCTCGATCTCGGCGGCGAGCGCGGTGCCCTGCGCGCCGTCGGTGGCGATCCTTTCGAGCACGCGCAAGCGCTGCTCCATCTCGTTGAGACGGGCGGTGACCTGCGGCGCGGGAGCAGCGTGCAGACCAGCCTGCAACTCCTTCTCGCGATACCTCTGGTCCATCAATTGCTTGGCGATCCTTGCTATCGTGCCCATCACGATGGCGGTCACGACCACAATGAACGGAAAGATCAGGAACAGGTCGGTGTTCATCGGCTTATCCTCGATTTTTCGTCAGGCGGTGGTGCGGTCGCGGGTGAACGCGGGCAGCGGGGTGGTATCGCGCAACTGTTCGATCTGGCGGGCAACGTCATAGCCGGGGTCGGTGACGATCCGTTCGAGCGAGATCAGCCGGTTCTCGTGCAGTTCCAGCTTCTCGCGCAGCTGGCGGTTTTCCAGCTTGAGCGCGGCGAGCGCGTCTGCATCCTGCATCGAAGGCTGGGCATCACGCCGCTGACGACCGCGCGAGCGGGAATCGTCGATGCCGTGCCGGGCGCGGATTGCAGATTTGAACACGCCTGCAAACATGGCCATGCCAATGATGGCCAGGACAAAAGTGGGGCCACCGAAGTCCATTGTTCCAATTCCTTTTTAGCTAGGCGCGGGTCTTGTCGCGACTGGCGACCAGTTCCAGCGGATGGCCGCTGTCCGCCTGTTGGCCGAGCGCGGCGATCTGTTCGGCCAGGCCAAAGCCACTGTCGGTGACGATCCGCTCCACGTTGGCCAGCCGTTCCTTGACCGAGGACATCTCGGCGCGCAGCTGGGCGCTCTCCTGCGTTAGCAGCTTGATCCGCTCGGCATGCTCGCTGGCGCCGGTGGGCTTCAGCGACTGGCCCCACATGCCTTCCAGCGGATAGCCGTTCTGGATTTTCATCCGCGTCTTGACGTGGGTGGCATAGATGCCGAGCGCCGTGGTGATCACGATGGTTCCCGCGATCCACGGGGCCAGCTGCATGATGATTGAAACCGGTTCCATCACACTTGCTCCTTATCGAAAGTCAGCGGCACGCTGTGATCTTGGCGCAGCGCATCGATCTGGGCGGACAGAGCTAGGCCCTGGCTGCCATCGGTGACGATGCGTTCGAGCACCTTCACGCGCTCTTCCAGCCGGGCCACCTTGTCCGCCTGCGCCGTGATGGCGCTGTCGTCGAAGGTGGCACCGTGGCCGCCCATTTCGGCCATCTTCTGCTGGTGCCGGGTCCAGATCGCGACGATCGGGATCAGCAAGGCAAAGATCGGGATCAGCAGTGGCGACAGTTCAAACATGGAATTTCCCCCTTGAGTGCGGGTTTTAGTGCGGGTCAGCGCAGCCGTTCGATCTCGTCGGACAGGCGCGGGTTGCTGGAGACGTAGAAGTGCTCGACCTCGGCCAGCCGGCGGTCGACATCGCGGAAGCGGGCGCGCACCTCGCGCACGGTGCGGCGCGGGTTCTGGCGCACGCCCTGCCAATACTTCTGCTCCTGCTTGTCCTCATACAGGTGCGGCGGCTTTTTGTTGAGCAAAAGCCCCATCAGGACATACGCTGCCAGGGTCATGCCGCCCGTCATTGGCAGCGATACCAGGAACCCCAGACGGACCCACAGGGCATTGACTCCGGTATAGTCGGCAAGGCCGGCGCACACGCCCATGATCTTGGCATTTTGCTTGTCGCGATACAGCGTGGTGTGTGTCGTCTGGCTCACCGGCGGGCTCCCTTCTTCTCGATCAGCATCTTTTCCAGTTCGTGCAGCTGCACGTTGTCTGTCTCGCGGTTGGCCAGCAGGCGGGCGGGCTTGAAGTCCGCGTTGTCGCTGGCGACCAAGCGCTCGACCGTGTCCATCCGTTCGTCCAGCCGCTTGGCCAGCTGATACAGTTCCTCCAGCAGCGCCTCGTCATCATTGGTGATGGTGGCGGCGGTCTTCCACTTGGTGATGTAGTGCATGATGATCCACGGCAGGCCGAGGAAGATCGCCGGAATGATGATCATTTCTTCCACGGCCTATTCTCCCTTATCGCTTGAGCCCATGCCCAGCGCGCGCTTCATTTCTTCCAGCTCCTCGTCGATCTTGTCGGTCCCTTCGAGCGCGGCGAATTCGTCGGCCAGCGTGCGCGGGCCTGCCATGCCCACCGCCTCGGCGCGCCCCTCGGCAAAGTCGACGCGGCGCTCGAGCTGGTCGAACCGGCTGAGCGCTTCGTCGACCCGTTCGTTGGTCATCAGGCTGCGCAGCTTGAAGCGGTTCTCGGCGCTTTCGAGGCGCGCGGCGATCTGGCTCTGGCGGCTGCGGGCTTCGCGCAGGCGGCTCTGCAGCTTGTGAATATCCGCTTCGTAGGCGCGCAGCGCATCGTCGAGCACGGTCAGCTCGGCCTTCAGCTGTTCGGCCATGTCGCCCGCCTTGCGCTTTTCGACCAGCGCGGCGCGGGCCAGGTCCTCACGGTTCTTGCTGAGCGCCAGCTGCGCCTTGTCGGCCCAGTCGTGCTGCAGTTTGTCCAGCTTCATCGAATGGCGGTGCATTTCCTTCTGGTCGGCAATCGTGCGCGCGGCACTGGCGCGCACTTCCACCAGCGTTTCCTCCATTTCGAGGATGATCATGCGGATCATCTTCGACGGGTCGTCCGCCTGGTCGAGCAGTTCGTTGAAATTGGCGGCAATGATATCGCGGGTACGGGAAAAAATGCCCATCAAGGCAGCTCCTGTAGAGGACGGGTTGGCGGCATAGAGCGAATTGCGCGTTGGCGTGGGCGAGGTTCGCAGACGTTCGATCTCGCGGTCAAGCCGTGAGCCCACAGCGTTCCTGGGCGCCTGATCTTGCGCGGTGACCACCGGGGTCAGGAAATTGTGGGAGTCGTCGCTCACGCCAGTTCCGCCGTGTGCAGCGTGACCGCAGGCAGCTCCGCCGCGCGGGCCGGCTGCTGCGCCAGGGCGTAGAAATTGAACGAGACCATCGCCGCGATGCTCACCAGCGCGGACAGGCCGAGCTTGCTGGCGAAGAAGCGTTGATCGTACATGGAAATTCTCCTGAACCAAATGATGCAGGAGTAATTGCAAACGCCGTGCCAATTGGCATTTACGGATGGCAGCTCGCTGTTTTGCCGCCGTTCACGCTTTGGGGCATGGGGAGTTTCGCCAACTTGTGGGAATTTACACCGCGTCCTCGGCGGATTTCACGGGCGCTTGCGGATCGCGCAGCCCGACTTGCAATTGCTGCCACAAATCGTGCGCGCCGGGATCGAACCGGTCGCCTAGCCCCAGGCGGGCTGGGCTGCCGTGGGCGGGGTCAGTGAACGTGCCGAACAGCCGGTCCCACACGATCACCAGATTGCCGAAATTGCTGTCGGTCTCGGCCACGGCTGCGGAATGATGCAGGCGGTGGATCGTCGGGGTGGCCAGCAGCAGGCCGACCCAGCGTTCCAGCGCGGGTGGCAGGTCGCCGTCGAGATGCTTAAGCAGCGTGCCGGCGAGCATCACGCCATCGGTCAGCAGCGCGGCCCACAGCGGCAGGCCAAGCGCCACAACCAGAGCCAGCGCAACCGGGGCGCCGAGCAGATGCTCCAGCGGATGATGGCGCAGTCCGGTGGAGACATCGAGCACCGGATCGGTGTGATGCACCCGGTGAATCCGCCACAACACCGGCACCGCGTGCATGATCCGGTGCAGCCAGTACAGCGCCAGCGTGCGCAAGGTCAGCGCGACCATCAAGATGAGTGGAGCGGGCGCGTCAACAATATGGAACAGACCCCAACCGTGCTCGCGCGCCAGCAAGGCGGCACCCGCGCTGCCTAGCGGCAGGGCCGCGAACAGCACCATGGCGATGATCGGCAGCCCGAAATTGACCACATAGCGGCGGCTGGGAGCGGCGGGGCGGGCACGGCCATCGGCAGGCCCTTTGGCCAGCACCAGTTCCAGCGCCGCGAACAGCACCAGCAGCGCGACATAGACCGGCAGCGCCTGGTCGGACAGGAAGGTGCCGAGCCCGTCCCACGCGCCGCCCCAGGAATGGTCGCCGGTCATCTCGCCTCCCAATGCCTGCGCTCCTTGCGTTGGCTTGTTAACCTAGGCATACCATAACGGCCATTACGGCGGGACCCTAAACAGGGGGCCTTGGTGGACTTGCTCCAGTGGAGGTTATCATGCGTTTGTCGACTGTCGGATTTGCCCTTGCCGCCCTTGCCGTCGCCGTGCCTGCTTCGGCGGGGACCGTGGTTGTTGCTCCTGGTCCGGAAGCGGGCGTGGGCCTTGGCGCCCTTGCTGCCCTGGGCGTGAGCTACGCCGTGCTGCGCGCCAAGCTGCGCCGCAATTGATCCGGTGCGCGTGGCCGGGCATGATCCCGGCCGCGCGACCGCTCTTCTCGCATTGACCATCCTGTCGAGCCCGAGCCGGGCGGAGCTGTACGCTGCCGCCCTCGTCGTTCCCGCGATCAATGTGCTGGCCCTGCGGATGGAACTGCTGGTCAGGACCACCGGCTGGGTGGAGTCTTTCCTGAACCTGTTCGGCATCAGCGCGATCGTGTGGTTCGCGCTCTATGCCCTCATTCGCCTCGGCGTCGATGCGCGCCGCGGCAGTCGGCCCCGGGGGCTGGACTGGCTGGCCTGCGCCGTGTCCCTGATCCTGTCGCTGATCCCCACGCAAGGGCCTCCGCTGGTGGCCCTGGTGGCGTTGGGAACCTATCTGTTCGTGACCGCGGCTGATCGCGACGAGCGCGCGGTGGCCATCGTCGGCCTGGCACTGACCGGCCCGTTGTTGTGGGGACCGCTGCTGTTGCGGCTGCTGGGCGATGACATGCTCAGCTTCGATGCTGCGGTCGCCGCGTTCCTTTCGGGCAACACATCGCTCGGGAACCTGGTGGTCACGCCCGGTCCTGCGCCTGATGTGCTGATCCTGCCGGGCTGCTCGGCCTTACGCAACGTGGCCCCGGTATTCGTGCTGGCAGCGGCGCTGTCGCAGTTGACTGGCATGGCCCCCAATCGCCGACTGGCCGTCGCCTGCCTGGTGGCGGTGGTGGCGGTGATCGCCACCAACAGCGTGCGCCTGGCGCTGATTGCCACCTATCCCCAGCACTATACCTATCTGCACGAAGGCGGCGGGGCGACGCTGTTTTCCTATGCCAATATGCTGGTTGTCGTCGCCATCATCAGCGCGGCCATCGTGCGGGACCGGCGCCATGCGGTTTAGCTGGCTGCTGGTGCCCTTGGTGGCGGCCACGGTGGGCTGGCGGCTGTTGCTGGCAACCGAGGTGCAGGCCGAAGACGAGCAGCGGATGCTGGCCGACGTGTCCGCCGTGCTGGCCGAACGCGGCTTTGCCAGCCAGGTTGACGTGCGCGACGGGCCGGATGCCGTGCTGGCCACCCGCGCCGGTTGTTCGCTGGCCGTGGTGGCGGGGATGCCATCGACCGGCGGGATCGAGCTGTTCGAGCGCCGTTATGGCGCCGGGCGCAGGGTGCTCCAGTTCTATCAGGACAGGTTCGTCACCCAACCGCCGCGCTGGCGCATGGCCTGGACCTATTACGCGCAGCGGCACCTTTCGCCCTATGGCTTCGATCTGTCCTATCACCCGCTGGTGCTGGTGGCGGCCGACCCTGCCTGTGATCCGGCGGCGATCGACTGGGCTCGCGATTGGGCTCGTCTGCGGTTTCACGGGCTGCCGCCGCCAGCCCGCTGAGAGTCGGGCATCATTCCGCTTGCCGCATCTTGGTGAAAATTCCTATGTTGTGGTGTCATGGAACGGGATAGCCATCAGTTCATCGGCCAGTCGGGGGCATTCCTCGATGCGGTGGAGCGTGCCAGCCGCGCCGCGCCGCTCTCGCGCCCGGTGCTGGTGATCGGTGAACGCGGCACCGGCAAGGAGCTGATCGCCGAGCGCCTGCACCGCCTGTCCGACCGCTGGGAGCATCCGCTGGTCACGCTCAATTGCGCCGCCTTGCCCGAAACGCTGATCGAGGCCGAGCTGTTCGGGCACGAGGCGGGGGCCTTCACCGGCGCCACCCGCAGCCGCGCCGGACGGTTCGAGGAGGCCGACCGGGGCACGCTGTTCCTCGACGAGCTGGCCACGCTCAGCATGGGCGCGCAGGAACGGCTGCTGCGCGCGGTCGAATATGGCGAGGTCACCCGCATCGGCGCCAGCCGCCCGATCCGCGTCGACGTGCGCATCGTGGCCGCTACCAACGAGGACTTGCCGCGTATGGCGGGCGAGGGCCGCTTCCGGCCCGACCTGCTCGACCGGCTGAGCTTCGAGGTCATCACCCTGCCGCCGCTGCGGGTGCGCGAGGGGGACATTGCCGTGCTGGCCGATTACTTCGGGCGGCGCATGGCATCGGAGTTGCGCTGGGAGGAATGGCCCGGTTTCGCCACCCACATCGCCCGCGCTCTGGAGGAGTACACCTGGCCGGGCAACGTGCGCGAACTGCGCAACGTGGTCGAACGCGCGGTCTATCGCTGGGACGATTGGCAGGAGCCGATCGCGCAAGTCTCGTTCGATCCGTTCGACAGCCCGTGGAAGCCGATCGCCTCGCCCATAGCAGCAAGCCCGGTGGCGGCGACCGGTGGCCACGGGCCTGCCGCTGTTGCGCCGCCATCGGACTATGCCAGCGTGGCCGACCTGCGCGGCGCCGTGGACGCGCATGAGAAGTCCATCCTCGAACACGCGCTCGGCCGCCATCGCTGGAACCAGCGCCAGACCGCGCGCGCGCTGGGGCTGACGTACGACCAGTTGCGCCACTGCCTGAAGAAGCACGCCATCGCTCAACAGGAATGAAATCCTGGCAACCAGCCCTTAACCTGCCCGGCATATCCTGGACCTTCCAATTAAGCTGGCGGGGACTTTGGCCATGGCACTAAAGGACAATATCGAAAACGCGTCGACCGTGGTCGGGCTGGTGGGCAAGTTGGTCGGAGCTGCCTTTATCGCCTGGGCGATTTGCATGGGCACCGCCGGCATGCGCGTTGACAGCCAGATCGAGCAGATCGAAGCCCAGGCATCGGCGTCGGCCGCACGCATGGAGCAGGTCCAGCGTGACCAGTTGCGCGACCTTGAGCTGGCGCGCGAAGGCTGGGGCACCCGCGCCACCAGTCCTGAAGTTGATGCCTACGCCGATGCCCAGGCAGAAGCGGAACGGCGCGCCTTGCAGAACGGCGCGACCAGCGCTGATTTGCGCGAGATGCAGTCCGACTATGCCGAAGGCGATCCGGGATACGCCGATTAGCAACCGCAATTCGTTTGGTTACTATCGTCAAAATTGGGGGTTAACGGCTCTCTACCCACCCTTGCTAGGTATTTCCCCGGAATCAGGGGAGACTACCATGTTTGCACTTGCTCGGGGAATTGTACGCCACAAGGTTGGCACCGTTGCCGTCATCGCCATCGCGGTGGCGTTTTTTTTCGGCCGACCAGAAGGAAGATCGCCAACGGGCCAACAACCCGTGGGCGGTGCAGGCCGCCGAACCGGCGGCGAGCGAACCCAGCGTGATCGACAACGCGGTCGATGCCGGGGTCGCCTATCTCGACGAGGCTGGCGTGCCGATCGGCGAGGCCGGCGAAACCGCCGAGCGGCTGGACAATACCGCCGCTGCCATGGCGGGGGCCAACAACCACAACTAAAGCGCGTTATTGTCGCGCCAGGAAGCGGGCCGGCTGGATCAGCCGCGCTCGCTTTCTGGCGTCTGGTGGAGGGCCGACGCGGCGGGCATTCTGGCCTTGCAAATCGTGGGGCTTGCGACTATTTGCCCCTCATCCCGACATTGTCTTGACGATTTCCGGATGCTGGCGCCGCAAGGGGCCGGCACCCAAAGGCCGTTGTCATGACCCTGTCCGATCTGGAGCCTATCGTTACCTCATGACCGACCTGTCGCGCCTCAACCAGTTGATCGAAGCCGAAGCCACCGCGCTCGGGTTCGAGCTGGTGCGCGTGCGTTTCAGCGGCGAGGGTGACGAGCGCACGTTGCAGATCATGGCCGAGGATCCCGCTACCGGGCAGATGGTCGTGGGCCAGTGCGCCCAGCTGTCGCGCGCCATTTCGGCCCGCATCGACGAGATCGAGGAAGCAGACGGCGAGCTGATCGACGGGGCCTACATGCTCGAAGTGTCCAGCCCCGGCATCGACCGTCCGCTGACCCGCGCCAAGGACTATGCCCGGTGGACCGGCCACGAAGCCAAGCTGGCGCTGCTTGATGGCGAAACCGATTATCGCCGCCTGTCGGGCCCCTTGCTGGGGATTGCCGATGGCGAGGTGTCGATTGAAGATCGCAAGGTCGGCGCGGTCACCGTGCCGCTGGCCGCGATCAATTATGCGCAGTTGGTCCTGACCGACAAGCTGATCGCCGCTACTCAACCGCTGGATGCGTCGGGCGTCGACGAATTCCTGGAAACCACCGAAGAAGAGAAGGCTGACGACTGATGGCCAGTCCCATTTCCGCCAACAAGGCAGAACTGCTTGCAATTGCGACTTCGGTTGCGACCGAGAAAATGATCGACAAGTCGATCGTGATCGAGGCGATGGAGGAGGCCATTCAGAAGGCCGCCCGCGCGCGCTACGGTGCCGAGAACGACATCCGCGCCAAGCTCGATCCGCTGACCGGCGACCTGCGCCTGTGGCGCGTGGTCGAGGTGGTCGAAGAGGTCGAGGACTACTTCAAGCAGGTTGACCTGAAGCAGGCCGACAAGCTCCAGCCCGGTGCCGTGGTGGGCGATTACATCGTCGATCCGCTGCCCCCGGTCGATCTGGGCCGCATCGATGCCCAATCGGCCAAGCAGGTGATCTTCCAAAAGGTCCGCGATGCCGAGCGCGAGCGCCAGTTCGAGGAATTCAAGGACCGCGCCGGCGAAGTGATCACCGGCGTGATCAAGTCGGTCGAGTTTGGCCACGTGATCGTCAACCTGGGCCGCGCCGAGGGCGTGATCCGGCGCGAACAGCAGATCCCGCGCGAAGCCGCCCGCACCGGTGAGCGCGTCCGCGCGCTGATCATGAAGGTGGAACGCAACAACCGGGGCCCGCAGATCTTCCTCAGCCGCGCGCATCCCGATTTCATGAAGAAGCTGTTCGCGCAGGAAGTGCCCGAAATCTACGACAGCATCATCGAGATCAAGGCCGCCGCCCGCGATCCGGGCAGCCGCGCCAAGATCGGCGTGATCAGCCGCGATTCCAGCATCGATCCGGTCGGCGCCTGCGTCGGCATGAAGGGCAGCCGCGTGCAGGCCGTGGTGCAGGAACTGCAGGGCGAGAAGATCGACATCATCCCGTGGAGCGAGGACACCGCGACCTTCGTGGTCAATGCCTTGCAGCCCGCCACCGTTAGCCGCGTGGTGCTTGACGAGGACGAGGGCCGCATCGAGGTGGTCGTGCCCGATGACCAGCTCTCGCTCGCCATCGGCCGCCGCGGCCAGAACGTGCGCCTTGCCAGCCAGCTGACCGGGCACCAGATCGACATCCTGACCGAGGAAGAAGCGAGCGAAAAGCGCACCCGCGAATTCGCCGAGCGTTCCAAGATGTTCGAGGAAGAACTCGACGTCGACGAAACGCTGTCGCAGCTGCTGGTGGCCGAAGGCTTCTCCGAGCTGGAAGAAGTCGCTTACGTCGAACTGGCCGAACTGGCCGGGATCGAAGGCTTCGACAACGAATTGGCCGAAGAACTGCAGACCCGCGCGACCGAAGCGCTGGAGCGCAAGGAAGAAGCCTATCGCGAGCAGCGCCGCGCGCTGGGCGTGGAGGATGCCCTGGCCGAAATCCCGCACCTCACCGAGGACATGCTGGTCACGCTGGGCAAGGCGGGCATCAAGACGCTCGACGACCTGGCCGATCTCGCCACCGACGAGCTGATCGCCAAGAAGCGTGAAGCACCGCGTCGCCGCAACCCGGAAGGGCCGCAGCTGAAGCGCAATGCCCGCGCCGAGGACAAGGGCGGGGTGCTGGGCACCTATGGCCTGTCCGAGGAACAGGGCAACGAGATCATCATGGCCGCGCGCGCGCACTGGTTCGAGGACGAAGTTGTCGCCGAACCGGCAGCAGAGGAGGCCGCCCATGCGGATTCCTCACAATGAGCCGCTAGGTTCCGACAGATCTGGCAAGCGCGGCGGGAACAGCGATGCTCCCGCCGATGCCCCTGCACGCCGCTGCGTGCTGACCGGTAACCACTCCGGCCGGGACGATATGCTGCGGCTGGCGGTGTCGCCAGATGGCCTGGTCCTGCCCGATGCCCTGGCGCGGGCGCCGGGGCGCGGTGCATGGATCGGCGTCAGCAAGGCCGACCTCGCCATAGCCACGGCCAACGGCAAGCTGAAAGGCGCGCTGGCCCGGGCGTTCAAAGATGGCAGCCTGACCATTCCCGATGACCTGGCGGACAAGGCGCATGCCGCGCTGGCGCGCGCTCTGGTCGATCGGCTGGGGTTGGAAATGCGCGCCGGGTTCCTCATGTTGGGGTCCGACCGGATCGCCAACGAAGCCCGCAGCGGCAAGGTGGCGATGCTCTATCACGCCGCCGACGCCAGTGCTGATGGCTCGCGCAAGCTCGATCAGGCGTGGCGCGTGGGCCTCGATCAGGAAGGCTCTGGCCTTGTTGGAGAGTTCCTGCCACTGGACCGCGAGGCCCTGTCTGTGGCATTGGGCCGCGACAATGTCGTCCACCTGGCGCTGGCCGATGCAGGCGCGGCCCGGCGGGTGCTGGTCCCGTTGCAGCGATTGCAGGCATTTCTCGGATCAGCGGGTGCTCCCGCTGCCGAACAACCAGCTGGCGAAATGGCCGCTGAAGATATTGGCGATGACGTGGCGGATAGCTCCGCACACGACACCGCGCATTGAATTGAACCCGAAGGATTGTTGAAGGCGTATGAGCGATAACGAAGAAACCCCGCAGCGCGAACGCAAGCCCCTTGGGCTGAAGCGCTCGGTGGACGCGGGCCAGGTCCAGCAGACCTTCAGCCACGGCCGCACCAACAAGGTGGTGGTCGAGGTCAAGCAGCGTCGCGTCCTGCGCAAGCCGGGCGAGGCTGCGCCCGTGGTGCCCGAAGTGGTCGCCGCTCCGGTCGCGGCGCCGCCGCCTCCGCCGCCGCCTGCTCCGCGCAAGGTCGCACCGTCGAACGAGACGCCGCAGGAACGCGTCGCCCGCCTGCAGCGCGAGGCCGAGGAAGACCGCCTGCGCCAGGGCGAGGAAACCCGCCGCCGCGAGGAAGAAGCTAAGGCCCGCGCGCTGGACGAGGAAAAGCGCCGCGCCGACGACAACCGCCGTGCCGAGGAAGTGGCCACGCAGGTTAGCGCGACCGAGGCCGCTGCGCCCCCCAAGGCTGCCGCTGCCGCGCCTGCTGCGCCCGAAGCGGCGTCTGCCGCTGCGCCCGATGAAACTGCTGCGCCCGCTGGCGATGGCACCACCGCACCGCGCCGGTTCACCCCGGTCGAACGGCCCGAAGTGCGTCGTCCGGAAAAGGAATCCAAGAAGCTCGAACGCAAGGCACCCGGGGTCGGCAAGGCTACGCCTGCTGGCGAACGCGAGAACCGTCGCGGCAAGCTGACCGTCAACCGCGCGCTCAACGATGACGAGGGCGCTCGCGCCCGCTCGCTCGCCGCGCTCAAGCGTGCCCGCGAGAAGGAAAAGCGCGCGCACTATTCGGGTCAGGCGCAGAACCGCGAAAAGCAGGTCCGCGACGTGGTCGTGCCCGAGGCGATCACGGTGCAGGAACTGGCCAACCGCATGGCCGAGAAGGGCGCGGACCTGGTCAAGGCGCTGTTCAAGCTGGGCATGATGGTGACCATCACCGAAACCATCGACCAGGACACCGCCGAGCTGCTGGTCGAGGAATTCGGCCACAACATCCAGCGCGTGTCCGAAAGCGACGTCGACATCTTCAATGATGAGGACACCGATCCGGCAGAGACGCTGGTTTCGCGTCCCCCGGTGGTCACGATCATGGGTCACGTCGATCACGGCAAGACCAGCCTGCTCGATGCCCTGCGCGGAGCCAATGTGGTGAAGGGTGAGGCCGGCGGCATCACCCAGCACATCGGCGCCTACCAGATCACCACCAAGGGTGCCAAAAAGGGCGAGGCGGGCGAGAAGATCACCTTCCTCGATACTCCGGGCCACGCGGCCTTCACCCAGATGCGTATGCGCGGGGCCAATGTCACCGATATCGTTATCCTGGTGGTGGCGGCGGATGACGGCATCATGCCGCAGACGATCGAGGCGATCCGCCACACCAAGGCGGCCGGCGTGCCGATGATTGTGGCGATCAACAAGATCGACAAGCCCGAAGCCAATGCCCAGAAGGTGCGCGAGCGCCTGCTCGAGCACGAGGTGGTGGTCGAAGCCATGTCGGGCGACGTGCAGGACGTTGAGCTCTCCGCCAAGACCGGCGTCGGGCTCGACGAGCTGATCGAGAAGATCCTGCTGCAGGCCGAACTGCTCGAGCTGAAGGCCCGTCCCGACCGGATGGCCGAAGCCACGGTGATCGAAGCCAAGCTCGACAAGGGCCGCGGCCCGGTCGCCACCGTGCTGGTCAATCGCGGCACGTTGAAGGTGGGCGACACACTGGTGGTCGGATCGGAAAGCGGCCGCGTGCGTGCGCTGATCGACGATCACGGCAAGCAGGTGAAGCTCGCTGGTCCGTCCATGCCGGTCGAGGTCCTCGGCCTCGGCGGTGTGCCGCAGGCGGGTGACGTGCTGACCGTGGTCGAGAATGAGCAGCGCGCCCGTGAGGTCGCCTCGTTCCGTCAGGCCAAGGCCAACGAAAAGCGCACCACGCTGGCACCGACCAACTTCGACACCCTGTTCTCCGGGCTGACCAGCAACGTGATCGAGTATCCCGTGGTCATCAAGGCGGACGTGCAGGGCTCGGTCGAGGCGATCGTCACCGCGCTGCACAACCTCTCGAACGACGAGATCAAGGTGCGCGTGCTCAACGCGGGCGTTGGTGCCATCACCGAGAGCGATGTGACGCTGGCTGCGGCATCGAAGGCGCCGATCATCGGCTTCAACGTGCGTCCCAACGCCAATGCGCGCCAGCAGCTGGAACGCTTCAAGACGCGGATGATGTACTACGATGTGATCTATCACCTGACCGCCGATGTGGCCAAGGAGATGGCCGGCATCTGGGGTCCCGAACGGATCGAGCACGTGGTCGGCCGCGCCGAGGTCAAGCAGGTGTTCCCGGCGGGCAAGCGCGACAAGGCGGCGGGTCTGCTGGTGCTGGAAGGCGTCATCAAGAAGGGCCTCAACGCCCGTCTTACCCGCGACGACGTCATCGTCTCCGCCACCACCGTGCACTCACTGCGCCGCTTCAAGGACGATGTGGACGAAGTCCGCGCGGGCATGGAATGCGGCACTGTGCTGGCCGACACCAACGACATCAAGGCGGGCGACATGCTCGAAATCTTCGAGGTCGAGGAGCGCGAACGGACGTTGTGAATGGTGTGCTCGACGTAGCCGTCGATTACGGATGACGGCTGACTCGAGCGCCGCCTAAATTGACACCTATCGACTCGCCGCAACCAGCGGTGGGAAGGGAGGTGATATGATTGGATTTAGATAAAGTAGCGATTCTGGTGATCGGCGCGGCAACACTCGTGGTTGCGTTGGTCGGTCTGGTGGTCAAGCTCATTGAGCTAGGCCGCAAGTAACCGGACAGGGGGCTGGCGCAGCAACGCCGGTCCCCGATGCAATTTGGGCCTGAACGCAGCAACGTCCAGGCCCAAGGGAGATGATTGAATCATCAGATGTCAGTAGCGACGGACCCTAATTAGACCCCAAACATGAAAAAATCAAGATGAACCGCTACGTTGCCTTCTTCGCCAGCATGAACGTGGGCGGCAATCGCTTGTCCATGGCGGACCTGCGCGAGGCGTTGCAGCGCGAGGATATCGAAGACGTGGAGACGGTGGTTGCCAGCGGCAACGTGCTGTTTTCCTATGACGACCGGCCCAGCGAGGGCTTGTCCGAAATGCTCGCCTATATCGTCAAGGACCGCTTCGGGTTCGATACCTTTGCCGCCGTGCGCACTGCCGACGAGGTGCGCAGCGCTATTGAGGACAACCCGTTCAAGGCGGATGGTGAGGCCAACCTGGTGCACACCATTTTCCTCGACCGCGAGCCTGATCCCGCGCAGTTCGCGGTGATGCTGGCGGCTTATGAGGGGCGCGGGCCGGAGCGGATGGCGCTGGGGCCGCGCTGCATGTATATCGATTTTGTGGACGGTGTGGGCAATTCGCGGCTGACCGGCGCCTTCATGGAACGCAAGATGACCGCGCGCGGCACCGGCCGCAACATGCGCAGCCTGCAACGCATATTGGACAAGATGGAAGCCTGATGCCCAGTCCCAAGGCCACCAATGAAGACCAGTCTGTCCGCCTGCTCAAGGTGGGCGAGCGGGTGCGTCATATCCTGTCCGAACTGCTGTCGCGCGGCGAGGTGCATGACGTCTTGCTGAGTGCCACCACCGTCAGCGTCACCGAAGTGCGCATGACGCCCGACCTGCGCCAGGCCAAGGTCTATGTGAAGCCGCTGCTGGGCAAGAGCGAGGCCAAGGTGGTGAAAGCGCTGCAGGTCCACACCGCGTTCTTTCAGCGCGAGGTGGCCGTGCGGCTGGGCCTGAAATTCGCTCCCAAGTTGCAATTCCGCGCCGACGAGAGCTTTGACGAAGCCTTCCGCATCGACAAGCTGCTGCACACATCGCGCGTGCGCCGGGATATCAAGGACGAGGGCAAGGCGTGAGTTCGGCTGACGCCGCGCTGCTCGCCGCGCCGATGGAGGGCGCCGCGTGGCCGGGCGGGCATATCGCCGTGGTCCCGCTGGCCGAGGAGCATCGCGAGGGCTTTCGCGCCTGTTGCGACCCCGCCGACCCGGTGTGGGAGGTCTATCCCTACAACCTGCTCGGCGCGAACTTCGATCCGCTGTTCGATGCTGCGCTTGGCCTGCCCGGACGCATGGCCTTTGCCGTAATGGTCGATGGCAAGGTGCGCGGCACCACAAGCTTCCTGGCGATCACTCCCGACCGGCAGGGGCTGGAGATCGGCGGCACTTTCCTGGCGCAAGGCGTGCGCGGCATCGGCCTCAATGCCCGCGTGAAGGACCTGCTGCTGACCCGCGTGTTTGCCGCAGGCTTCCGCCGCGTGGAATTCCGCGTTGATGCGCGGAACGCCCGATCGCAGGCCGCAGTGCTCAAGCTGGGCGCGGTGCGCGAGGGGCTGTTGCGGGCCGAACGGATCACCTGGACCGGCCACGTGCGCGATACCGTGGTGTTCTCGATCCTCACCCATGAGTGGCAGGAAGCGAAAGCCTGATGGCCAAGCTCTACTTCTACTACGCCAGCATGAACGCCGGCAAATCGACCACGCTGCTGCAGGCGGACTTCAACTATCGCGAGCGCGGCATGGCGACCATGTTGTGGACCGCCGCGCTGGATGACCGGGCGGGCGAGCGCCGCGTGGCCAGCCGCATTGGCCTTGCCGCCGATGCCAACCAGTTCGCGCCCGAGACCGATATGTGGGGCGCGATCACCGCCGCCCATGCCGCGCAGCCACTCGCCTGCGTGCTGGTGGACGAGGCGCAGTTCCTCTCCCCCGAACAGGTCTGGCAATTGGCGCGGGTGGCCGACGAAGCCGGAATTCCAGTGCTGTGCTATGGCTTGCGGACCGATTTTCGAGGGCATCTGTTCCCCGGTTCGGCGGTGCTGCTGGGCATTGCCGATGCGCTGGTCGAGCTGAAGGCGGTGTGCCACTGCGGCCGCAAGGCGACGATGAACCTGCGCGTCGACGCCAGCGGGGCGGCGGTGACGGCAGGCGCGCAGACCGAAATCGGCGGCAATGACCGCTATGTGGCACTGTGCCGCAAGCATTTCAGCGCCGCGCTGGCGGGTTGACGCTTTCCTCCCTATCTACCCGCGCATGACCGACACCCTGATCAATGCCCTCATCCTTATCCCCTGTCTGATTATCGCCATCGTGACGCACGAGGTGGCGCATGGCCGCGTGGCGTTGATGCTGGGGGATACCACGGCGCGCGATCTCAACCGGCTGAGCCTGAACCCGCTGCGCCACGTCGATCCGGTGGGCACGTTGCTGGTCCCCGGCGCGCTGGCGCTGAGCGGCGGGCCGGTGTTCGGCTGGGCGAAGCCCGTGCCGGTGCGGATGGACCGGCTGAACAATCCGCGCTTCGGCATGATGGCAGTGGGCGCGGCGGGTCCGGCGGTGAACATCGTGCTAGCACTTTTGACCGCCGTGGTGCTGGGGCTGCTTGCGCGCCTGGCCACCGGATGGCCCGACATTCTGCCCGAGCTGCTGGTGCAGGGCCTGATTACCTTCATCTCCATCAACGTGTTTCTGGCGCTGTTCAACCTGCTGCCGATCCCGCCGTTCGACGGCAGCCACATCGTGCAGGGCCTGCTGCCGCCCCGATTGGGCGCGGCATACGGCCGGCTGCAAAGGTATGGCATGGTGGTGTTCGCGCTGCTGGTTGCAGTCACCTGGCTGGCGCCGCAACTGGGGCTGATAGAGACGCTGGTGGGCGTGCCTTTCAACTGGGTGATGGACCGGATGGTGGGGCTGGCTACCTTCGTGGCGGGACAGCCTGCCTGATTTTTACCCGGATGTATTGACTAATTTTATCCGGGTAATTAATGGCTGGTCCATGACCGAGACCGTGACCGTGACCGCCTTTCATAAGCATAACCTGATTGCCCGTGGCCCTGCCGACGAGGTGGCATCGCACTTGCGGGGCCTGCCTACGCCCGACCGGGCCAGCGACCTGCTCGTGTTCGAGGATGCCACCGGCCGCCAGATCGACCTGCCGCTCCGCGAGGACAACCCCGCGCCGCGCGGTCGGGGACGCCCCGCGCTGGGGGTCAAGCCGCGCGAAGTGACGCTGTTGCCGCGCCATTGGGATTGGCTGAACGGACAGCGCGGCGGAGCCTCGGCGGCACTGCGCCACTTGGTTGATCGCGCCTTGGCCGAGGCGCCATCGCCCGAGCAGGCGCGCGACGCCGCCTATCGGTTCCTCTCGGCCATCGCCGGTGATCTGCCCAGGTTCGACGACGCGATCCGCGAGCTCTACCGGGGTAACCGCGTGGGCTACGATCATTTCACCTACGAATGGCCACCCGCCGTGCGCGATCATGGCCGCCTGCTGGGGTTCGGCGCGTGACTCGCCATCCGCCCGCGCGCGGCGGCCCGCACGGCTGGCTGATCCTCGACAAGCCGCGCGGGCTGGGTTCGACGCAGGCCGTGGGCGCGGTCAAGCGCTGCTTGCGCGAGGCGGGCTATGGCAAGGTCAAGGTGGGCCATGGCGGCACGCTCGATCCACTGGCGGAGGGCGTGCTGCCAATTGCGCTGGGCGAGGCGACCAAGCTGGCTGGCCGCATGCTGGAGAGCGACAAGGTCTACGCTTTTACGGTGAAGTTTGGCGAGCAGACCGATACGCTCGACACCGAAGGCCCGGTGATTGCTACCAGCCTTGTGCGGCCCACTATGGCTGAGGTGGAGGCGGTGCTGCCACAGTTCACCGGCGGAATCGAACAGGCCCCGCCGATGTATTCCGCGATCAAGGTCGATGGCCGCCGCGCCTATGATCTGGCGCGGGCGGGCGAAGAGGTGGCGATGAAGCTGCGCGCGGTGACGATCCACGATCTTGCCGTATCCGATGCTGCGGGCGAGGGCGCGCTCGACAGCGTCACCCTCATCGCCCATGTCTCCAAGGGCACCTATATCCGCTCCCTGGCCCGCGACATCGCGGTGGCGCTGGGCACGGTTGGCCACGTGACCTTCCTGCGGCGCACCAAGGCCGGTCCGTTCACCGCAAATCAGGCGATTTCGCTGGACTTGTTGAACGAAATCGGTAAGGGCGCGCCGTTGAATGACCACCTCCTGCCGCTGGAGGCGGGGCTGGACGGTATCCCGGCCCTGTCACTAAATCCGGAGAGCGCGCAGGCGGTCCGCCAGGGCCGGGTCGTTTCCGGATTGCCCTTATCCGATGGGCTTTGTCTTGCCAAACTGGGCCTGGTCCCCGTGGCATTGATGGAGATATCGGACGGCTCGGCCACGGTCGTGCGGGGGTTTAATTTGCCCGATACCGCGGAGTAACAAGACAATGACGATTACCGCTGAACGCAAGACCGAAGTCATCGCCGAAAACGGCCGTGGCACTGGCGATACCGGCAGCCCCGAAGTGCAGGTCGCGATCCTCACCGAGCGCATCCGCAACCTCACCGACCATTTCAAGGCCAATCACAAGGACAACCACTCGCGTCGTGGTCTCCTCAAGATGGTCAACAAGCGCCGCAGCCTGCTGGCCTATCTGAAAAGCAAGGATGTGGCGCGGTACAACGCGCTGATCCAGAAGCTGGGCCTGCGCAAGTAAGCAAGAGTTTCGGGAAAGGCTCCGGATGATCCGGGGCCTTTTTCATTTTATCGTCATTCCCGCGAAAGCGGGAAGCCAGTCACAGTTCAGCGCAAAGGCGCACTGGATCCCCGCTTTCGCGGGGATGACGAAGGAAGGGGATGGCACACAATTCGGTGTGTCGCCCGATGGGGCAGAACAAGGCCCCGCACCGGACCGGGACGGCATCCCCGGCACATGAGGCCCCGCCCGGCAATATGGCTGCGCGGGTTCACGAAGGAAACGTATGTTCGACACCAAAACTGTATCGCTGGAGTGGGGCGGCAAGACCCTCACTCTGGAAACCGGCCGCATTGCCCGTCAGGCTGACGGCGCGGTCCTTGCCACTTATGGCGAAACCGTTGTCCTGTGCGCGGTGACCGCCGCCAAGGGCGTGAAGGAGGGGCAGGATTTCTTCCCGCTCACCGTCCACTACCAGGAAAAGTTCTCCGCCGCCGGCCGCATTCCGGGTGGCTTCTTCAAGCGCGAACGCGGCGCGACCGAAAAGGAAACGCTGGTTTCCCGCCTGATCGACCGCCCCATCCGCCCGCTGTTCCCCGAAGGTTTCTACAACGAGATCAACGTGATCTGCCAGGTCCTGTCGTATGACGGCGAGACCGAGGCCGACGTTGTCGCCATGGTCGCCGCTTCGGCTGCCCTGACCATCTCGGGCGTCCCCTTCATGGGCCCGATCGGCGCTTGCCGCGTGGGCATGATCGATGGCGAATATGTCCTCAACCCCAAGCAGACCACGGCCTTGGCCGATGGCACGCTCGACCTGATTGTCGCCGCCACGCAAGACGCGGTGATGATGGTCGAATCGGAAGCCAAGGAACTGACCGAAGAGGAAATGCTCGGCGCGGTGATGTTTGCGCATGACGAGAGCCGCAAGGTTATCGGCGCGATCATCAAGCTGGCCGAGCAGGCCGCCAAGGATCCCTGGACCATCGACACGTCGGACAACACCGCCGACATGAAGAAGAAGCTCAAGGACCTCGTCGGCAAGGACATCGCCGCCGCCTACAAGCTGACCGACAAGTCGGCCCGCTCGAACGCGCTCAACGAGGCCCGCGCCAAGGCCAAGGACGCTTTCGCCGACGAATCCGGCCAAACCAAAATGGTCGCCGGCAAGCTGGTCAAGAAGATCGAAGCCGAAATCGTTCGGACCGCGATCCTCAAGGATGGCCAGCGCATCGATGGCCGCAAGCTCGATCAGGTTCGCTCGATCGAAGCAATGGTCGGCTTTCTGCCGCGCACGCACGGTTCGTCGCTGTTCACCCGCGGTGAAACGCAGGCGATCTGCACCACCACCTTGGGCACCAAGGAAAGCGAGCAGATGATCGACGGGCTGGAAGGTCTGTCGTACCAGGCGTTCATGCTGCACTACAACTTCCCGCCCTACTCGGTCGGTGAAGTGGGTCGCTTCGGCGCCCCGGGCCGCCGCGAGGTTGGCCACGGCAAGCTGGCATGGCGCGCGCTGCACCCGGTGCTGCCGAGCCGTGAGGACTTCCCCTATACCATCCGCATCCTGTCAGACATCACCGAGAGCAACGGCTCCTCGTCGATGGCGACCGTGTGCGGCGGCTGTCTGTCGATGATGGATGCCGGCGTGCCGATCGCGCGCCCGGTATCGGGCATCGCCATGGGGCTGATCCTCGAAGGTGACGAATTCGCCGTGCTGTCCGACATCCTGGGTGACGAAGATCACCTGGGCGACATGGACTTCAAGGTGGCCGGTACCGAAGCGGGCATCACCACCATGCAGATGGACATCAAGGTGGCCGGCATCACGCAGGAAATCATGGCCAAGGCGCTCGAGCAGGCCAAGGCCGGCCGGACGCACATCCTGGCCGAGATGCACAAGGCGCTGGGCTCTGCCCGCACCGAACTGTCCGCCCATGCCCCGCGTATCGTGACCATGCAGATCGACAAGTCGAAGATCCGCGACATCATCGGCACCGGCGGCAAGGTGATCCGCGAGATCGTGGCCGAAACCGGCGCCAAGGTGGATATCGACGACGAGGGCGTGATCAAGATCTCGTCCTCCGACCTGTCGCAGATCGAAGCCGCCAGGGCGTGGATCTCGGGCATTGTCGAGGAAGCCGAAGTGGGCAAGGTCTACAACGGCAAGGTCGTCAACATCGTCGACTTCGGCGCTTTCGTGAACTTCATGGGTGGCAAGGACGGTCTCGTCCACGTGTCGGAAATGAAGAACGAGCGCGTTGAGCGGCCGCAGGATGTCGTGTCCGAAGGCATGGACGTGAAGGTTAAGGTCCTCGAGATCGACCCGCGCGGCAAGGTTCGCCTGTCGATGCGCGTCGTCGACCAGGAAACCGGCGAGGAACTGGAAGACACCCGTCCCGCCCGCGAGCCGCGTGAACCGCGCGCTGGCGGCGGTGACCGTGGCGACCGGGGCGGCGACCGTCGTCCCCGCAGCGGTGGCGGCGATCGTGATCGTGGCCCCCGTGGCGGCGGGGGTGGCGGTGACCGCGATCGTGGCCCGCGTCGTGAAGGGGGCGATCGCCCGCGTCGCGACGATGGCGGCAACGGCGGTGGTGACAACGGCGGTGACAACACCGGCGGCGGTGCCGGTCATCTGCCGGCCTTCCTGAAGGACGACTAAAACCGAATTGAAGAGGCCTCCGGTTCCATGGGATCGGAGGCCTTTTTTCGCGAGGTGGGAGAGCGGGCCGCGGAGCGCAAGCTACCGCGGCCCTATTCTTGTGCGAGCCTGCCGCAACCGTGCTAGAATTGGCGCAGAGGAGACCAGCCAGAGTCGCAGCAGGGGAGAACGGGCGATGAGCAGCGAAGCAATCGACATGAGCAAGGTAGAAGCTCTGGCGGGCAAGGTGATTGGCGATGTTGCCGGGGCGATGTCGATGTTCATGGCTTATCTGGGTGACCAGGCGGGCGTGTTCGACGCGCTGGATGGCAAAGGGCCGGTGACACTGGCCGAGGCAGCCCGGCTGACCGGCCTCAACTCCAAATACTTGCACGAGTGGTTCGGTTCGGTCTGCGCGGCGGGCTATGTCGCCTTCGACCCGGCCAACGAGACGTTCGAGATCACGCCGGAGCAGGCGCTGATCTTCGGGCGCGAGGGCCAGCCCGCCTGCATGCAGGGCTTTTTCGAGGTCGTGATCTCGCAGTTCGCGGCGCATGACAAGGCGATCGCCACGTTCAAATCGGGCGTGGGGCGTCCGTGGAGCGACCACCTGCCGTGCTGCTTCTGCGGAACCGACCGCTTCTTCCGGCCAGGCTATGCCGCCAACCTGGTCGACCACTGGATTCCATCGCTCGACGGGGTAGAAGCCAAACTGCGAGCTGGGGCCAAGGTCGCCGATATCGGCTGCGGCCACGGTTCGTCGACCGTGCTGATGGCGCAGAGCTATCCCAACTCCACCTTCGTCGGTATCGATTTTCACGCTGCCTCGATCGATAAGGCCCGCCAGCACGCGGCGGCGGCGGGGGTAACCAATGTCACCTTCGAAGTTGCCCGGGCGCAGGACTATCCGGGCGACGGCTTTGATTTCGCGTGTATCTTTGACGCCCTGCACGACATGGGCGATCCCGTGGGCGCGGCCAGCCATATCCGCAAGACGCTGAAGCCAGACGGCACTTTCATGCTGGTGGAGCCGATGGCGGGCGATACGATGGCCGAGAACATGAACCCCGTGGGACAGATCTTCTATGCCGCGTCGTGCACGGTCTGCACCCCCGCTTCACTGGCGCAGGAAGTGGGCCGGGGACTTGGCGCGCAGGCCGGGCAGAAGGTGCTTGAGCAGGTCTTGACTGAGGCAGGCTTCACCAAAGTACGTCGCGCGGCGGAGACGCCAACCAACATGGTGTTGGAAGTGACTGGCTAGGCCGCCAGCGCGGGCTTGCTGTCGGCACTGGTGTTCCGCCGCGCCGCGTGCATCACGCAGTTGCGGCCCGCCTGCTTGGCGGCATAAAGCGCACCATCGGCCAGCGCGACCACTTCGCCCATGCCGGTGGCGGTCTCGGGGATGGTGGCCACGCCGAACGAAGCGCTGATCGGCGTGCCGTGGACCGCGCTGAGGCCCTCGATCCGCATGCGCAGCATCTCGGCCTTGAGCATCGCATCGTCGAGCCCGCAATTGGGCAGGATCACCAACAGCTCCTCGCCGCCATAGCGTGCGACCACGTCCGCCGGACGCAGCGAGCCGACCAGCTGGCCGGCCACTTCGCGCAGCACCGCATCGCCCTTGGCGTGGCCGAATGTGTCGTTGAGTTTCTTGAAGTGGTCGAGGTCGATCATCAGCACCGACAGCGGGTTGCCGTCACGCTCGGACAGCGAGATGTACCGCTCGAGCGCGTCTTCCATATACCGGCGGTTATACAGCCCCGTCAGCGGATCGCGCAGCGACTGGGTGCGCAGCTTCTCCTGCAGGCCGATATTGGCCAGGGCCAGGCTGACCGAGTCGGCCAGCGCGCGGGCGATGCGCTTGATCGCCTGCAACTGGTCGGTGCCGTCGGGACCTTCGATCGCCAGCATCAGCAGACCGTGGACCTTGCCGCGCGCGATCATCGGCAGTTCCAGCGTGGAGAATACGCCGTTGTTGTGCGCGCAGCACAAGGTGCCCTTGTGCGGATCGTTGATATGCGGTTTGCCGCGCTTCAGCGCCCAGCAGTTGCCCGGCACCAGCGCAGTCGCCGGGTTGCAGTCTTCGCCACGCGGCCAGTGGCGGATCAGGTCGAGGCGGTCGTTCGAGTTGTTGAAGATGTACAGCCCGCCGCGATACGCGGGCAGCAGGCTCACTGCGCTCGCTTCCAGGATCGCGCCGACATCCTCGTGGTTCTCGGCGCTCTGCAGCATGTCGGTCATGGCGAACAGCTGCTCGATCTGCAGCCGCGAATCCTCGGCATCGCGGAAAAGCCGCGAGTGTTCTTCGATCAGTCGAACCGAGCGGCGCGCAACCATGCGCGACATCAGGAACTGCCCGCCCATAAGTGCGGCCCCGGTCGCCGTCAGAACCGTGGCGGCGCGGCCCGACAGCAGCAGCGAGACGAGCAACAGCAGGGCCGTCCCGCACTGGACGATCCAGAGCAGACGTCGAAAACCCTGCAAATCTCCATCGACCGTGAACAGGTCGCGCAGCTTGGGCATCCTTCTTCTCCAATCTGCCGAGTCTAACAGCAAATGGTTAAGGAGCTTTCGCCGGAAGACCCTCCACCAACATTTTTTTCAATCCTTTCCACGCCTTTGCTGCACACCTAGGGGTTACCAGCAGCGCGTCTGATGGTGCTGGACACAAGTGCCCGCAAACCGCCATCATTGCGTTGCAGGAAGTTGCGCAAGACAATCGGGGAGACGGTGCCGGATGGACGATCTGACGGGCAAAGTGGCATTCATCACGGGCGGCGCGAGCGGTATCGGCCTGGGGCTGGCGAAGGCCTTCCTGGCCGAGGGCATGAAAGTCAGCCTGGCCGACTGGAGCGACGACCATATCGCCAAGGCCAGGGCGCAGTTGGCTGGCAACAACGCTGCCATGTTCGTCAAATGCAATGTCGCCAGTCGGACAAGCCTGCGGGCCGCCGTGGACGAGACGCTGGCCCAGTTCGGCAAGATCCACGTATTGTGCAACAATGCCGGCGTGAACGGTGGCGGCACGGCAGCAAGCTCCGATTTCGACGATTGGGACAAGGCCATCGCAGTCAATCTGGGCGGCGTGATCAACGGCACCAAGATTGTCGCCCCGATCATTCGCGCGCAGGGCGAGGGCGGGCATATCGTCAACACCAGCAGCATGGCGGGCGTGGTGCCGTTGCCGGGCCTCGCCGCCTATTCGACCGCCAAATATGCCGTGCGCGGCTTTTCAGAGAGCCTGCGGATGCAGCTGGCGCCCAAGGGCATCGGCGTCTCGTGCCTATTCCCCGGCGCCACGCGCACTGCTCTGGTGCCGTTACCCGAGGATGACCCGAGCATCGACGAGGCCAATGCGCCGCCGTTCCTGAAGGACCTGTGGGACGCCATGCGCGGCGCGATCGACCCGGAGGATACTGGTCGCATGGTAGTTGAGGCGATCAAGGCCAACCGCTTCTACATTTTCACCAACCGCGAGTTCATCGACGAGGTGCGCCAGCGGCATCGAGAGATCGAGGACGCTTTCCCGACCGACGAGCCCACGCCTGGCCGCGTCAGGTTTGAAACGATGCGGGCCGAGCAGGTGCGCGACCTGATGGCGCCCGGCAATCGCCCGGTCCCGCAGGAGGATGAAGCAGACATGGTGCTCGATCTCGGCTCGCGCTCGCCGGCAGGTGGCCAATGATTTACCTGCTGCGGCACGGCCAGACCGACTTCAACCTCGAGCGGCGCATCCAGGGCCGACTGGACAGCCCGCTGACTGGCGAAGGGCGCGTGCAGGCCGAGGTGATGGGCCGCACGCTGCGCGACCTGCTCGCCGGAGCGACCGATTTCGAGATCGTCGCCGCCCCGGAGGAATGCACCAACGAATCGGCGGCGATCGTGCGCGAGGCCACGGGCCTGACCTGTCCGGTGATCACCGACGCGCGGTTGCAGGAAGTGTCGTGCGGCTCGTGGGAGCACCACCACTTCGCCTCGATCTGCGCGCGCGATCCCATGGTCGAGGCCGAGCCCTGCTTCCTCGCCGCCTGGGCGCGCCATTGCACCGATGGCGAGGGGCTCGATGCGGCGATGGAGCGGCTGTGGGGCTGGCTGCGCTGGGCGGGTAACCGCAACCTGGTGGTGGTGGGCCACGGCGTGGCCGGATCGATCCTGCGCGCGCTCTATGTGGGCGAGGAGCGCGAGGCCATGCTGCGCTATCACTCGGCCCGGCAGGACCGCTTCCACCGGCTCGAAAGTGGCTGGGCGGAGGAAATCGTCGTCGCTGAATAGCGGCCGCATTAACGGCCGTATTTACGGTCGTATTTACGGTCGTATTTACGGTCGTATTAACTCTGGCAATTTGCTTCGTTTCCCTCAATGATCGCGTCTCCGGGAGAGAAAAAAAGATCATGACCGAAACCGTCACGCGGCAAGCCGTGCCGTTCAGCGAAGCCATTTCGCGCCAGCCGATCCGCCAGTGGTCGGTGGTCGCCTTTGCCATCTGCATGCTGGTGCTGATCTGCGACGGGATGGACGCGCAATTGCTCGGCATCGTCGCGCCCAAGGTGATCGAGGATTTCGGCGTCGATCGCGGCACGTTCGGCCTCGCGATGAGTGCGGCGCTGGTCGGCTTCGGGCTCGGCTCGTGGGGCGGCGGCTGGCTGGGTGACAAGGTGGGCCGACGCTGGTCGCTGGCGCTGGCCACGGTGATCTTCTCGCTCGCCACCATCGGTGCCAGCTGGTCGGCGGACGTCGAGCAACTGGCCGCCTGGCGGCTGGTCGGCGGCCTCGGCTTCGGCGGCGCCTATGCCACGGCGATAACGCTTGCGGGCGACTGGCTGCCCACGCGCTGGCGCTCGGTGGGGGTGACGACGATGTCGGTCGGTACGCCTGCGGGTGGTACGGTCGTGGCCTTGATGGCTCCGTCGCTGCTGGCTGATTATGGCTGGCGCGGCGCCTTCGTGATCGTGGGCGCGGCGACCTTGCTGGTCCTGCTGCTGATCGTCGTCGTGTTGCGCGAGAGTCCCACGTTCCTGCTCATCAAGGGTCAGCGCGAAGCCGCCCACAAGGTCGCCTCGCGGGTGCTGGACGAACCGTTCGAACTGGCAATCGAGAGCCATGCGCTGGACAAGTCTGGCGGCACCATCGGCGTGTTCCATGCCAGCAACCTGCGGCTGAACGTCGGCGTGGGGCTGGCGTTCGGCGGTGCGGCACTGGTGGCCTATGGCATGCTCAACTGGGGCACCACGTTTCTCACCGCGAAGGGCTTCAGTTTCGAGCTGGCGGCCTATGCGGTGTCGATCGGCGGGATTACCTCGATCATCTCGTCGATCCTGGCGGGCCTGCTGGTGCAGAAGTTCGGCTCCAAGCGGGTGTTTCTGGTGCTGAGCGCCGCGCTGACCGCCACTCTGGTGACGCTGATGCTGCGGGTCGAACCGATGACCGCCGCCTCGTCGGGCGACGACCAGTGGCTGGTAGTGGCGCTGTACGGGCTCGCCGCCGCCATTTTCAGTGCCGGGGTGGCCAGCATGTATGCGCTGATGACGCATGGCTATCCGCCGTCGTGCCGCTCGGCCGGGATCGGCTTCGGCATCTTCATGTCGCGTCTGGGCGCGGTGAGCGCGTCGCTGTTCGGTGGCAACTTGATCGACCTGGGGCAGGGCAGCCTGGTGCCTTACTTCGGCGCGCTGATCGGAGCAGCCGTGCTGGTGGGGGTGGCCGCCTTCATTGTCGACCGCCACGTCCCGCCATCGGGCGCCCGCCCGCACTGAGGCCTGATACACGGCGGCACTTGCGTGCGGGGTGGCATGGTGCCAGACCCGCTGCACGGGTGCCGTCAAAGGCCCGGAAGCCAGGCGGCGTCAACAGGTTTGCAGTTCCTCACTTGGGGTAGGAGCATGCAGGTAGACGACGACGAATATTCCCGTCGGCTGGAGGTTATCGGCGCTTGCACCGAGATTGTCCCCCTGCGCCAGGCGATGATGGATGCGCTGACGCTGTTCGGCGTGACCCAGGCCTATTTCCTAGCCCCTTTGACGCGCGATCCGCGGGTCGGTCGCATCGTTACCAACTGGGGCCTGCCGTGGGTGTGGGAACGGCAATATCGCGAGCGACTGCACCTGATCGATCCGCTGCCCGACCTGGCGGTGGAGCGGCCGGAGCCGGTCGTGTGGCCGGATGACCTGGCGGACGTGAAGCTATCGGCCAGGCAAAAGCGCTATCTCGAAATTGCCGCGCAGTACGGCCTGGGGCGCGGCGTGGGGGCCGCCTGCTTCGGCCCGGACGGGCGCAGCGGGTTTCTCGGCGCTATCCTGCCATCGGGCGCCAGGCGACCCAAGGACATGAGCCTGCGCCGCATCCAGACCGTGGGGCAGGTCACGTTCCGCGTCTATTGCAACATCGTGCGCAGCAGCCTCGACGTTCCGAAGCTGTCGAACCGCGAGCTCGAGGTGCTGTACTGGATCGGGCGCGGCAAGAGCAATTCGGTGATCGCCGAGATCCTCGCCATCTCGCCCAGTTCGGTCGACGTCTATGTGCGGCGTATCTTCGCCAAGCTGGGGGTGACCGATCGGACCACCGCCTCGGTCAAGGCGATTTCGCACGGGTTACTGGTATCGGGCGACTACGAGCGCTTCATCGCCGAGCAGCGCAGGCAGCAATACGGCGAGGAATGACCAATACGGCGAGGAATGACGGGCCAAGCGACCTGAACAGCGCCTGCCAGTGTCGGGCAATTACGTTACATGCGCAGCTGGTAGCGCTCCCATATAGGCCTCGGCGAGACCAGCGACGGCTCTTCGGGTCGCGTCGATGAGTTGTTCGGTCTCGGCGTCCTGGACCCCAAGCCAGGGCGCCTTAAGTTTCCTTCAGATCGTGCGGCCCCGCGTGGCATTCCCCTCCTCCCCTCGCAGCGCGGGGTCGCACGTCCTGTCCCGGATCCGTCGCCAGACTGGGTCCGCGCCGAGGCTGGCCCGCGCGTCATCCCTGCCATGCGTGCGGGCCGCCGAGGCATTCAGCCCCTTTAAGGTCGCAAAAACGAAAGGCCCGGCGCCACTCGCGTGGTACCGGGCCTTTCGCTTGTCTGGTTACCAGCGGCCAACTCACTGAAACAGGGTCTGGTCAGCGCACGCGCGGACCGCCGAACGGCAGCGGCGGCGGGGGTCGGCGGGCACCGCGCGGCAGCTGTGCCTGATAGGCCCGGCCGCAGTGCGCGACGCAATAGGGGAACCCGGGGTTCACCTTGTCACCGCAGAAATGGAAGTCCGCTTCGCCCGGATGGCCCATCGGCCAGCGGCAAACGCGCTCGCTCAGATCGAGCAGGCTGGTCTTGCCGACGATCTCGGCGCTGGGCTTGGCGGGCACGCGGCGGCGCGGCGGCGCGGGCGGGATCGGGGCCTGTTGTTCGCCCGGACCCTGCCGCACGAAGCCGCCGGGGCCGACCGAATGGACGCGCACGCTGTCCGAGCGACCGGGCATCGGCTGGCTGTTCTCGTCGAGCGGACGCGGCGTTGCCGGTGCGGCATCGTCAGCTGCCTGCGGGCGCGTGGCGGCGGGCGTGTTGACGCGCGGCGCGGGCGGCGGCGCGGGCGCCTTGGTCCGCGCGACCGGCGCAGCGGCCACCCGCACTTCGGGCGCCGGATCTTTCTTGCGTTCGACCTTGGCCTCGTTCGCCTTGACCGGCGAGGGGCGCGACTTGAGGCCCAGCCGGTGCGCCTTGCCGATCACCGCATTGCGCGACACGCCGCCCAGTTCATCGGCGATCTGGCTGGCGGTGGAGCCGCCTTCCCACATCTTGGTGAGGGTCCCGATGCGTTCTTCAGTCCAACTCATGTGCAAATCCGTATGTTCAGGCGGGCAGGTCACCAGCCAGTAGCTTGCCCCCAGTGGGTTGCCAACGCATGTCTAGGCCGATAGGCGGCACAACATGGCCGATCAAGCCCCTGCAAACATCGCACCCGCCGCCGCTGCCTCGCCGAGCCAGCCTGCGTCAGATATTGTCGATGCCGGCCGGGTTGCCGGGCGCGGTTTCCCGCCCAAGGGCCAGCCGCAGATTACCGGGATTAACCGGATCGGGCTGTGGAGCCTCTATATTAAGGAGATCCGCCGTTTTCTCAAGGTGCAGACGCAAACTGTATGGGCCCCGGCGATCACCACGCTGATGTTTCTGGTGATCTTCTCGGTGGCGATGGGGCGGGGCGACCGGCAGATCCTGGGCGTAAACTTCGCCACTTTCGTCGCGCCAGGGCTGATCATGATGGGCATGATGCAGAACGCCTTTGCCAATGCGAGTTTCAGCCTGCTCGGCGGCAAGATGCAGGGCACGATCATCGATTACCTGATGCCGCCGCTGAGCGCCGCCGAGCTGATGATCGCCATCGTCGGTGCGGCAGTCACCCGTGCGGTTATGGTCGGCGGCGCGGTAACGCTGGCGATGGCGCTGTGGCCAGGCGTCGACTTGCAGGTGGCGCATCCGTGGGCGATCGTCTGGTTTGGCCTGATGGGCGCGCTGCTGCTGGCGCAGATGGGCCTGTTGGCCAGCCAGTGGGCCGACAAGTTCGATCACAATGCGGCAGTCACCAACTTCGTTGTCGCCCCGCTCAGCCTGCTCTCGGGCACGTTCTACGTTATCTCCAACCTGACCCCTGCATTCCAGGCGATCAGCCGCGCGAACCCGTTCTTCTACATGATCAGCGGCTTCCGCTTCGGCTTCCTGGGGCAGAGCGATATCGGCAACACCAACCTGCACGTGGCCGGCGCGGCGCTGGCGATGGGACTGCTCAACGTGGTTCTGGGGCTGGTCTGTTACCAGGCGCTGCGCACTGGCTGGAAGATCAAGACCTAGCGCGCCTCCAAGAGCCCACCCTAATGCGTCAGCTTGCGACGCAGACGATAGCGGCCCTTGGTGTAGTCGTCGAACAACTGGGTGAGGCCGGGGTGATCGACCGGACCGCTGTCGCCATCATGCTCGAGGTTCTGCTGGCTGACATAGGCGATGTAGCTGGCTTCCTCGTTCTCGGCCATCAGGTGGTAGAACGGCTGGTCGCGGCGCGGACGCACGGGCTCCGGGATCGCCTCGTACCATTCATCGCTGTTGGCGAAGACGGGATCGATATCGAACACCACGCCGCGAAAATCGAACAGCTTGTGCCGCACCACGTCACCGATGGCGAAGCGCGCGCTGGACTTGCGGGGGGCGCCGAGGGCGTGGCGGGCCTGCGGAAGGGAGAATTCCGGACTTTCCATAGGACGCCAATATAGGACTTTACCGCGCTGCGGCAAGGTCGGCTGCGGCGGCAATCCCCCAGCAACCGGCGGCAATCTGGCATTGGTGCGCCACCCATCGCCACAGAAGGCTTGGCAAGCGCCACATCATCGGCTAACCGCGCCGTTCCTGACCGGCCGGTGCCTGTTCAACAGCACCCGCCCGCCTTGCGGAGAGGTGGCAGAGTGGTCGAACGCGCCGCACTCGAAATGCGGTTTACGGGTAACCGTAACGTGGGTTCGAATCCCACCCTCTCCGCCACCTAAAGTACTGATTTATCTCTGTTTCTTACCAGATTTGGATCGGTTTTTCCCTCATTTTGGAACCTCACTGGTTTTCCCTGCAACGGGGGATTCCCGGTATTTTTCCTTGGTATCGTCTCTGTCGGGATTCGCGGTTGTTTAGTGACGCGAATTGCGCCGGTTATAACGACAGAACCGACCAGGCAGTTCGAACTTTTGCGTGCTATGCGGGCAAAAATCGAACAGTTCTCTGTATCCGATGCTCTGGAATTGGGCCGCATCCCGGCAGGTTTTCGCCGTCCAATCCGTCACTGGCCCGCGTGTGAGGGCCGTTCTCCAGCCATTCCAGGGTCGATTTGCGGCCCCAGTCTCCGCTCCAATGACAATCGGTGCGGTTTCCCTGCTCACGGGAATTTTACAGGGAATTTTGTTGAATCAGGCCCGATTCAGATCATTTTGGGGCTCAGGCGAGGATTTCTTGGTCCGGAATTGTGTTTCCTGACAAAGGGTTAGTGCGCCAGAAACGGGCAATTCCCTGCTCTCGGGCGAGCAGGGAATTCATTCCGGATAACAGGGAAATGTTTTGGCCGAACAGGGAGGCCCCCCGGAGCATCAGCGTAATGTCGGGGACGACCATCCAAGAGCCTCGCGCTGCCTCTTCCAGCACAGTGGTATCTCGAGCCAGCGCAGCCGTTCGAGATTGAGCGACGGCGGCTGATGGCCGCTGAGGATGTCGCGCTGGAGATCGGGTCCGAGGAAGGCGAGCCGCATGATCTTGCGGTCGTGCGCGGAGACCGGCGCGACGGTCACCACCGGCAATCCGCGCTGCCAGTCAACCATGCCGTTGGCCCTGCGCAGCGCCGCGATCAGCCTGGGGTCGGGATTGGTGGATTGAGCGCTGCCACCAACTATGGTTCGCTTGCCTCCGCGCAGCGGAAAGGCGAGCGGTACCCGGATGCGGACCGCGTCCCGGTCCATGTGCACGATGGTCTCGTTATCGCCCAAGCGGCCACTGATATCGGCGGCAAGCCTGCCGGGCAGGTCGATCAGCAGGCTGTCCCGTTTGAGCCGTATCGCCAGAGGCAGATCGAGCGGTGCCGGGTCCCTGGGCACCCACGCGAGAATAATCTCGGCCAAGACCCTTTCGATCGCCGGACCCGATACCCGGCGGACCATGCCGTCGTCAGTTGGCCTGCCGCCCTGCTGCAGCGAGGCGGACACGTAGTAGCGGTAAAACCGTCCGGTCTTTCCCTTGGCGAAGGTCGGGGTCATCGCCTCGCCGTTTTCGTCAAACAGCTTTCCGGCGATGGGCGATTTGCTGAACCTGCGTTCGCTGGCGACCCGCCTGCGCGGAGCCTGTTCGCGAAGCAGGTTCTGCACCCTGTCGAACAGCTCCTCGCTCACGATGGCTTCATGCTCGCCATCGTGCACGACATGCCTGTGGCGGATGCGGCCCAGATAGATCGGGTTGGCAAGCATATGGAACAGCGCGCCGCGATTGATCGGGCACCCGCCATAGGTCGCGCCCGTTCCGGTTGTCCGCTGCTTGGACATGATCCCCTGCGCGGCCAGTTCGCGTTGCAGGGCATGGACCGAGCCCAGTTCCAGATAGCGGGCGAAGATATGGCGAATGGTGGCGGCCTCCGCTTCGTTCACCTGCAACATCCGGGATCCCGGCGCCGGTATGTCGTAGCCAAGCGGCACGTTGCCGCCCATCCACATCCCCTTGGCCTTGGAGGCGGCGATCTTGTCGCGGATGCGCTCGCCGGTGACCTCGCGCTCGAACTGGGCAAACGACAGCAGCACGTTGAGCGTCAGGCGGCCCATCGACGAGGTGGTGTTGAACGCCTGCGTCACGCTGACGAAGCTGACCTCCCGGGCATCGAACTTCTCGACGATCCGGGCGAAGTCGGGCAGCGAGCGGGTCAGCCGGTCGATCTTGTAGACCACCACCACGTCGATCAGGCCGGCATCGATGTCGGCGAGCAGCAATTTCAGGGCAGGACGTTCCATGCTGCCACCCGAGTACCCGCCGTCATCATACAGCGTGGGGATCGCCTTCCAGCCCTCGTGGGCTTGGCTTTTGACATAGGCCTCGCCCGCCTCACGCGGGGCATCCAAACTGTTGAACGACTGGTCGAGACCCTCGTCGGAACTCTTGCGGGTGTAGATCGCGCAGCGGGTCACCTTGCTCACGCGGCCTCCCGCAGGCCGAAGAACTTCGGCCCGTTCCACTTGCTGCCGGCGATGGCGGTCGCGGCGGCGGTCAGGCTGCGATAGAGTGTACCCTCCCGCCGGAACCCGCCTTCCTCGACATGGACCTCCACCCTGCGGCCCTTCCAGTTGCGGACAAGCCGGGCGCCCACGCCCAGATGGCGGCCCTCGGGTTCGACCGGGCCGCTGCGGCCCAGCGCGTTCCGGGTCTCGTCATCCAGTCCGCCGTAGGCCTCCGCCTGAATCCGCCACGCCAGCATCATCTGCAGGATGGGCGTGGAGCGAAGGGGAGGGGGAGCGCCGCAGCGCTCCCTCCAGAGCCGGCGCAGCGCCTCGAGGTCCATGCCCTCGATGCTGCCGATCAGCGCCTCTATCTCCGGTTCCCTCATGCGGCGGCACCCGCTCGGTAGCGACGGACCCCGTCGATCTTCTCGGAAGTAATAGTCAGGCCCCGCTTCTTCAGCGCGCCAGCCATGGCGCCGCGTACCGAATGGGCCTGCCAGCCGGTGGCGGTGATCATCTCTGCGATGGATGCTCCGCCATCGGCACTTAGCAGAGTCTGAAGCTCGTCGAGGCGGCTGGGCTTGCCCACCGCATTGACAGCACCGCCTTCCATCTCTGGCCCGGAAGCAGCTACCTTCGTTGCAATGGCTCGGGTGGACTTGTTGTTCATGGTCGTTCTCCGGTTGCGCGGGGCCAGACTGGCGCCGCTACCGGGACGAGCCCGGGCTGCCGGGCGTGGGGACTCCAATGCTTGCATTGGGGCGCCAGTCCACTGGAATGTGGGTGGTGTCGGACAATGGCTCGGATTGCCGATTCAACAGGTCAGCTGGCAGATCTTAGTGAGATCAAACGGCTGCTTTGCGCCCTCACTCCGGACTTACAGCCAATCTCTCCAGTCGTCCCAAACCAGACGTTCGTTCATCCAGACTCTCCTGGGTAGCATCGGGCCGCAAGGTGCCCGACAATTCTAACGACACATGTTAAGATGCAACTGTTCCCCGTCAGCACCTATGGCGCAGATTTGAGGTTGTGATTTAAGGAGGATTTGGGTCTCGTCGTAGTGACGAAGGAACGAAGATGAGACCCAAATCCTCAAGCGCCAAAAAGCCTGCAGAGC
>JBDSUF010000029.1:0-89321 GCA_039927835.1 Alteraurantiacibacter sp.
ATTACCGCGCACCTAGCCTCGCTGGGAGCGGTGCCGATTTCACGCGAGGCCTATCTGGCGCGCCTCGCGCAGGCCGCCGCAGCGCCGCCACGCTGCACCTTGCCTGAAGCCTACGCCTCCGTGGTCGGCGAGGCGGCCGGGCTTGGCGAGGGGTCTGGAACGGAAGCTTTGGGAGAAGCAGCCCCGGTCGGGGACCTAGTCGCCTTGCCTTCGCCCTTCTCCAGCGGCGCTTCCTCGTCGGGGAAGCTCATCGTGCAATCCTTGACCCAGACATCGTAGACCGGATGCTCGACCACGTTCAGGCTGGGCGAGTTCTTGAATAGCCAGCCGGAAAATACTCGCGTCCAGCGCGGCTGCGAATCGGCATCAGCGCGATCCTGGACGAAAACCTGGACAAACGCGCCAATTTCGGGCGGATTTTCCCATGGCGCGGTCCGCTCGCACGAAGCCAGGCGCACCACCACGTCGCCGACGCGGCGCGATTCGCCGGGCTTAAGCTCGATTTCCCGCGAGATATTGTTGCGCTTGTTGAGCAGGCCAATGGTGGCCACCCGCTCGGCCATCGGCGTACCGGGGCCGGTGCCCTGCACCACCGGCGCGGGCGGCGCGGCGAGTTCCTCGGGCACTTCTGTTTCCTGCGGCGCGGGCGGCGGTGCCTCGCCCTGGCAGGCAGCCAGCGTCAGCAGGACGGCACCCGATAAGACCCCGGCAAATGCGAGGCGAGCAGGCCTCACGTCTCGGGCGTCCAGGCTTCATAATCGCCGCTGGCGGCGGCACGGCGGCCACCCTTTTCCAGCGCGCCGGCCGGACGGTATGCGTCAGGCGTACCGGTAGCGTTGGGGGCGAATTCGGTTTCCCAGATGCGCGGCGGCGGCAAGTGGCTTTCGGGCAGGGCGTCGTAGGAATGGTGCAGCCAGCCGTGCCATTCGGCCGGCACGCGGCTGGCGTCGTTGGCCCCGTTGTAGAGCACCCAGCGCCGCTCGAACGCGCCTTCGGCCACCTTGCGCGCGCGGTGATAGGTATTGCCTTGCGCATCGGTGCCGACCTGCTCGCCCTTCCGGGCCGACCACAGCATGGTGCCGATGGTGGCGCCGTCCCACCAGGTGAAGATTTTTCCGAACATACCCATGGCCGCGCCGTTACCCGTTTTTGCCCGTCAAGCGCAAGCGCGCCATTGGCCCATCTGCCTTACCATTCGACCGTGTCGCCCGGCCCGATGCCAAGCTGCGCCGCGCGTCCGCCGTTCAGTTCCAGCACCGCCATGGCAGGGGCGGTCGAGGGCAGCGACGTGTCCGAATAGGGGACCGCGTTGGCCTGGATGTTGATCACCTTCCGGTCCGGCCCGATGAAGATGATGTCGAGCGGGATCACCGTGTTGTGCATCCAGAAGCTGGCCATGCGCACCTGCGCGAGCGGGAAGATCATCCCCTCGTCCGCGCCCATCTCGGTGCGGAACATCAGCCCGCGCTGCTGCTCCGCCCCCGTGGCGGCCACTTCGACGCGGAACCGGTGGCGCTGGCCATTGGCAGTGGTGACGGTGAGCGGGATGACCGCCAGGCCCGATACCGGATGAACCGCGGGTTCCACCGTTGCCGCCGCATCGCCTGCCGCGCCTTGCGTGGAGCACGCCGCCAGCGCCAGCGCACCCGCCAACGCACCCGACAGCGCGATCAGTTTCAGCTTGTTACCCAGCGCCATCGCCTGCTTCTCCGTCCAGTTCGGCTGCCCAGGCTTCGGCCGCGGCAATACTGGCTGCATTGACCATTTCGCGCGCCATGTCGAGATCGTGGCCCGCCCGCAGCATAGCCGAGAGCTGCTTTTCCCGGGCTGCCCGGTCGGCAGCGGGGAGGCCGAATGGCCCGAACCGGCGCTTGCGTGCCATGACCAGCGCAGCCCGCCGCCGGTCGCCCATGTCGCGCGTCACGTCGTCGCGCAGGGCCTTGTCCACGCCCGCCTCGGCCAGCGTCTGGTGCACCCGCCGCGCGCCATAGCCGCGCCGTTGCAGGCTGGAGCCGCGCGTGCGGGCAAAGGCGGCATCGTCGATATAGCCAAGCTCGACAAAGCCCGAGATCAGCGCCGCAATGTCGGGCAGCTCGTCCCCCTCGGCCCACCCGCGCTCGCGCAATTTGCGCACCAGATAGCGTTCGAGCTTGCCCGCCGAGGTGGCATAACGCGCCACATAGGACAGGGCCATGTCGCGCAACTGCGTAGCATCGAGCGGGCGCTTGACTCGCTTGCCTTGCTGACACTCTTGTTTATAGGCCGCCATACTGATCGCTTGTCCGCCCTCGGCGGCCATATTCGTGCCACACTTCCTATCAAATGGGAAAGCACGTGCATGAAAGATTGTCATCCGGTTCCTCGTCAGGGGCCGGGGTCGCACCAGGGGGACGCGCCACAAGGCCGCGCATTATGAGGGTTGCCGGAACTCCATGACCGAACTTGTGCCCACACCCAACGATTGCGCGCTGCCGCGCATCCGCTCGGAGTTCGCGACCTTCAACGATGCGGTCGACTATGCCGCGAGAAGCGCCAAGGGCCTCAATTTCCACGATATGCGCGGCGATCTGGAACGGGTCTACCCCTATTCCGAGATGCGCGCCGACGCGCAGGACATGGCCTATCGGCTGATCGCGGCGGGTGCCACAAAGGGCGACCGGGTAGCGCTGATCGCCGAAACCGGACCTGATTTCGCGGCGCTCTTCTGCGCCTGCACACTGGCCGGGATCTGGCCGGTGCCGCTGCCGCTGCCAACCACCTTCGGCGGCAAGGACAGCTATATCGACCAGCTTTCGGTGCAATTGCGCAGTTCCGATCCCTTGATGCTGATCTATCCGCCCGAGATTGCCGAAATGGCGCAGACGGCGGCGGACCGGCAGGGGTGCCTCGGCATCGCCTGGGACGAACTGGCCCGGCGACCCGCCTTGCCGGTTGACCTGCCCAAGGCAGATCCGGACGACATCTGCTATCTGCAATATTCCAGCGGCTCGACCCGCTTCCCGCAAGGCGTGGCGGTGACGCACAAGGCGCTGCTGCACAACCTGTATGGCCACGCCACGGCGATGGACATCGGCGAGGGCGATCGCGGGGTCAGTTGGCTGCCGTGGTATCACGACATGGGTTTGGTCGGCTGCTTTCTGTCGCTGGTGGCCAACCAGGTCAGCGTCGACTATCTCAAGACCGAGCACTTCGCCCGTCGCCCGCTGGCTTGGCTGGACCTGATCAGTCGCAACAAGGGCAACTCGCTCAGTTACTCACCCACGTTTGGTTATGACATCTGCGCCCGGCGCATTTCCAGCCAGAGCAACGTGGCCGACCGGTTCGACCTGTCGCGCTGGCGGCTGGCGGGCAACGGGGCGGACATGATCCGGCCCGACGTGATGCAGAACTTCGTCAACGCCTTTGCCCCCGCCGGGTTCAAGGCGAGCGCCTTCACCCCCAGCTATGGCCTGGCCGAGGCGACGTTGGCGGTAACGGTGATGCCGCCGGGCGAAGGCATCCGCGTGGAACTGGTCGAGGAAGAGCGCCTCTCGGGCGGCCGCCGTGATCTCAGCCGCCCGGCCCGCTACCGCGCCATCGTCAACTGCGGCAAACCGCTGCCCGACATGGATGTGGAGATTCGCGGCGAAAACGGATCGATCAAGGGCGATCACCAGATCGGCAAAGTGTGGTGCCGCGGCGCCAGCGTGATGCATTCCTACTTCCGCAATCCGCAGGCAACCGAAGAGTGCCTGGTCGATGGCTGGCTGGATACCGGCGACATGGGCTATATGGCCAATGGCTACCTGTTCATCGTCGGCCGGGCGAAGGACATGATCATCATCAACGGCAAGAACCACTGGCCGCAGGATATCGAGTGGGCGGTGGAGCAATTGCCCGGCTTCAACCACGGCGACATTGCCGCCTTCGCCATCGAGATGGAAAACGGCGAGGAAGCCCCTGCCGTGCTGGTCCACTGCCGCGTGTCCGACCCCGACGAGCGCCTGAAGCTGCGTGACGAGATCCGCGACAAGGTGCGCGCGATCACCGGCATGAACTGCGTGGTCGAACTGGTCCCCCCGCGCACCCTACCGCGCACCAGCTCAGGCAAATTAAGCCGCGCCAAGGCGAGGAAGATGTACCTCGACGGCGATATCGAGCCTTACGACGTGGCCGCCTGACTTAAGGTGATTGGCATCAGGCGAGTGGCCCCGGCGGTTGCAGGGGTCCCAGCAACAGAACGCCCAACAACACCACCAGCGCCAGCAGGCTGATGCCCCACACCAGCGTGCGCAGGTTCGGCACGCCGGCCCAGTACAACGGCAGGTAGATCGCCCGCGCCACCAGCCAGGTGATCGAGGCCACTTCGCTGATATCGCTGGCCTTGCCGACCACGGCGATGCCCAGCAGCGCAACGATGGCAATGGGGAACGTCTCGGCAAAGTTGTCGCGCGCCCGTTCCAGTCGGCCGGCCACGGCGTTCAAGGGCGGCAGGTCCTCGTCGCGCGCACCCATGTTCCAGGCCTTGCCGTATTGCTGCGTCTTGAAATGGACCGCCAGCATGATGTGCGCCACCAGCAGCAGCGCGCCCAGTACCAGCACGGTCAGTTCGGTTGTCATAACGGTCGCCTCCATCCTGCCGGGAAGGTACAGCAAAGTGGGTCGCGAGGCGAACGCTTGAAAAGCGTGTCTTGCCTGCCTAATACAGTGACTGATGCAACCGATGGGCGAGGCAAGGCCGATGGCGACCAGTACTGAGACAAGCACAGTGAGCGACCTGAAGCTGACGCCGCCCGATCCCGTGCCCGTGGTCACCGCCGAGCGCGCCTCGGGGCTGGTGCCGGTATCCGAGGACAAGCGCACCCGGCTGGACGACAAGGTCGACAGCTTCGTCGATGAACTGATCGCGCTCGACGCCAAGTCGCCCGATTTCGGCAAGAAGGTGGACCAGATCACCAACATGGGCCGCAAGGAAATCATGGCGGCGGCGGGCATGTCCAACCGTTTCCTCGATCGCCCGGTGCGCGCAATGGATCAGGAGAGCGGCGTCGGCGCCGATCTTGCCGAATTGCGCCGCACGGTCGAAGACCTCGATCCCGGCCGCAAGGGCAAGCTGACCGGGCGCAAGCTGTTCGGCGTGATCCCGTTCGGCAACAAGCTGAAGACCTATTTCGACAGCTACGCCAGCGCGCAGACGCACATCCAGTCGATCCTCTCGCGCCTCGCCAGCGGCAAGGACGAGCTGCTGATGGATAATGCCGCGATCGACGTGGAACGCAGCAAGCTGTGGGAAGCGATGGGCAACCTCGAACAGATGATCCACATTTCGCGCACGCTCGACGAGCGGCTGGAGGAACGCGCCGCCGATCTCGACGCAACCGATCCGGCCAAGGCGCGCGCCATCCGCGAGACCGCGCTGTTCTATGTCCGCCAGCGCACGCAGGACCTGCTGACGCAAATGGCGGTGACGGTGCAAGGCTACCTCGCGCTCGACCTGGTGAAGAAAAACAACGTTGAACTGGTCAAGGGCGTCGACCGCGCCAGCACCACCACCGAGGGCGCGCTGCGCACGGCGGTGACCGTGGCGCAGGCGATGACCAACCAGCGGCTGGTGCTGGGCCAGATCACCGCATTGAACACCACCACCGCCAACATCATCGATTCGACCGGGCGACTGCTGCGCGAAAACACCGCGCAGATCCACGAGCAGGCCGCCAGCAGCACGATCCCGCTGGAGACGCTGCAACGCGCCTTCCAGAACATCTATGACACGATGGACGAGGTCGACAATTTCAAGCTCCGTGCGCTCGAATCGATGAAACAGACGGTCACCGTGCTGACCGGAGAGGTCGAGAAGTCCAAGGGCTACATCGCCCGCGCCGAAGGGCAAGCGCAAGCCGCCAAGGCTGCCGACGCGCCGAGCCTGCTGAGCCTCGACGCGTAAGACGATGGCCGAGGATCTTACCTGCCAGTCCGACCACATCGTGCGGGCAGCGAGCCAGTCGCTGGAGTTTCAGCGCGCGGGCGGACGGCGGGTGGTGCGCGGCAAGCCGATTGGCGAGGGTTCGCGGCGCTTGCGGCGCGGGACGATGATGAAGCGCGTCAAGCTGATCGCCGTCTCGCTGTTCGCCATTGTGGTGGCGGCATCCGTGGCGGGCCTGGTGCTCGACGGCATCGGCTTTGTCGGGGTGATGGTCACATTCCTCGCCATGGTCGCGGCCGCCGTGATCTTCGGCCAGTGGCCCAAGGTGCGCGTGCCCGACCGCGCCATGCTGACGCAGACGCAGGACGCCCGCCAACTGGTCGCCCGCACCGAGCTGTGGCTGGAGAACCAGCGCGCTGCCTTGCCTCCGCCCGCGATCACGCTGGTTGAAGGCATCGGCGTGCAGCTCGATGCGCTGGGCCAGCAGCTCGCCCATGTCGATCCGGCGCATCCGGCGGCGGGAGAGACGCGCAAGCTGGTGGGCGAGGTCCTGCCTGAAATCGTTGACGCCTATCGCCGCATCCCCGCCAACCTGCGCGCCGAGCAACGCGCCGGGTCCTCGCCCGATGCCCAGCTGATCGAGGGCCTTACCAAGATCAGCCGCGAGATCGACCATGTCACGCGGCAACTGGCCGAAGGCTCGCTCGACGATCTCGCGATCCGCACGCGCTATCTCGACTACAAGTATGGCGACGCTGAAGGGGTGGCGCTGCCGCCGATTACCCTGCCCGAACCGGCCCTCGCGGAGAAAGCCTGATGCAAGTCGCCATCCCCCACAGCCTCGGCCGCGCGGAAGTGCGTCGCCGCTTGCAGGGCGGAGGCAAGGATATCTCCGATGCCATCCCCGGCGGCATGGCCAAGATCACCACCCAATGGCTCGACGAGGACACCCTCGGCCTCGACATCAACGCCATGGGCCAGATGCTGGCCGGGCGCATCGCAATCGAGGACCATCAGGTGCTGTTCGACGTCGACCTGCCGCTGGCCTTGAGCTTCATCAAGCCGATCATCGAAGGCTCGATCAAGCAGGCCGGGCAAAAGCTGCTGGCGCCGCCGGCGGGTTGAACTGAACGCCCCCTAAAGCTTCCGGTCCCACTCCAACAGTTCCGCCGGTATCCGCAGCGCTTCGGTGGCCTGGCGGGTTTCGCGCAGGAACAACACCAGCGCGTTCATCAGGAAGCCGATGGCGAGGATGAAGGTCCCCGCCGCCACCGCCTGCAGGTTTATGGCGGAGAATTCCTCCACGAACAGCAGCACCACGGTGAAGCCGATGGCAAGGCCCGCCAGCACCAGCAGCAGCAGCGCGCGGCCGATCAGGTGGATGCGTTTGTCGGTAAGCCGGATCTCGCGCACTACGGCGTCATGCGCGGCACCTTCGGTTTCGCCATGCATCCGTTGCAGCACACGGCTGCGATCGACCACGCGCCCCAACCGGCTGGACAAGGTGTTGATAATGTTGCCGATGGCCACCAGCACGAACACCGGCGCCAGCGCCAGCTGGATGGTCTGCGCGATCATGCCACCTCCGCTCCCCATTAGATGGCCCCCGGTCTTGGCGTGATGTATCTCACTGGTTCACGGCTCCCGGAAGTTTGCCCACCAGCTGCGCGCCCGTCATCGTGGTCACCAGCACTTCGTCGCCATCGACAATCACCGCCACGCCTGCAAGCCCGATGACCGACACGCGCGGCCCGTCGCTCTGCACGAGCACGTCCTGGCAATCGACCAGATCGGCGCGGCCCGATACGCGGTTGCCATCAAGATCGGCGGGCAAGGCATCGCGCAACGCGTGCCAGTTGCCGATATCGCTCCAGCCCATGCTGACCGGAACCATCGCCGCGCGCGCGGTCTTCTCCATCACCGCATAGTCGACCGAATCGCCGGTGAACGCCCCGAACGCTTCGGCATCGGGATAGAATGCCGGTCCCTCAGCGCGCCCCTCGGCAACCGACCGGCGCACGGCCGCAGCAATGTCTGGCCGCGTTGCGTCCAGTTCGGCCATGAAGGCCCCGGCGGCGAACGCGAAGATGCCGCCGTTCCAGCTATAGCCGCCATCGGCGAGGAACGCTGTCGCGGTGGCATAATCGGGCTTTTCGACGAACCGGTCGACCTTATAGCCACCCGGCAGTTCCTCGCCGCGCCTGATATAGCCGAACCCTGTCTCGGGCGCGGTGGGAGCGATGCCGAAGCTGACCATCCAGCCGCCCGCCGCCAGGTCCGCCGCCGCCCGCGCCGCACCGCAGAACGCCGCGACGTCGGCAATGTGGTGATCGCTCGGGCACACCAGCATCACCGCATCGTCGGGCAGGCGGCAGGCGGCCAGCGCAATCGCTGCGGCGGTGTTCTGCGCCTGCGGTTCGACGATCACCGACAGGCCCGGATGATCGGCCCCCTGCGCCAGCACGTGATCGAGGTGCGCCGCGCCGGTGACCACGGTGGGCGCGGCGAACTGCGCCGGATCGGCGCAGCGATCGAGCGTTGCCTCGAACAGCGTGTGCTCCCCGACCAGCGGCAGGAACGGTTTGGGCATGGTCTTGCGGCTGCGCGGCCACAGCCGCGTGCCGCTGCCGCCGCACAGGATTACAGGGTGAATCGTGGACATGCCTATCCCTCTTGCAAATCGAACGCCGGTTCAACCCGCTGTCGCACTTTTAGTTTCGGCGACGGAAATCGACCCGATAGCCATAGCGCGCCTCGACCGGCGTGCCATCGGTGGCGAGCGCGGGGGTAAAGCGGATCCGCTCGACCACCAGCGGACAGACGCGCGCGGCGCTGGCCTCGTCGACCTGGTTGCCGACCACCCGGCAGTCGCGCGCGCGGCCCTCGACGGTAACGGTAAAGACGACCGTGACCGACTTGCCCAGCCGCGTCTCGCGCCCGCCCGGCGGGATCGGGAAATCGCGCGCCTCGTTCAGTTCGCCCGAGCGGACGCGCGGGCCGCTGGCGATACCGCCACCGCGCCCCTGCCCGCCATTGCCGCTGCCGGTGCCACTACCCGGGCCCTGGTTGCCGGTGCCCTCACCCTCGTCGCGGGCACCCGACTGGCTGTCGCTGCCGGTCGAGGCGGCGCGCGGCACCGGACTGGGGCTGGACAGGGGATTTGGCGCGGCTTGCTGCGGCTTGGCGGTGGCCTCACGTCCCGGATTGCCCGCTGCGCCCGCATCGGGCTGCGGCTCGGCGGGAGGTGGCGGGGGCTCGGGCGCAGTGATGAACACGGTCAGCTGCGTGCCCGCCCGCTCCACCACGCCGGCGGTGAATTGCGGGGCGAGCAGAACGGCCAACCCCAACCCCACACCGACATGGCCAAGCGCGATCAGCACCACCAGCCACCAGCGCGGACGGCGGCGCGGCTGGTAACCGCGCGGCGGCGCTGCCCCGCTGACACTGATTCCATCGACCAAGCGCATGGCACCAAATTCTCCGCGAACCCGTCCGCCTTATCGCGTAACGCAGGCGGCTGGGCAATTGTAACGGCAAATGTCATCTTCCCCACCAAGGGTGTCGTGCCATAAGCTGGCGGACCGGTCTAAGCCGAGACGGGTTTTCGGGCGCAAGCCGGTGCGAGGGCAAACAAGGCATGAAGCTGCTGTATATCGAGGACAACGCCGAAGCGGCGGCCGATCTCACCGCGCTGCTGGCCCGCCAGGGCACTCAGGTGTTGTGGGAGATGCGCGGCGCCGATGGCCTGCGCCGCGCGGCGCTGGAACCGTTCGACGCGATCATCCTCGACCGGATGCTGCCCGATATGGACGGGCTGGAGATCGTCCAGCGATTGCGCACCAGCGGGGTCGATGCGCCGGTGCTGATGCTGTCCGCCCTCGGCCGTGCGAGCAATCGCGTGGAAGGGCTCGAAGCCGGCGTCGACGATTATCTTGCCAAGCCCTACGAACCCGAGGAACTGACCGCGCGCCTGAAGGCGCTGGTCCGCCGGGCCGAGGGGCGCACCCATTCGGCGATCATCATCTACGGCCAGTTCGAATGCCACGTGAAGGCGCGCACCGCATTCCGCCGCAATGTGCACATTCCCCTCAGTCCCAAGGAATTCGAGCTGTTCCGCTATTTCATGGAGAACGCGGGCGAAGTGGTCACGCGCGACATGCTGCTGCGCGACGTGTGGAAGATGAACTTCGATCCGCAGACCAACGTCGTCGATGTCAATATTGGCCGCCTTCGCCGCAAGCTGGAAACCGGCTTCGAAAGCCCTGCGCTGGAGACCATCTGGGGCACCGGCTATCGGCTGACGCGGGGCGAATAGGGTCCATGGTGTCCGGCCCCGTCCTTTCCTTGCCGCCCCCGCCGGGCAGCCATCGCCGGTCGATCTTCGGCGCGCTGGTCAACCGCGCGCTGCTGTTTACGCTGATGGCGCTGGCGCTGCTGTTCGGCATGACCGTGTGGGAAAGCTGGCAAGCTATCGAGCGCTCGCTGGCAGCCACGGTCGACACCGATATCGCGGGCCTGGCGGACATCTATGCCAGCGGCGGCGAGGCCGAGTTGCTGGCCCGGCTGGACGATCGCTCGTCAGTGGTCAGCCTCGAAGGGCGCCAGGCACACTATATGGCGATCCGTCCCGCAGGCGCGCAACTGGCCGGCAACATCAAGCAATGGCCCACGCTGGCGGCCAGCCTGTCCGAACAAGGCTTCGTCACCCTCGCCGACGGCACCCGCGTCTATGCCCGCGCCACGCGACTGGGCCCCGATCTCGACCTGCTGGTGGCCCGCACTTACGACCGCGATTGGCATGCGCTGCTGCGGCTGATGGCGATGTTCGGCCTTGGCGCGATGCTGATCGTGCTGGCCAGCTGGGCGCTGGGCCGGCGCGCGGCGGGCACGCTGCGCCAACGGATCATCGCGATCAGCAAGGCTTTCCGCAGCGCCGAGGATGGCGGCGACTTGGCCCTGCCCGACAGCGCCCACGATGACGAAATCGGCGAGCTGGCCGAACTGAGCACCCGCTCGATCGCCCGCTCGGCCAATCTGGCGCACACCCACCAGCACATGTCCGACCACATCGCGCACGAAATCCGCACCCCGCTGACTCATCTCGACAGCCGCCTGGTCAACGCCATGCGCACCCTGCCCGCCGAATGCGACCCAGAGGTGCTCGAGCGCTGCCGGAGCGACATTCGCGGCGTGGTGACCATGCTCGATTCGCTGCTCGACATCGCCAGCAGCGAGGCGCGCGTGGGCGACATTACCGGCCTCACCGAAGTGGACTTGTCCGACCTCGCCGCCAACCTCGTCGATCTCTACGCCGGCAGCGCGGAGGAAGAGGGCATTGCGCTGCGCCACTATATCGAGCCGGGCGTGCGGCTGTTGGGCGAGCCGATGCAACTGACGCGGCTGATCTCCAACCTGCTCGACAACGCGCTCAAATACGTGCCCCGCGGCGGACAGGTGACGCTGTCCATCAGCCATGGGCCGGTGATCGAGGTGCGCGACGATGGCCCGGGGATCGAACCCGCGCTGCGTCCGCTGGTGTTCGAACGCTTTCGCACCGGGCAGGCGGCCCAACCAGAGGAAAGATTTGGCGCCAAGACCAGCCACGGCCTGGGACTGGCGCTTGCCCGCGCCATCGCCTTGCGCCACGGTATGGCAATCGCGCTGGCCGACAGCGGCCCAAGAGGCGCTCGGGGCGCGCATTTCATCATCAAGCCCCATGCGATGTGGGGGAAGGACGCGTGATGCTGTGGGGAGGCAAAGTCAGGGAGACAATCGTGGCGGCCTTGCTGCTGGCCCTGACCGCGTGTGCCACCGATGACAGGCAAGCCGAAGTCGCCGCGCCGCCACCCGCCAGCCCGGCAGAGGATGCCGCCGCGCTGCTCGCTTTGGCCGAGGCGGCGCCTACCGCCGAGGCACGCGCGGTCTATGTCGAACGGCTCGATGCCCTGGGCGTACACCTGGCGGACGATGCCGGGAGCGATGACCCGCTGGCCCAGTGGCGCAACCAGCCCAAGTCCTCCGACAGCGCGCCGTGGCGCGGACGGGCGCTCGGTCCAGCCTACCGTCGCGCCGTGGTCCTGCCGGGCGAGAGCCTGGTGATCCAGCAGATCTTCCTTGCCGGGCAACGCGCACAGATCGCCGCGCAGGTGTCCGGCCGGGGCGAAAGCGGCGCGGTGGCGCTGGCGATCAGCAATCCGCGCGCAGAGGCAATCTGCACCCGCCAGGTGGCCCCGCGCGCCAGCTGCAACTGGCTGCCGGTCTTTACCGAGCGCTTTGCCATCGCCTTGCAAAACAACGGAACCCGGACCGCCAGCGTCTATCTCGTCGTCCGCTGAGGCGCGAGCGGTGCATCAGAACCAGAACCGGATGCCCGCCACGAAATTGGTCGAACTCGCCTGCTCGCCAGCCGCGCGGGCATAATCCGCCGTATCGCCAAATTTGCGATCCCACGACAGGCCCACATAAGGCGCGAATTCGCGGCGCAATTCGTAGCGCAGGCGCAGTCCGAGCTCGAGGTCGGACAAGCCTGCGCCAAGCCCGCTTGCGGGAATGTCCTGCGCCGCGAAATTGGCTTCCACCCGGGGCTGCAAGATCAAACGCTGGGTGATCCGCTGGTCGATGTCGCCTTCGATCCGGGCCAGCACATCGCCCTTGTTCGAGAGATAGGCGGAAGCGCCGAGATCGAACCAATAGGGGGCGAGGCCCTCGATCCCCAGCACGGCATAGGTGCGATCAGGGCCCTGACCGAAATCCTGCCGGACGCCGCCTTGCAGGTTCCAGTAGGGATCGACCGCGCGCGACCACAGCGCCTGGACTTCGCCGTGGTCCAAGGCTTCGCCGAAACTGCCGTCGCCTTCCGACTTGATGGCGAGCCGGTCGATGCCACCGCCGAACCACGCGCTGGCATCCCAGCGATAACCGTCGCTGCCATTGCCAGCCCGGTATTCGGCAAGGTTGAACTGCACCTTGTGAAAAATCATGCCGCCGTGCTCGCCCAGCAGGGTCGCCTCGGCCTGTGCCATGGCTTCTGCATCGAAGAAGCGGTCGGCGGCACGGTCACGGGCGATGGGCGGTGGTGACGCGGAGCCAGGCGCCAGATCGGTGCCGCTGGGACCGGCTTGGCTGGCCGGGCCTATCACAGCGGGAGCCCCGCCCGGCGTGTTATGACCGGCATGCGGATCGGCGGGGACCGGCGTCGGAGTGGACGCCGGAGCTGGCGCTTGCATTGTCGACATATCGTGGCCCTGGTGCATCGAATGATCCATCGGCGCTCCGTCTTGGGCCGAAGCCGCAGCGGCGAGAACCATTGGGGTCAACCCCAAAAACGCAAAGCGGCTCATGCTGCGTCTCCCGCATCGCGCACCTGGACAACGCGCATCATCCCGGCGTGCATGTGGAGGAACATGTGGCAGTGGAAGGCCCAGTCGCCGTATTCCCCGGTGACGTCGAAGCTGACCTTGCCGCCGGGCATCACGTTCACCGTATGCTTGCGCGGGCTGTGATCGCCGTGACCGGTGACCAGTTCGAAGAAGTGGCCGTGGAGGTGGATCGGGTGGTTCATCATCGTATCGTTGACCAGCGTCATCCGCACCCGCTCGCCCGTGCGCAACGGGATCGGCGTGCGCGCCTCTGACAAGGTCTGCCCGTCGATGGACCACATGTAGCGTTCCATGTTGCCGGTCAGGTGCAGTTCGATTTCACGGTTCGCGCCGCGCCCGTCGGGATTGCGCTCGAGCGCGACCAGATCGCGGTAGACAAGCACCTTGTGGCCCGCGTTTTCCAGCCCAGTACCCGGCTCGCCGGTGCGATCGACCGGCATTGGGGCAATCGTCTGCACCCCCGGCCCGAGCACCACCTGCGGGGCATTGGCGCCATCGCGCATGCTCATCGAATGGGCAGGGCTGGCAGCCCCGGTCTCGGGCGCAGCCGCCATGTCATGCCCAGCGTGCTCGGACCCGGCGGCTGGCGCGTCCGTGCCGCCCATGCCGCCCATGCCGCCCATGCCCATGTCGCGCATCGTCAGCAGCGGTCGCTCGCGCAGTGGCGGGACTTCTGCCACCATGCCCTCACGCGGAGCGAGCGTGGCGCGGGCCATGCCGGATCGGTCGATCGCCTCGCCAACGATGGTGTAGGCGCGGTCTTGCGTGGGGGTGACGATCACGTCGTAGGTTTCCGCGATTGTCATCTGCAACTCGTCGACCGCGATCGGCCGCACCGGAACGCCATCAGCGGCGACCACGGTCATCTGCAGGCCGGGAATGCGGACGTTGAAAATCGTCATCGCCGCAGCATTGATGAACCGCAGGCGGACGCGCTCGCCGGGCCTGAACAGCGCGGTCCAGTTGTCATCCGGTCCGTAGCCGTTGACGACGTAGGTATAGGCCGCGCCGGTCACGTCGAGAATATCGGTCGGTTCCATCCGCATCCGCGCCCATTCGAGGCGCTCGGCATGCGACTGGTCGCGTCCGGCGACGAGCCCGGCCAGCGTTTGCCGCTGCTGATTGAAGTAACCGGGGTCCTGCTTCAACCGGGTGAACAAGGTGTGCGGATGAATGAAGCTGTGGTCGGAGAACATGACCACGTGCTCGCGGTCATAGCCGATCGGATCGGCACCGGCGGGATCGATCACGATCGGACCATAGTGGCCCATGGCTTCCTGCAAGCCCGAATGGCTGTGATACCAGTAGGTACCGGACTGGCGGACGGGAAACTCGTAGGTGAACGACGAGCGCGGCGGGATGCCAGGAAAGCTGACGCCCGGAACACCGTCCATCTGAAAGGGCACAAGCAGCCCGTGCCAGTGGACCGATGTCTCCTCGTCGAGCGCGTTGTCGACCGTGATCCGCACCGTCTGGCCCTCACGCAAGCGCAACAGCGGGGCGGGCACGGTGCCGTTCATGGCGACGGCATGGGCCTCGCGCCCGTCAACCCGCACCGTCTCGTGAGCGACCCGCAAGGCAATGGTCTCGCCCGAGAGTTGCGGCCCCGAGAGTTGCGGCAATGGCCGGGCGATACCAGCAGACACCTGCTGTGCCCAGGCGGGCATCCACGCGCTCAGCGCCAGACCGGTGCCAGCCAGACTGGCTCCGCGCAGGAGTGCCCGCCGGTCAAGTGCTGGCAGGAGAACGCGAGGAAGGGTCATGGCGGCGTTACCTGTTCTGGAGGCCTGTTCTGGAGCTGTTTATTCGGATACGCAGTTACGGCATCAGCCCCTCAAAAGTTCCTGCAATTTGTTTCGTGCGCGGTGGAGGCGCGTTTCGACCGCCTTTTCAGTGATGCCCAGCAGCACGGCAGTCTCCGCCTGAGAAAATCCCTCGACGGTGCGCAGAACGAGCACATCCCTGAGCTTGGCCGGCACTCCAGTCATCGCTGCCAGAACGCGGGCCAGTTCCTGTCGATCGCTCGCTTCGCGCTCGACATCGGCCGCTGGATCGGTCGGATCAGGCGCCAGTTCCAGCGGTGCGGCGAACGAGAACAGCGCCCGCACCTTTCTGCGCCGCGCCCAATCGCGACATTTGTTGAGCGCGATCCGGGTGAGCCAGTGCCTGAGCGGCCTTGACTGATCGTAACGCTTGAGCGCGGCAAAGGCGGCAATGAAGGTCTGCTGGACGATATCGAGCGCCGCATCGTCGTTGGCGGTGTGGGCGCGGGCGAAACGGAAGATGGCCTCGCGGTGGCGGCGCATCAATTCTCCATAGGCGATTTGTCTGCCGCCAATGGCCAGAGCCGCCAGCTCGCCGTCCGAACACGCGCCCAGGTCGAGGCTCACTTTGCCTCGTCGGTCAGCGCCTTGACCACGGCCCCGTCGAACCGCGCCGCCTGCTCGGGTGCCAGCACCCCACGCATCGCGAAGATATGTTCGAGCGTCGCTTTCTGGAGTTCGCCCATCGCGTGATGCGAATGATCGACGGCGGCACTGACCTGGGGGCCGAAGCCGTGTTCACTCTCGATGGCCTGCGCCAAGCGCGCGTTGTCGGCGCGCAATTCCAGTTCAAGCGCCCGGCGCTGGATGGCGTACTGCATTTCGATGGCTTCGATCCGCGCTTCCTGGTCGGCGGTCAGATCGAGCTCTTCGTGCAACAGCTGGTGCAACTCGCTTTCCACCGGCGGCGGCGAGGCCAAATAGCTGCGGCTGACAAATACGCCTGCCAATGCCGCGCCGAATGCTATCAGGATTACCAGCACGTAGCGCGAAACAGTGGTCATCGCGCAGCCGCCAACAAAGTGGACGGGGCTAGCGCGACCGCCGCGCCCAGCGGAAAGGGGTTGGTCGCTGTCGTAGCCGACCCACCTGGAACGGCGGAACCCAGCACTCCGGTAACCAGCGCCACTGCGGCGGCCGTTGCATAGAGCCCCCCTGACGGGCGATTGCGCCAAGCCAGTTCCCGATTGAGGCCATTCAACACCGCCTCATCCATCGCGGCCAAGCGCGGATCGACCGGCAGGTTACGCAATCGGGCTAGCGTGCCATCGATATCGTGCATGTTGATCCTCCACACTCTTGAGCCACCATACGCAATGCCTGACCCGATCCCTCAAATAAAGATTCGTGCACGAATCTGAGGGGTCATCGCGCCATCTGCGTATTGGCAGCAGATAATACGAGGAGAGTTTCATGATGACCATTCGATCCATTGCCGCAGCTGTTGCAGCCCTCACCATGACCACTGCCATTCCCGCAATAGCTCATGCTGACCTGGTGTCTTCCACCCCTGCCGCGCAATCGACGGTGACATCAGCACGGCAGATCACACTTCGCTTCTCGGAAAGGGTCATGCCGCGATTGACTGGCATAGCGGTTACCCACGCCCACATGTCCCATGCCGATCATGCGACGATGGCCGGCATGGCACCGATGCCGGCGATCCGAGCAAGGCTTTCTCACGACGGCATGACCATGACCGGAACTTTTGCCCGCGCCCTGCCGCCCGGAGAATACACTGTGACTTGGCACGCCGTCGCGGATGATACGCACCGGGAAGAGGGGCATTTCAACTTTACGGTCAGATAACAGGCCATCACCGGCATGCCAGACGCGCCGATCATTGCTGCACGCTTTGGCCTCTTCGCAATAGCGGGGCTTCAGTTCGGTGTGCCGCTCTTCGGCCTCTACGCCTTGCGCGCCCCGGAACGGAACCAGCTTCCGTTCCGGGCGTGGCTCATCCTGCTTGGACTGGGCGCGACTCTGGTGAACATTCTGGGGTTTGCCCTGATCGTGGCGAGGATGTCGGGCACATCGCTCAATGCCCTCGATCCTGAATTAACCCGGTTTATCCTGTTTACGGCTCCGGTGGGCTGGGCCTTCTGTTTGCGCCTTGCGGCCACCGTGCTGGCGCTGGGCATCGCCGTGCTGGCGCCGCCAAACCGAACGTGGCTGCTGGCAGCAATAGCCGCCCTCAACGCCGTCGCCGTCGCGTCGCTGGCGTGGAATGGTCATGGCGCGGCTGGTGAAGGCGCGCTGGCATGGCCTCACCTGATTGCCGACATCGTGCATCTGCTGGCTGCCGGCGTGTGGTTGGGCGCGATTGTGTGCCTGCTCTATCTCGTGGTCCGCCCAAGGCCTTCGTTCGCTGACCTGACCCTCGCCGCGCGGTGCCTCAAGAATTTCGGAACGGTGGGAACGCTGGTGGTCGCCTTGCTTGTCGTCACGGGACTGATCAACGGGGTCGCCATTCTCGGCGACAAACCGTTCGGTCCGGGCTTGGTGTCGGGCTACCTTGTCCTTATGGCCATCAAGCTTGCCCTGTTTGGGCTGATGCTGGCACTTGCCGCGTGGCATCGCTTCCGGCTCGTTCCGCAGTTCGAGCGGTCAACGGGTCAGGCCGACATGGCCATCGCGCTCCGCAGGTTCCGCCTGAGCATGGTCAGCGAGCTGTTGGCTGCGGTCGCGATCCTCGCGCTTGTGGCCTGGCTCGGAACTCTGGAACCCGCCTGGTAAAGGAAATCCACATGGCATCGAGCGATCCCCACGTGAACGACCCGGTGTGCGGAATGACGGTCGACCCGGCTACAACCGAGCATCACGCCACGCATGCGGGCCATGACTATCATTTCTGCAGCGCCGGCTGCCGCGCGAAGTTCATCGCCAACCCGGAACTTTTTCTGGCGAAGGCGGCCACACCCCCGCCATCCGCGCCAAGCGACACGATCTATACCTGCCCCATGCACCCGCAAATCCGGCAGGTAGGCCCCGGCTCGTGCCCGATCTGCGGCATGGCGCTGGAGCCGGCCACGGTCACGCTGGACACCGGCCCCAGCGCTGAACTTGCCGCCATGACCCGGCGCTTCTGGATCGCGCTGGTGCTGACCCTGCCGGTGTTCGCGCTGGAGATGGGCGGGCATGTGACCGGCCTGATGATGCTTGTCGGCAAGCAGACATCGAACTGGATCCAGTTCCTGCTGGCGACGCCGGTCGTGCTGTGGGCGGGCTGGCCGTTCTTCGAGCGTGGCTGGGCTTCGTTGAAGTCGCGCCACCTCAACATGTTCACGCTGATCGCGATGGGTGTCGGCGTCGCCTATCTCTACAGCCTTGTCGCCCATTTCGCGCCGTGGCTGTTCCCGCCAGCCTTTCGCGATGCGATGGGCACCGTGCCGGTATATTTCGAGGCAGCGGCGGTTATCACCGTTCTCGTCCTTTTGGGTCAGGTGCTCGAACAGCGCGCCCGCGAGCGCACTTCCGGCGCGATCAAGGCGCTGCTCGACCTCGCGCCCAAGACGGCGCGGAGGGTGACCCCCGATGGCCAGGACGAGGAGGTTACGCTCGATCTGATCATCGTCGGCGACCATCTGCGCGTCCGTCCGGGCGAGAAGATTCCGGTTGATGGTGCGATCACCGAAGGCCGGGTCTCGATCGATGAGTCGCTGGTCACCGGCGAATCGATGCCGGTGACCAAGGAGGCGGGCGCCAAGGTCATCGCCGGTTCGATCAACAAGACCGGCAGCTTCGTCATGGTGGCCGAGCAGGTCGGCGCCGACACGCTGCTCTCGCGGATTGTCCAGATGGTCGCCGAGGCACAGCGCAGCCGCGCTCCGATCCAGCGCATGGCGGATCAGGTCTCGGGCTGGTTCGTGCCGACGGTCATCGCCGTCGCGCTGGTCTCCGCCGCGGCCTGGGCCATGTTCGGACCTGATCCGCGCCTGACCTACGCGCTGGTCGCGGCAGTCTCGGTGCTGATCATAGCCTGCCCCTGCGCGCTGGGCTTGGCCACGCCGATGTCGATCATGGTCGGCGTCGGACGCGGTGCGCAGGCCGGGGTGCTGATCAAGAATGCCGAAGCGCTCGAACGGTTCGAGAAGATCGACACGCTGATCGTCGACAAGACCGGAACTCTGACTGAAGGGCGCCCGGCAGTCATCGCCATCCGCACCGTTGATGGATGGGACCAGAATGAGCTTCTGCGGCTCGCCGCTAGCCTTGAGCGTGGCAGCGAACACCCGCTGGCCGATGCGATCCTTCGTGCCGCGCAGGACCGCAAGCTGGTGCTGGAGCAGGCCACCGGGTTTGACTCTCCTGTCGGGCGCGGTGTGACTGGCTCCGTTGCGGGTAAGCACATCCTCCTCGGCGGACCGCGCTTCATGGCGGAGGAGAAGATCGATACCACCGCGCTGAACCAAGCCGCCGAAGCCATGCGCGCCGAGGGCGCAACGGCAATCTTTGCCAGCGTCGATGGCCAGCTCGCCGGACTTCTGGCGATTGCCGATCCGATCAAGGAAACCTCGGCCCAGGCTATCCGCGAGCTGAAGGCCGATGGCATCCGCGTCGTCATGATGACCGGAGACAACCGCACCACCGCCATGGCGGTTGCGGCGCGCCTCGGTATCGATGACGTCGAGGCCGAGGTGCTGCCCGAGGACAAGGCCAGCGTCGTCCAGCGGCTGCGCGCCGAAGGGCGTAGCGTGGCCATGGCCGGGGACGGGGTCAACGATGCGCCAGCGCTGGCGGCGGCCGAGGTCGGCATCGCGGTGGGCGCGGGCGCCGATGTCGCCATCGAAAGCGCGGGGGTGACCTTGCTGCAAGGCGATCTGCGTGGGATCGTGCGGGCGCGGAAACTGTCTCGCGCAGTGATGCGCAACATCCGCCAGAACCTGGTGTTCGCCTTCGCCTACAACGTCGCCGGCATACCGATCGCGGCGGGTGCGCTCTACCCGGCATTCGGCTGGATGCTCTCACCCGCCATCGCGGCGGCGGCCATGGCGCTGTCGTCGGTGAGCGTAATCACCAACGCGCTGCGCCTGCGCATCATCCAATTGTGATCTGCCAAAATGTGGTGAGCCCGACAGGATTTGAACCTGTGACCCGCTGATTAAAAGTCAGCTGCTCTACCTACTGAGCTACGGGCCCACATCCATGGTGAGGGGGTCACCTAGGCAGGGGCCTGCGGCGGGTCAAGCGGGCATGGAGGTGGGCCAGCGTCAGGCCGGTCAGCGGATCGCGCCATTGGGGGGCGATGGCGGCGGCGGGGCCGAGCACGAAATCGCGGCTGCGGAACAGCGGGTGCGGCACGGCAAGGTGCCGTTCGGCGACCACGCCGCCCGACCACAGCACCATGTCGAGGTCGATTACGCGGCTGCGCCAGCGCTGCCCGCGCCTTTGGCGGCCAAGCTGCGTCTCCAGCCATTGCAGTGCGGCGAGCAGGTCGAGCGGATCGAGCACGCTTTCCAGCACCAGCGCAGCATTGGCATAACGTCGCAGCGACGGGCCGACCGGCGCGCTGTCGATTACCGGGCTGAATGCCAGCACGCTGCCCAGCGTCTCATCAATCAAGTCCGCCGCCGCCGCCACCACCTCGCGCGGGCTCCCCAGCAGCGGGTGGCACTGGTTGGAGCCGAGCGCGACGAGGTAGCGCGACTGGCTCAGATATCCTCGGCAATGCGGGTGTAGAGGTTGGGCCGCCGGTCGCGGAAGAAGCCCCAGCTGGCGCGGTGCTTGCGCGCGGCATCGAGGTCCAGAGTGGCGACCAGCGCGCCGGTCTCCTCGGCACCGAACTGGCCCAGGTAATCGCCCCATTCGTCGCAGATGAAGCTGTGGCCGTAGAACCTTTGCCCGGCTTCCTGCCCGCCTTCGTGGCCGATGCGGTTGGCGGCGACTACCGGCATGCAATTACTCACTGCGTGGCCGATCATCGCCCGGCGCCACATGCGGCTGGTATCCATGTCGGCATCCTTCGGCTCGCTGCCGATGGCGGTGGGATAAAGCAGCACCTGCGCACCCTTCAGCGCCAGCACTCGTGCGGTTTCGGGGTACCACTGGTCCCAGCAGATGCCGACGCCCACACGTGCGGTGCCCGATGGCGTGGGCACGTCCCACACCTTGAAGCCATCGTTGCCGGGGCGGAAATAGAACTTCTCCTCGTAGCCCGGGCCATCGGGGATGTGGCTCTTGCGATAGGTGCCCTGGATGGCGCCATCGGCATCGATGAAGGCCATGGTGTTGTAATAGTGGTGGCCGTCGCGCTCGAAGAAGCTGGTGGGGATCGCCACCTGCAATTGCGCCGCCAGCTTCTGCATGGCGATCACCGAGGGGTGTTCGGCCGTGGGGCGGGCGAGCGCGAAGAACTCGTCCTTCTCCTCGCGGCAGAAATAGGGGCCGGAAAACAACTCGGGCGGCAGCACCAGCTGCGCACCCTTGGCGGCGGCCTGTTCCACCAGCGCGGAGACTGCGGCGATATTCTCGGCCTCGTCCTCCGATCCAAGGGCGAGTTGCAGCGCGGCGACGGTCAGCTTGGTCATGGATCGCGCTTAGCCGGCGGGGCGCTTACTCTCAAGCTCGCTTGCGGAACAGCAGGGTCATCCGATCGCTTTCGCCAATCGCATCCAGCTCGGCCCGGCGCGCGGTGTTCTCTGCCGGAGTGCCGCGATAGCCCGGGGGCAAGGTCCACACGCCTCCGGGCCAATCGGCCGGATCGCGCGGGTTGGCGTTGATCTCGCTACGCGCCACCAGCTCAAAGCCATAAGCCGAAAACAGCGCGATCACGTCCTGTTCGCGCTGATAGCCGTTGTCGCCCAGCAAGTAGCTGGCAGGCGCGTCGGGATTGGCGCGGTGCTGTTCGATCCCCAGCAGGCCATCGGGCTTGAGCAGCGTGCGCGCGGCCACGGCGACATCGTGCAGCCAGTTCAACCGGCGGATATTGTGCACCTCGCGCAGGATCAACACGCGGTCGGCCGTGCCCGCCAGTGCTTCCGGCACCGAGCCCACATTGGCCCCAACGACGCGCGCACCGCCTTGCGGCACCCATTCCTGCGCCTCGCCGGGCAGCGTTTCGGCATAGTTCTTCAGCGCCTGGAAATAGGCCGAATCCCCCTCGCGCACCGGGGGGTTGAGGCCGATATAGGTGCCAGCTGAGCCAAGGTAGGGAATCAGCACGCGGCTGAACCAGCCGCCCGCCGGCCAGAAATCGACCACGGTCATACCCGGGCGGACATCGAAGAAGCCGAGCATTTCGGCGGGGTGGCGATAGACATCGCGCGCACGGTCGGCATCGCGATGGCTTGAGGCGAGCACCTGCGCCATTGCCGGATCGGCGGGCTGGGCAGCGGCAGGCAACGAAACGGCCAGCATTACGGCGGCAGTGAGCGAGGCAAGCAGCCGCATCAAACGGTCTCCCAAATTGTCTTGTAACCGCAAGCCTAGGCTCTGGCAGAAGGATGACAAGCGGGTCTTTCATCCCCATCTAGAAAGTCGAAGGAGACAGTGTGATGGCAAGCGAAACGGCGATTTTGGCGGGCGGTTGCTTCTGGTGCACCGAAGCCGTGTTCAACGACGTGAGCGGCGTGTCTCATGTTGAGAGCGGCTATATCGGCGGGCACAAGCCGGAGCCGACTTACAAAGAAGTGTGCAGCGGTAGCACCGGCCATGCCGAGGCGGTCAAGGTGACCTTCGACCCCGAGGCGGTCAGCCGCGACGAGGTGCTCGACATGTTCATGGGCACGCACGATCCCAGCCAGATCAACCGCCAGGGTAACGATGTCGGCACGCAGTATCGCAGCGCCGTGTTCATCGAGGATGAGAGCGAGCGCGCACCGGTGGCCGAGGCGATTGCGCGGTGGGAACAGGACCATCCCGGCGTGAAGGCGATGACCACGATCGAAGGACCGGCCGCCTGGTATCCGGCGGAAGCCTACCATCAGGAATACTGGCAGGGCGAAGGCCAGCGCAATCCCTATTGCCTGGCGGTGATCCCGCCCAAGCTGATGAAATTACGTAAAAGTTTCGCCCCCAAGCTGAAAGCCTAGAACCGGCTCCGCAGCCACGTCCACAGGCGTGCCAGCAGACTGGGGCCAGGGTCGTCGTCGATCCGGGCCAGCGATTCGCGAAAGCGTTCGCGGGTCGGGCTGGCGCGGCGGGCGACCGGGGCGACGTGTTCGTGCCACGCGTCGAGCGCGGTTTCGTCTGTCACCATGTCGGCTTCAAGGTGGAGCAGGTCGGCTGGTTCGTCGTGCCAGTGCGCCGGTTCGACATATGGCTCGGCTGCAATCGGCACGGCTGCAATCGGCTCTGGGGCGATTGGCTCAGGCTCAACCGGCTCAGGCTCAACCAGCTCAGGCCCAAAGGCCGGGACCGGCGGCTCCGGCACGGCGACAGGCTCGGGCATGTGCACGGGTTCGGGTTCGGGCGCGGCTGGAGCCAGGTCGGCTTCCTGCGGCGGGATGAAGCCCTTCAGCGATTCGCCGTGCGACCAGTCGTCGATCTCGATCCGCTGGATCGTGGGCACGCGCGGCTCGGCGGCGGCGGGCTGTGCTGGCGGTTCGGGCGCGACGGCAGGCACCGCCGCAGCGCGTTTGGCCAGCCGCTCGCGCATCCGTTCGAGCTGCTCCTCGATTGACGGCGGCGCCGGTGCTGCCAAGGCTGCGGGCGCGACGGGAATGATCAGCGGCGAAATGATCAGTGGCTGGGCATCAGCCTCAGGCGCTTCCTCCGCAAAGCCGGTCCCGTCGAGCGGGTCAGTGTCTTTGCGTGGCTGGTAATCGTGGAATACGTCCTCGGGCTCGTCTTCCGGCGTCCAGACCTGCACGTCGGCTTCTTCCTCGGCCGGTTCGTCCCACTCGTCTTCGACAGCTGGAGCGGCATCGGCAGCACCTGCGGGATAGGCGGACAGGTCCTCGTCCGGTTCCTCGGCACCCACCGGCACCAGCCCCAGCAACATGGCTGGCTGGCGCGGGCGCGGAGCTTCGACTGGATCGGGCGCGGTCTCCATGATCTCGGCCCCGCCCATGGCAATGGCGAGGTGGGCCTTGGCCAGTTCCTCGGGGTCGAGCATCAGCACGGGCTTCTTCTTGAACGTGCGCGGCCCCAGCGTGCTCAGGCTGCCATAGGACGAATCGGCCCAGTTACCGCCGATCGGAGGCGGGCCACCGGCTCGCGAAGAGGGGAGGGCGGAAAGCGACATGCCCGCAGGCTTACCGCAGATATGGTCGCCAAGGCCCTTCCGGACATGGTTATTTTGGCGTTAAGACCGAAGATCAACCAGGTCGCCGCCAGCGGGCGATGAAAAACCCATCGATCCCGCCCTGCTCCGCCAGCATCGCCGGATCGGTGCGGACCCAGCCGTGCGCATCGGGCTGCAGGCCCTGCGGCAATTCCTCCGCCAGCACCGGATCGGGCGCGAGGCTGACGCGCGGCGCTTGCGCCTCGCCCTCCTCCGGTTCGAGCGAACAGGTGGCGTAGATCAGCCGACCGCCGGGCGCGACGAGGCTTTGCGCGTGGTCCAGCAGGCGGGCCTGCAGTTCGGCCATCTGTGCGATTTGCGGCTGGCCGATGCGGTGGAGCACGTCGGGGTGGCGGCGGCAGGTGCCGGTGGCGGTGCACGGCGCATCGAGCAGCACGGCATCGAACGGCTGATCACTCAACGACTCACCCGCGTCGGCCTGCACCAGTTCGGCGGCAAGGCCGGTCCGCGCAAGGTTCTGCTGCACACGCTCCAGGCGCTTGGCGCTGGCGTCGAGCCCGGTGACCTGCCAGCCCTGCGCCGCCAGTTGCAGCGTCTTGCCGCCGGGCGCGCAGCACAGGTCGAGCACGCGGCGGCCCTCTCCTGCACCCAGCAACCGCGCGGGGAGCGAAGCGGCGAGGTCCTGCACCCACCAGGCGCCCTCGGCATAACCCGCGAGGTCTTCGACCCGCGTGCCGCGCGCCAGCCGCACATGGCCGAGAGCAAGACTGGTGCCGCCCAGCCGCTCGGCCCATTCCGCGGTTGCTGCGGGATCGCGTCCAGCGTCGCGCAAGGTGAGATCGAGCGGTGGCGGTGTGGCGAGCCCGGGAGCGACCCGGTCGGCAAGATCGCCCCACCGCTCGCGAACCGGCATCGGCAAAGTGGGAACCGCCGGCAAAGTAACCGCCTGCTTGTTCAGCGTCGAGAACACTCCGTGCGCCAGCCTGCGCGGGCCACCGTCGAGCAATTCCAGCCCGGTCGCGATTACCGCATGCGGCGGGGTTTCCAGTCGCAGCCATTGCGCCAGCATCAGCCGCAGCACCGCGCGCGCCTTGGCATCGGAGGCGAGCGGCATGCGCGTGGCCGAATCGATCAGTGCATCGAGGTCGACCAGCCAGCGCAGCGCTTCGCCGACAATCGCCCGCGCCAGCGCGCGGTCCGCCGGGCCGCGCATGCCCTGCAGCGCGGCGTGCTCGGCCACGTCGAGCGTCTCGCCCCGGCGCATCACCGCGTCCATCAGCCGCAAGGCAGCGCGGCGCGCGGGCAGACCGGCGGGATCGGACGAGAGGAAAGCGGGGCGTTTGGCCATGGCCGAGCCCTTAGGCGGCATTGCAACCGCGCGCCAGTGCGCCCATGTTAGCGGGCATGACCAAACGCGCCACCCAGCGGCCCGAGGGCTTCGTCAAACCCGATTACTGGACCAACGAACCCGCGCCCGCGCCTGCGCCGCCGATGGCGGACGAAGCACTGAGCCCCACGCGCTACGGCGACTGGGTCAAGGACGGGATTGCGATCGACTTCTAGGCTTTGCGTTTCAGTATCTTCACCCAGTCGATCTTCGCCAGCAGCACCAGTCCGGCCAGCATCACCACCTGCACCGCGATCCCCAGCGGGCTGGTCAGGCTGTCGCGGAACAGCGTGCCCAGTGACGTGCGCTGGTCGACCAGCTCAGCTCCCCAGGCGTAGAAGGTGTACGAGAACAGCCGACCCACAAAGAAGGCCAGCATGAACGGCAGGATTTTCACGCCCGCCAGCCCGACCGCGCCAAACTGCTGGGCTGACGGCAGCGGTGAAAATACGAAGAACCCCAGCGCCATCAAGTTGTGATGCCGCTTGCGCTCGAAGGCTTCGCGCGCGGCGGCAAGGTTGGCGCGGGTCTTGGCGGACAGCCGGGAGGCGAACAGCCGAAACCCGTGCGCCAGCAGATAGCGCCCTGACGACGAGGCCAGCGCCGCCGTCACCACCAGACCCGCCAGCGGCAGGTCCGAATTGAGGCCATAAAGCACGATCACCGACCAGGTCGGCGGGCCGAACGCCGGCAGCAGGTTGATCCCGAAAACGATGCCGAAAAGGATCAGGTAGGGCGTCAGATCCATCCGGCCAGCTCGCGCCGCACCAAAGCTTCGAGCATGGCCATGCCGGTATCGCCATCGTTGAGGCACGCCAGCGCGGCGAACTGTTCGCCGCCCGCTTCGGTGAACTGCTCGCGGCCGCGGATCGCCAGTTCCTCCAGCGTCTCGAGGCAATCGGCGGCGAAGCCCGGTGCGGCGATGGCCAGCCGCTTCGTTCCCGTTGCCGCTTCTTCGGCCAACACGGCGTCGGTCGCCGGCTCGAGCCACTTGGCGCGGCCAAAGCGGCTCTGGAACGTGGGCCTGATGCGCAAACCGGGCCGATCGAGCGCGGCGCTCAACAGGCGCGCGGTCTTGAGGCACTGGCAATGGTACGGATCGCCCAATGCCAGCGTGCGCTGCGGCATGCCGTGGAAGCTCAAGAGCAGCACTTCAGGCGTAAAATCGAGCGCGTCGAGCTGCGCGCCGATATCCTGCGCAAGCGCGACGACGTGCAGCGGTTCGTCGTGATACGGCGGCATCACCCGCAGGCTCGGCTGCCAGCGCAGCGCCGCCAGCGTCTCGCCCGCCTTGTCCATCACCGTGGCCGTGGTCGCGCCGCAATATTGCGGATAGAGCGGAGCCAGCACGATCCGCTCGCAGCCAGCATCCATCAGCTTTTGCAACTGTGCCGGAATTGACGGCTGGCCGTAGCGCATGGCCCAATCGACCATCACGGCATCTCCCAACCGGTCTGCCAGCGCCTGCGCCTGCCGCATGGTGATCGCGGCCAAAGGCGAGCCTTCGGGCGTCCATATCTGCTGATAGGCGCGCGCGCTCTTCCTCGGGCGCACGGTCAGGATGATGCCGTGGAGGATCGGCCACCACAGCAGCCTGGGGATTTCCACCACGCGGCGATCGCTGAGGAACTCGGCCAGATAGGTCCGCACGGCGGCGGGCGTGGGCGCCGTGGGGGTGCCCAGATTGACCAGCAGCACGCCGACCTTGCCGGTGCGCACGGGCGGATGCTCGGCGGGGAGCTGCTGGGGTTGCCAGGTCAAAAGGTCGGCTCACTTTCACTGCTGTCGATTGTCGGCTCGCTGGCGGCGTCGGTCGGCACCGCGCTGGGCGTGGCGCCGGGGACGGGTAGCGGGCTGGCAGCAGGCGGCGGCGGCGCGAGTGCGAGTCCCAACGGCAGGTGCCGCAGCCGCAATCCCGCCGCGGAGAACAGTGCGTTGGCAATCGCCGGAGCGACCGCGGTCATGCCGATCTCGCCGGCATCGAAACTGGGGGCATCGCTGGCGATAAGCGCAATGTCGATCTCAGGGCAATCGGCCAACGAGGGGATTTGCAGGTCGCTCAGGCGCGCCAGCGTGGGCCGCCCCTCGTCGTATCCGGTGGCACTGCCGACCGCGAGGCCAAGGCCGAACAGCAGCCCGCCCTCGATCTGCTGCAGGGCGAGGTCGCGGTTGACCACGCGGCCGATATCTACCGCCGCCGCCAGCCGGGTGACCTTGAGCCCACCCTCACCAACCGATGCGGTGGCGACCACGGCAATGCGCCCGCTGGCAGCGCCTTCGTCGTCACCGCTGCGCATGACATGGCAGGCGATCCCCTGGCCCGTGCCGCGCGCTCCGCCGTCCCATTGCGCCAGCGAGGCCGCGCGCTGGAGGCAGGCGACAAGGCGCGGATCGCCGCCCAGCATGGCGATGCGGAAACTCATCGGCTCAAGGCTGCCGCGCGTGGCCACTTCATCGATGAAGCATTCGCGCATGAAGCAAGTCAGCCCGTGGGCATTGCCGCGCATCCGCCCGGCGGGCAGCGCCAGTTCCACCGGCACGTGGAACAGCGCCTGGTCGGGGATGGCGTAGATCCCGGCGAACCCTTCCACCGCCATCGGATCGAGCGTGCCGGCGACCTCCTCGATTGCCGCCCAGCTGGTCAGGTTGCCGAACAGCCGACGGCCGAATTCCTGTGCCGCTGGCGGCGTGGCGATGCGCGTGCGCATGGCGGCGATGCGGCCATCGGGAGAGAGGCGCGCGCCGATCAGGCCCACGGCGGGCGGGCGCGGCTGCAAGGCCAGCTGCTCTTCGGCGCGCGACCACACCAGCTGCACCGGGCCCAAGCCTTTTTTGCCCAGTTCGCGCGCGATCAGCGCTGCCTCGATCACGTGATCATGCTCCAGCCGCCGGTCGAAGCTGCCGCCCGCAGGCATGGGGTAAAGCACCACCTGATCGAGCGACAGGCCGATCGCCCGCGCGGCGGCGCGGCGGGCAAATTCGGGCGCCTGACTGGCCATCCACAGCTCCAGCCGGTCACCCACCAGCCGCGCGGTGACGGTGGCGGTTTCCAGCGTGGCGTGGACCGCCGGGGCAAACGTATAGCGCTGCGCCACGTCGGGCTGGTAGCCGCTGTCGCCGTCGCCACTCGCGAACACCAGCTGGCCCTCGCCGCGACGAATGCCATCGTCGAGCGCGGCGTCGAGCGCATCCGAGCGGACCATCTTTTCGGCCGAGAAGCGCGGGGCCATCGCGGTCAGCGCCTGTTCGGCGGCCCACCAGTTGCTCGCCGCCGCCGCCAGCCAGCGCTTGCCGCGCACAATGCCGACCAGGCCGTCGATCCGCGCCGCGCGCTCGGCATCGAAGCCGACCAGCTCGGCCTGATCGCGCGGTCCGTGGCGGATCGCGGCATAGACCATGTCGGGCAAACGCACGTCACCGGCAAAGGTGTACGAGCCATCGACCTTCGACGGCAGGTCGAGCCGGGGGAAAGCGATGGCGCGCGCGTCCTGGTCGGCTTCTCCCTCGCCGGCATCGGCAATGGCCGGATCGCGCGGCGCTTCGGGCCGCAAGGGTGGCGGGTCAGGCGGGGTCAGCGCGGCTGCATCGGCCACCAGGTCCCCGAACGGCAGGCGCTGGTCGCCATGTGTGACGAAGCCGCCGGTGACTTCGCATTCCTCCCACGCAACATCCCACCGGGCAGCGGCGGCCATCGCCAGCACGGCCCGCGCAGAGGCGGCGGCCCGGCGGCACGGCAGCTCGTAAGCGGCTTGCGACAGGCCATCGGCGGTGACGGTAAAGCGCTCGCCCTCGGCCCAGCTTTTCAGCAGGTAATCGTCGGGCTCGTTGGCCAAAGCCGCAATCGCCGGGCGCCACAGCGGAGCCCAGCGCGCCGCCAACGGCAGATTGGCATAGGCGCCGCTGACGGGAGCAGGCTCCACCCCCACCTGGCGCCAGTCGGCCCCCAGCTCCATCGCCACGATCTGCGGCAGCAGCGTGGTCACGCCCTGGCCCATCTCGAGCTGCGGCACGGCCACGGTGACCACACCGTCGCTGGCGATCTTGAGCCAGGCATCGAAGGCATATTCGCCTTCGCCCGGGACGATAGGATTGGGGAAATCGCGCGGCAGCAGGTTGAACGCCACCAGCAGGCCGCCGCCCGCTGCCGCGCCAACCAGCAACTGCCGACGCGTCAGTTTCATTGCGAGGGCTTATCCAGCCACTCCGCCAGCCGCACAGCCAATGCAGTAAAGGCCGCGCCGTCGGCGCCATCGTTGGCGGCGGGTGGCTGCCCGGCGTCGCTCGCCACGCGGATGCCGATGGCGAGCGGCACGCGGCCCATGAACGGATGGCCCAGCGCCACGGCCGCGCCCTCGCCGCCGCCAGCACCGAACGGCTCGCTGCTTGTCCCGCAACTGGGGCAGACATAACCCGCCATGTTCTCGACAATGCCGACCACCGGAATGCCCGACTGGGTGAACAGGTCGATCGCGCGCGTGGCATCGATCAGCGCCAGATCCTGCGGCGTGGTGACGATCACCGCACCCGATGGCTTGAACTTCTGCAGCATGGTCAGCTGCACGTCGCCCGTGCCTGGCGGCAGATCGACCAGCAGCAGTTCGGCATCGCCCCAGTCGGCGTCCATCATCTGCGTCAGCGCCTGGCCGACCATCGGCCCGCGCCAGGCGATCGCCTTGCCCGGTTCGACGAGTTGCGCCATCGACAGCAGCTTGACGCCGAACCCGCTTTCCACCGGGATCAGCTTGTTGCCCTCGGCACGCGGACGGTTGCGCGCGGGATCGAGCAGCATGACCTGACTGGGACCGTAAATGTCGGCGTCGACCACGCCCACCTTGCGCCCCATCCGCGCCAGCGCGACGGCGAGATTGGCGGTCAGCGTGCTCTTGCCCACCCCGCCCTTGCCGCTGCCGACCACCACGATGCGGCGCTTGGGCTTGTCCGCCATCAGCGCCACGCGCACTTCGCGCACGCCGTCCACCGCGCCGACCGCGCGCTCCAGTTCCTTCTGCAACTGCGCCGCCGCGCTGCGCCCCAGGGCACCTGCGTCGGCCACGATCGTGGCCACCCCATCAGCGAAACGGACCGACCGGATCATGGAGGATAATTCGGCCGGAATGGCCTGCTCGACACTTGCGACACTGCTCATGGCGCTCTGCTAGACCCTGCTTCGGCGAAGTGCAGCGAAAAAACGCGCGGTGCGCCCCTGTTTTTTGTTGGCGGGAACCCTATACAGATTGGCATGGAGAGACTTGACGGTATTCGCAACCGCATCGCCCTGGCCATGGCCGGAAAGCGCAACCCCTGGGGATCGGCCGGGGGATCATCTGGTGGTTCGGGCGGCGATGGCGGCGACGATGGCGCCGCCGAGGGCGAAAGTCCCGCTTCCGGAGACACTCCTGCAGGCGACGAACAGCCGCGCGGACCACGCAATCCGTGGCTGCCCGGTGGCGGCGACGGCACGTCAGGCGACAAGCCGCGCCGTTCGGCCAGCATCGACGACATCTTCCGCAATCGCGACGGCCAGCGCCGCAAGGGTGGTGGCGGTGGCGGGGGGCGCGGTCCGCAGTTCCGCCTGCCCCAGCGGCCCGGCGGCAAGAGCTGGTTTCCGGTCGCGCTGCTAGCCGTGGGCGCGCTGTGGCTGGGCGTCACTTCCACCCATTTCATCCAGCAGAACGAACAGGGCATCGTCACCTGGTTCGGCGGCAAGTACTCGCGCACCCTGGAAGACGGGGCCAGCTTCACCTGGCCGTGGCCGATCCAGTCGGTCGATGTCGAGAACGTGACCCAGATCCGCGATTTCACCATCCCCAGCACCGGTGACGAGAACCTGATCCTCACCGCCGACCAGAACCTGGTCAACCTGGGGTATCAGGTGCGCTGGACCATTTCGGACCTCGTCCAGTTCCGCTTCCAGCTGAAAGACCCCGAAAGCACGCTGCACGAGATCGCCGAGGCGACCATGCGCAGCGCGGTGTCCGAGCAGAACCTCGATGACGTGCTGGCCGGTGCCGGCGTGGGCCGCATCGAGGCGCAGGTGCGCGAACAGATGCAGGCGCGGCTGGATGCCTATCGTTCGGGCATCACCGTGCAGGGCATCAACGTGATCAAGACCGATGCGCCCGCGCAGGTGATCGAGGCGTTCAACGACGTGCTCACCGCGCGCCAGGATGCCGAGCGTAACCTCAACGATGCGCGCCGCTACCAGCAGCAGGTGCTGGCCGCCGCGCAGGGCGAGGCCGCCGCCTTCGATACCCTTTACACGCAATACCGGCTGGCCCCCGAAGTGACCCGCCGCCGGATGTATTACGAGACCATGGAGGCCGTGCTGGCCAATACCGACAAGACCGTGGTCGAGGCGGCCGGCGTGGTGCCGTACCTGCCGCTGCCCGAGACCGGCCGCCGCACTCCGCGGGCAACCCCCACCGCCGCGCCCGCTGCGCGACCCACCAGCACGGGAGGCCAGTGACATGTGGCAGACTTACAGGACCACAATCATCGCGGCGATCGCGGCGCTGGTCGTGCTGGCCAGCACCGTGGTCAACGTGGGCGAAACGCAGCAGGCGGTGGTGATCCGCACGGGCGAGCCGGTGCGGGTGTTCAACCAGTTTCGCCCGGATGAGCCGTTCGGCAGCACTGGCGCGGGCATCAATTTCCGCATCCCCTTGCTCGAAAGCGTGCGCTTCGTCGACCGCCGCGTGCTGGCGCTGGACCTTGAACGGCGCGAAGTGCTGGCCAACGACCAGCAACGCTTGCAGGTCGATGCCTATGCCCGCTATCGCATCATCGACCCGGTGAAGATGGTCCGCACCTCGGGCAGCGAGGCGCAACTGGAAACCTCGCTGCAACAGATCATGAACTCCACGCTGCGCCAGGAACTGGGTCGCCGCACCTTCGCCAGCCTGCTGACGCCCGAGCGCGGTGCGGTGATGACGCAGATTACCGAGAACTTCGACCAGCAGGCGCGGCGCTATGGCGTGCAGGTGCTCGACGTGCGGATCAAGCGCGCCGACTTGCCGCAGGGCACGCTGCAAGCGGCCTTCACGCGGATGGAATCGAACCGCCTTGCCACCGCCGCCACGATCCGCGCGGCGGGCGAGCGCGATGCGCGGATCATTTCGGCCACTGCGCAGGCGCGGGCGGCGCAGATCTATGCCGAAGCGTTCAACAAGGACCCGCAGTTCTACGACTTCTATCGGGCGATGCAGTCCTATCGCACCACGTTCGCGCCGGGGGGCGCAACGCAGAGCTCGATCATCCTGTCGCCCGATAACGATTATCTGCGCCAGTTCCGCGGCGGCTGAGTGAGGCCGGTGGACGTTTGACTACAAGTGTCGTTCAATGGCGGTTAAGGCTGCATCGGCTGGATAGCTGACGGGACGGACCCTAGAATTCCCCGCCACTCGCGCGGGCCAGAGTTGCAAGGATGAACAAGGACGTGAAGGCAGTGCGATACTCCTATTCGATCACATCGGCCCTGCTGCTTGGCGGGGCGGCCATCACCTTGATGACCGGCTATCCCGCTGGCGCACAGGTGGCGCAGAACGAAAACCTGCAAATCGGCCAGGCCGTGCCCGTGCCCGGTGCACCCGCCAGCTTTGCTGACCTGACCGAGGCGCTGATGCCGGCGGTGGTCAACATCTCCACCCGTCAGCAGGTGACCGTGGCCACCCAGAACCCCTTCGCGGGCACGCCTTTTGCCGACATGTTCGGCAATCGCGACGGCGGCGGCGGCGCGCAGACGCGTGAGGCGCAGTCACTCGGTTCAGGCTTCCTGGTTTCGGCCGATGGCTATGTCGTCACCAACAACCACGTGATCAACCCGCCGGGAGCCAATGCCCGCCTGCAATCGGTGGCGGTGACGCTGTCCGACGGTAACGAGTATCCCGCCACCGTGGTCGGCGTCGACGAGCAGAGCGACATCGCCGTGCTCAAGATCAATCGCGGCCAGCCGTTCCCCTTCGTCCGCTTCGGCGATTCGAGTGGGACGCGCGTGGGTGACTGGGTGATCGCCATCGGCAACCCGTTCGGGCTCGACGGCACTGTGACCAGCGGGATCGTATCCGCCGTCCACCGCTCCACCGGCAACCGGGGCGCGTTCGACCGCTATTTGCAGACCGACGCCAGCATCAACCAGGGCAATTCGGGCGGTCCGCTGTTCGACATGGCGGGCAATGTGATCGGCATCAACAATGCCATCCTGTCGCCCTCGGGCGGCAACGTAGGCATCGGGCTCGCCATCCCCGCAGAGGACGCCGCTCCGGTGGTGCAGGCGCTGATGCGCGGCGAGACTATCGCGCGCGGTTACCTGGGCGTGCAGATTCAGCCGGTCGACGAGGACTTCGGCGAAGCGCTGGGCATTCCGCAGAACAGCGGCGAATACATCCAGAGCGTTCAGCCGGGCGAACCGGCCGATCAGGCGGGCCTGCAATCGGGCGACGTGGTCACCAGCGTTAACAGCCTGGCGATCACGCGGGATCGAAGCCTGTCTTACATCGTCGCAAACATTACGCCGGGCACGCGCGTTCCGGTGGAATATATCCGCGACGGACAGACCCGCCGTGCCACGGTGACCGTGGGCCGTCGCCCCAGCAACGAGGAGCTCAGCCAGCAGCAGAACTTCGGACAGGATGGTGACCAGCCGACAGATCCGTTGAAGCCCGGTGCCGGCAGCGGCCTGGTCGAGCAGGTCCTGGGGGTGCAGGCCATCGCCATCACCCCGCAGATCGCCCGTCAGCTGGGCGGCGATGTCAACATGACCGGGGTGGTCGTGACCGCAGTGGATCCCAGCTCGGACGCCGCCACCAAGGGTCTCGCGCGCGGCTCGGTAATCACCAGCGCCAACGGCCAGCCTGTCTCGACGCCCGAACAGCTCGAAGCACAGATCAGCGCCGTGCAGGGGCAGGGACGCGGCGCGATCGTGCTCCGCGTGCGCCAGCGCGGCCAGCCCGAATTCTCGCTCCCGGTACGCCTGCGCCCGGCGGAATAGGCTTTTCGTTCTCACACGAAAAGGGCCGCTTCCCGGTGTGGGAGGCGGCCCTTTTCTTTCGTTGGGCGGTTGCCGTCTTGGGGGTAGCTAAGGCTTCCCGCTTACCGGCACATTCCCGCGTCGTACGCTCACCCCGCCTGGCGCGGCGTAGCGGTCGACTGGTAGCGTGCCGCCGGTCGCTTCCTCGAGGAAGTCATCGTTGGCGGCGGGTGGTGGGTCCTCCAGCCGGGGCGAACCGTCCTCGTAAACCGGCGAGGTGCCATCGCCGCCGACTGGTGGCTTGACCGCCGGGTCGACCAGGTTGCCTTCCTCGTCGATGTAGTAATAGCCGCCCTCGTCCCCGAAATAGTATTCGTCGTCGGGCTCCAGTTGCCATTCGGGCAGCTTCAGCTCGGTCTCGAAATCCTCGGGCGGGCGGTCGCGTACGGCGTAGCGCATATAGGCAGCGAACGCCCGTGCCGGAGCGGCGCCGCCCGACAGGCCGGACACCGCGCGGTTATCATCGCGGCCCATCCACACACCGGTGGTGATGCCGCTGGAGAAGCCCAGGAACCAGCCGTCCTTGTTGCTGCTGGTGGTGCCGGTCTTGCCCGCGACCGGCCGCCCGATCTGCGCCGCGCGCCCGGTGCCGGTGTTGACCGCAGTCTGCAGCAGGTCGGTGATCCCGGCGGCGACATAGTCGGGCACCAGCATGTAGCTGCGCGGTTCGGCCCGACGATAAAGCTCGCGCCCGTTCGACGTGGTCACGCGCAGGATGCCATAAGGCTCGATCGAGCGACCGCGCGCCGAAACGGCGGCAAAGGCGCGCGTCATGTCGAGCAGGTGGACCTCGGACGAGCCGAGCACCATGGCGGGCTGGGTGTTGATCTCGGTCGTCACGCCAAACCGGCGGGCCATTCCCGCCACGTTGGAAAAGCCCACTTCGTTGCCCAGTTGCGCGGCGACGGTGTTGACTGAGTAGGCAAAGGCGGTGCGCACGTCGATCTTGCCGGTGAAGCGGCCGTTGGAATTGCGCGGGCTCCACCCGTCGATCGTCACCGGCTCGTCGGTCACGGTGGAGCCGGGGGTATAGCCCGCCTCGAGCGCGGCGAGATAGACGAACAGCTTCCACGCCGACCCCGGCTGGCGCAGCGCGGTGGTGGCGCGGTTATAGCTCGACTGGACGTAATCGGTGCCTCCAACCATCGCCAGGATCGCCCCGTCGCGGTCCAGGCTGACCAGCGCGCCTTGCGTCCCGCCGGGCACATTGGCGCGAATGGCGCTGGCGGCGGCGGATTGCATGCCGGTGTCGAGCGTGGTCCACACCTCGATCGGCTCGAAGCTGTCGCCTTCAAGGATCACGTCGAGTTGCGGCAGCACCCAGTCGGTGAAATAGCGTGTGGCGTTCTGCCCGCTCTCGGGCTGCAGCTGCACGGCGGTAACGTCCACCTGCCGGGCAGCGGCGGGATCGAGATCGCCGTACTCGACCATCTGCGCCACCACGACGTTGGCGCGGCCCACGGCGGCGTCGATATCGGCGGTGGGCGAATAGCGGCTGGGCGCCTTGACCAGCCCGGCAATAATGGCCGCTTCCTCGAGCGACAGTTCGCGCGCGGAATGGCTGAAGAACTTGCGGCTGGCGCTGTCGATGCCATAGGCGCCGCCGCCGAAATAGACCTTGTTCAGATAGAGCTCGAGGATCTGGTCCTTCGAGAAGTTATACTCCAGCGCCATCGCCAGAATGATCTCGTTGAGCTTGCGATAGAGCGTGCGGTTGGAGTTGAGGAACAGGTTGCGCGCCAGTTGCTGGGTGATCGTGCTGGTGGCCGAGACCTGGCGATCCTCGTTGAAGGCATTGTAGACCGCGCGCAGCAGGCCCAGCGGATCAACCCCGGGATGAGAATAGAACCGGTGATCCTCGACGCTGATCATCGCCTGCTTCATCACTTGCGGAATTTCTTCGGACGGCAGCCACTCGCCATACGATGGCCCGAGCGCCTGGATCTCGGTCCCGTCGCGCGCGCGCACGATGATCGATTGCGCGGTCTGGCTTTCCATCAGCGAGGCATAGGAGGCCATTTCGCGCGCCGCGAAGAACACTGCGGTGCCGACCGCGATCAGGCCCAGCAGCGCGGCAAAGGCACCGGTCCACAACAGGCGCTTGCCCCAGCGGCGCAAGCCCGCCTTCCACCCCGTGGTCGGCGGTCTGCGGCCGCTTCCGCGCGAGCCACCGGGGCGACCACCTTGTCCCCCGCTCTTTCGCGATGCTGCGGAGCGTTCGCCCCGTCTAGTTGCCATCTGGCTACCGTTCCCCGTGCACGAGCGGGCGGGACAGGCCCCGCCTCACACCTTATGCCCCATGCATAGGACATATCTAACAGGGAATGAACGTCAGCCCGGTCGAAGGAGCCTAGTTATCCTTCGTTTCGTCCTGCGGCGCATCCTTGGGGGCGAAATCGAGGCTGGCCGAATTGATGCAATAGCGCAGCCCTGCGGGCCCCGGACCGTCGGGAAACACGTGCCCCAGATGTCCTGCGCAGCGGGCGCAGGTCACCTCGGTGCGGACCATGCCATGCGTCACATCGCGATGTTCATCGACCGCGCCCTCGCCTGCCGGAGCGGCGAAGCTGGGCCAGCCCGAGCCGCTGTCGTACTTGGTGTCGCTGGGAAACAGCGGCAACCCGCATCCCGCGCACTTGTAAATGCCCGGCTGCTTGTTCTTCTCGTACTTGCCGGTGAAGGCCCGCTCGGTGCCCTTCTGGCGCAGGATCGTGTACTGCTCGGGCGACAGCTTCTCGCGCCATTCCTGTTCGGAGAGATTGAGCTTCTCGGTCATGGATGATCTCCTTCCCGCGCTAGATGGGAAGAAAGGCGTCAAACCTCAACTATTCACATCCGCGTAGTGGCGCGGCGGGGGCAGGCCGTCCATCTTCTCGGCCAGCAGCGGGCGGAAGCTGGGGCGGCTTTTCATCACGCGATACCAACCTTGCGCTTCCTCGTGCCCCGCCCAGTCGATCCCGCCGAGGTAATCGGCGACAGAAATCTGCGCGGCGGCGGCGAAGTCTGCCAGGCTCATCTGCGCGCCCGCCAGCCAGCGGCGCGTGCCGACCAGCCAATCGATATATTCGAGGTGTTCGTGCGCCAGCTTCATCGCCTGGCGCAGCTGGCCCGAATCGGGCGCTTGGCGCAGCACCACGCGCTTCTTCATTTTCTCGTGCATCAGCGGGTGGGTGACATCGGCGAAGAAGCCTTGGTCGAACAGCGCCACCAGCTTGCGGATCTCGGCGCGTTGCAGCGCGGTGCCCAGCACCAGCGGAGTGCGGTCCTCGGTCTCTTCCAGATATTCGCAGATCGACTGGCTGTCGACCAGCGTCAGCTTGCGCTCGGCATCGTGCAGCACGGGGGTGCGGCCGAAATGATTGAGCGCGTCGAATTCCTCATCGGGAGCCCACGGCAGCGCGGTCACCAGGTCGTGCGCCACGCCTTTCTCGGCCAGCGCGAGGCGAACCTTGCGGGAAAACGGGCAGAGCGTGAACTGGTAGAGCTTCCACATGACGTGGACATCCTATTGCCGCATGGGGCGGGCCGGGTCCAGCACCTGCGCGACAAGTTTTTCCCGTCAATCAGCCCGTTGGCTCGGGCGGCAGCAGCGTGAGGCACACCGGCATCACCTGCAGCAACAGTGGCCGGTCGAGCAGGTTCTCCGCCTCGGCACGCAGCAGCGGGGCGAAGGCGGACACGTCCGCCCCGGTCTCGTCGGACAGTTGGGCGGTGCCACGGACGAAGAATTCCCGCCCGCGTGTCGCCAGCGGCGGATAGTCCAGCGCCCAGCTCTCGCCCGATTGTTGCCGATTGGCGACCAATGCAAAGGCCGCCGAACAGCGCAGGATCATGCGCTGCTCAAGCGACAGTTGCGGCGGCGGCGCAGGCGGCGGCACAGGCGTTGTGTCCTGCGCGTGGGCAGGCAAGGCCAGCGCAACGAAGGCAAACAGCGAGGCAGCAAGTCGGCGCATCATGCCCGCCGCCATGCCGCCCCGCCGATGAACCCAAGCTTCACGCCCGGCTGGCTTGCGCGAGCCTATCCAGCGCCAGCACCGGATTGACCGTGCCGCTGTCACGCCCGGGCAAAAATTCGTTGCGGATGTTGCGGTAGAAAAACTGCCATTCGCCATCGACGCGCTTCAACTGGTCCTCGTAGATGCCGTAGGTGCCCATCAGGATGGTCTTGCGGCCCTTGTCGTTCTTTGGCCCGCCGTTGTCGAATTCAAACCAGAATCCGGTATGCCAGGCCAGGTCGCCCTCGACCCGGATAACCGAGTGGCACAGCACGTGGCGCAGCAGCGAAGGCTCGCCGTCGATGTCGGTGAACATCTTGCCCACGCGTTCCTTGAACGCCTTGCTCTCGGCCCGGATATTTTCGCGCCCCGTGACCACGCCGGTGGCATAGTCGAGCGTGCCATCAAGGGTGAAGGTATCGGCGTAGGTATCGAAATCGTTGTAATCCATCGCCATCAGATAGCGCGCCATCAGATCCTCGATCTCGGCGCGGTCCTGGGCATAGGTGGGGGCATATTTCATTGGCGGTTGGCTCCTCTCGCTCGTTCCCACCTTAGGTTGCTCGCGCCGCTTGCGGCAAGAGCGTTGACTTGATCCGCAGGGGCTCCCAATCGTATGCACTACATACGAAGTGGGAGAGAGACTCGTATATGTCCGATGATCGCGCAGAAGATCGCATCGCCATGCTCGAAGCCAAACTGGCCGAGATGGAGCGCCGCCTGACCGTCCGCGAGGACGAGCTCGACGTGAAGAAGCTGCAGTACCTCTATGGCTACCTGATCGACAAATGCATGTACGACCAGGTGGTCGACCTGTTCTCCGACGATTGCGAAGTGCGCTTTTTCGGCGGTGTGTTCAAGGGCAAGGCGGGCGTGAAGCGGCTGTATATCGAACGGTTCCGCAAGCGCTTCACCCACAACAACAACGGCCCGGTGGACGGCTTCCTGCTCGACCATCCGCAGATCCAGACCATCATCGACATCGATCCGGACGGCAAGACTGCGCGCCTGCGCGGCCGGTCGACCATGCAGGCCGGCCGGCACAAGGATTACACCTATCCCGAGCTGGGGCTGAACACCCGCCAGTGGTGGGAAGGCGGCCTGTACGAAAACGTCTATACCAAAGGCGAGGACGGCAAGTGGCGCATCAAGCTGCTCAACTACTTCCCGCACTGGCACGCCGATTTCGACAAGGGCTGGGCGCTTACCGAAGCGGAATACGTGCCCTTCCTGCGCACGCTCTATCCCGAGGATCCCGCCGGGCCTGACGAGCTGTATGACAACTTCTTCCTGTGGCCGACGCACAAGCTGTTGCCGTTCCACATGAAGCACCCGATCACCGGCGAGGAAATGGTCGCCGACCGCTTCGCCGATGACGCCAAACGCGATGCCGAACGGGCTGCCAAAGTCTAAAACCACCCCAGCCCGTTCGTGCTGAGCCTATCGAAGCACTGTCTTTCTTCCCGCGCTCGTTCGCCAGAAGAACGGCCCTTCGACAAGCTCAGGGCGAACGGTCATCTTCCTCCTCCTGACGGAGTGTCAGTCATGACCCAATACCCCTCTCTCCACATGATCATCGGCGGCGAGCGCGTGTCCGGCGGCGGCCGCCGCACGTTCTCCGTAGTGAACCCCGCCACGGGCGAGACGTTGGGCGAGCTGCCCTTGGCCGAACCCGCCGACCTCGACCGCGCTCTTGAAGTCGCGGCCGAAGGCTTTGCCTTGTGGCGCAAAAGCACGCCGCAGGAACGGGCGCAGGTCCTTTCGGGCGCCGCGCGGCTGATGCTCGAACGCGCCGACGACATGGCGCGGATCGCCACGATGGAACAGGGAAAGCCGTTCCACGAGGCCAGGATCGAGGTGATGATGAACGTCGGCCTGTTCAACTTCTACGCCGGCGAATGCAGCCGCATCTATGGCCGCGAACTGGTGCGGCCCGAAGGTACGCGCTCCACCGTGCGGTGGGAGCCGGTCGGTCCGGTCGCGGCTTTCGCGCCGTGGAACTTCCCGCTGGGCAATCCCGGCCGCAAGCTGGGCGCGCCGGTTGCGGCGGGTTGTTCGGTTATTCTCAAGTGCGCCGAGGAGACCCCCGCGAGCGCGCTGGGTGTCCTTCAGTGCCTGTTGGACGCCGGTCTGCCCCCGCAGGTTGCACAGGCCGTTTTCGGCGTTCCTGACGAGGTCAGCCGCCACCTGCTGGCCTCGCCCATCATCCGTAAACTGAGCTTCACCGGCTCCACCGTGGTCGGCAAGCACCTCGCCAAGCTGGCGTCGGACAACATGATCCGCACCACGATGGAACTGGGCGGACACGGCCCGGTGCTGGTGTTCAGCGATGCCGATGTCGACAAGGCGCTGGAGACCAGCATTGGCGGCAAGTATCGCAACGCCGGGCAGGTGTGCGTCTCGCCCACGCGCTTCATCGTCGAGGAGGCCGTGTTCGAGAAGTTCCGCGACGGCTTTATCGCCGGCGCAGGCAAGGTGGTGGTCGGCAACGGCCTCGATGCCGCGACCACGATGGGCCCGATGGCCAACCCGCGCCGCCCCGACGCCATTGACCGGCTGATCGGCGATGCCGTCGCCAAGGGTGCCAAGCTTGGCGCAGGCGGCCAGAAGATCGGCAACCAGGGTTATTTCTACGCGCCATCGGTGCTGTCAGAGGTGCCGCTGGATGCCGACATCATGCACGAAGAGCCGTTCGGCCCGGTCGCCATCATCAACCCCTACGCGGGCGAAGCCGAGATGATCGCCGAAGCAAACCGCCTGCCCTACGGCCTCGCCGCATACGCCTGGACCGGCGACGTGCAACGCCAGCGCCGCCTCGCCGCCCGCCTTGAGGCAGGCATGGTCGGCATCAACACCCACATGATCGGCGGCGCCGACGCCCCGTTCGGCGGCGTCAAATGGTCCGGCCACGGCAGCGAAGACGGCCCCGAAGGCGTGAAGGCCTGCATGGTCCTCAAAGCCGTACACGAGGGATAATCCGACTATGACCCACGAACTGAACACCGGCGGCGATCGCGGCTATCTGCGCATTGCCACCGAGGAGGCATTTGCCACGCAGGAGCAGCTCGATGCGATCATGCGGCTGGTCAAGGAAGGCCGCGCCGACGAAGGGACGATGAGCCTCTGGGGCTTTTACGGCACCAGCGCTTCGGAACGCACCACCTTCATCCGCGAGCGACTGCTCGACCTGGGCGAATTGCGCATCGGCGCGATGGACGATGCCGGGATCGACAAGGCCGTGCTGGCGCTGACCAGCCCGGGCACCCAGTCGCTGCACGATGTCGAGGAAGCTCGCCGCATCGCCTATAACGCCAACAACCAGTTGAAGGACGCCTGCGAGCGGTACCCTGACCGGTTCCATGGGATGATCGCGATTGCCCCGATGGACCCCGAATGGTCGGCACAGGAGCTGAAGCGCGGCAAGGAGGAGCTTGGCTTCCACGGCGTGCAGGTCAACAGCCACACGCACGGTCATTACCTTGACGAGAACCAGTTCGACCCGATCCTGCGCGCCTGCGCCGATCTCGACCTGCCGCTGTACATCCACCCGCAGGGCCCGCCCGACGGGATGATCGGCACCATGGTCGAGGCCGGCCTCGACGGCGCGGTGTTCGGCTTTGGCGTGGAGACCGCGTTCCACGGCCTGCGCATGCTGACCACCGGCGTGTTCGACCGCTATCCCGGCCTGCAGATGATGCTGGGCCATGGGTGCGAGGCGATTCCGTTCTGGGTCTATCGCCACAACTACATGCACCAGGCAGGTGTCCGCAGCCAGCGCTACGCACGCCTGAAGCCGTTGCAGCACGACCTGTTCCACTACCTGCGGACCAACGTCCTCGCGACCAACAGCGGTATGGCTTACGAGCCGGCGGTCAAGCTGCTGATCGAGGTGATGGGCGAGGACCGCGTGATGTATGCGATGGACTATCCTTACCAGTACCTGCCCGAAGAAGTGCGCGTGATGGACGAGATGGCGATCTCGCCCGAACAGAAGAAAAAGTTCTTCCAGACAAACGCCGAACGCTGGTTCAAGCTGTAGTTCGCCCGCACAAGACGGGCACGGCGCGAGAGGATCAGGCGATGGCAGACCAGAGCGAGAGCGATCGGGGCGAAGGACAGGCAATCAGCCGGTACGGCTGGTATGCGCTGACGTTGGTCTCCGCCGCGCAGGCGATGAGCTTGCTCGACCGCCAAATCATGTCGATCCTGGCGGCGGACATCCGGGCCGACCTGAACATCGGCAATGCCGAGATCGGGCTGCTGTACGGCACGGTGTTCGCGCTGTTCTATGCGTTGTTTTCGCTGCCGCTGGGACGGCTGGTCGACGGCTGGATCCGCACCCGCCTGCTGGCCATCTGCCTGACCATGTGGTCGTTCTTTGCCGGTCTGTCGGCCTTTGCCGGCGGTTTTGCCCTGTTGGCGATCAGCCGTTTGGGTGTCGGCATCGGCGAAGGGGCGACGCAGCCCGCCGCCAACTCGATCATCTTTGATGTCCTGCCAAAGAGCCGCCGCGGCCTGGGCATGGCTGGCCTTGGCGTGGGCCTGGCGCTGGGGCTGGGGCTGTCGATGGCGCTCGGCGGGATTGTCGCACAGGAATGGAACCAGGCGTATCCGGCTGGCACCGCGCCTGGCGGCTTTTCCGGTTGGCAGATCGCCTTCCTGATCGCCGCGCTGCCAGGCTTCCCGCTCGCCTGGCTGATCTGGCGGCTGCAGGAGCCGGTGCGCGGGGGGATGGACGGCATAGTCGCTCCCGAGGACCCGCACCCGTTCAAGGCCAGTGCCAACCTGCTCGGCTCGGTCGTGCCGGGGACCAACTGGTACTATCTGTGGCGGCGCGATGCCGGGCGCGCGCAATGGCTGACCAATGTGGCGGGCCTGCTGGTGATCCTGGGCAGCGCCTATGCGCTGGTGCGCTGGGCACAGGGTTTCTCGCCGCGCCCGCCGCTGGAGGTGTGGGGCATGCAGCTGGATGCCCACTGGATGCAGTGGGGCGTGATCGCCTTTGGGGCCTTCGTGGTGCTCAACCTGTTCCAGAGCTTCAAGCTGACCGACAAGCCCGCCTATCACGTGATCCTCTCGCCCAGCCTGATCTTGCTGATGCTGGTCGGCGGGCTGCAGACCGCGATCAACTATGGCGTGATGGGCTTTACGCCGACCATGCTGATCACCCAGTTCGGCTTGTCGCCTGCGCAAACGGGCGTGCAGTTCGGCCTGCTCTCCGCCGCGCTGGGGATCGGCGGGCCGCTGATTGCCGGGCCGCTGAGCGACGTGCTGACCCGGTACATGGGCGGCAAGGGCATGGTCTGGCTGATGCTCGCCAGCCTCTCGGCCAGCCCGTTCTTCGGCGTGTGGGCCTATAGCGCCGAGACGGTGGGCGAATTCTATTTCCGCTTCAGCATCTACTCGATCATCCTGACGCTGTGGCTGCCACCCGCCTATGCGCTGATGCTGGGGCTGGTGCTGCCGCGCATGCGCGGGATCACGTTCTCCACCTATATGATCATCCAGACGCTGCTCGGCCTGGGCATCGGGCCGTATCTGGTGGGCATCGTGGCCGACAAGAATGGCGGCGATCTGGCGGGTGCGATCAAGTGGGTCAACGTGGTGGTGCCGTTCATCGTGCTGCTGCTGGTGGTGGTGCTGGTGCGCTATCGCCGCGACGAAGCGAGTATCCTCGACCGCGCGCGGCGAGGCGGAGAGGAAATCTGACGAATGACTACTGTACGTGACGCCGCCTTCGCCGTGTTCGCCCACTATGGCGTGGACCGGCTGTTCGGCAACCCGGGCAGCACCGAGCTGCCGATGCTGAAGGGCCTGCCGTTTCCCTATGTGATGGGCCTGAACGAGGCCGTGGTGATGGGCATGGCCGATGGTTATGCGCGCAGCAGCGGGCGGCCCGCGCTGGTCAACCTGCACTCGTCCGCCGGGACCGGGCACAGCCTTGGCAACCTGTTCACCGCCTTCCGCAACAATGCCCCCATCGTGGTCACGGCGGGCCAGCAGGCGCGGTCAATTCTGCCGCATGATCCGTTTCTTGGCGCCGAACGGCCGAGCGAATTTCCGCGCCCGTTCGTCAAGTTCTCGATCGAGCCTGCTCGCCCACAGGACGTGCCGCTGGCACTGGCGCGCGCCTTCGCCATAGCGCTGACTCCGCCAATGGGGCCAGTGTTCGTCTCGATCCCGGTCGACGACTGGGAACGGGAGTGCGACATGCCGGTGCTGCCCGAACTGTCGCTGGGCACGCTGCCCGATCCCGCAGCCTTGCAGCGCATCGCCGGGATGATCGCGCAGGCGAAGAACCCCGCGCTGGTCATCGGCACCGGGGTCGCCAACCAGCCCGGCGGGTGGGAGGCAGGCATTGCCCTCGCCGAGAAGGCGGGCCTTGCAGTGTGGGCCGCGCCCTATGCCGCGCGCGAGACTTTCCCCGAAGATCATCCGCAGTTCGCCGGGTTCCTCAACGCCTGGCGGGACCAGATCAACGCCGCGCTGATGCCGCACGATCTGTTGCTGGTGGTCGGTGCGCCGGTGTTCACCTATCACGTCGAGGGCAGCGGGCCGCACTGGCCCGACCATGCTGCGCTCGTCGCCTTGTCCGACGATCCGGGGCACCTCAGCAACCTGCCCGGCGGCGCGGCGGGAAGTCTGGGCGTGCTCGGCAATCCGGCAAAGGGCCTGGCAGCGCTGGCGGACCTCGTGGTTGGCCGCCCGTTCACCGGCAGCAGGCATCAACTGATCGATCCTGCTCCGGAGATGAAGGCAGCCTATGTCCTCAAGCGCATTTCCGCCTTGCGTCCAGAACAGGCGGTGATCGTGGAGGAAGCGCCGACTGCGCGCGGGCCGGAGCACGTCACTCTGCCGGTCCGCCGCAAGGGCGGGTTCTATACTTGCGCCAGTGGGGGCCTCGGCTATTCGCTACCCGCTTCGGTCGGCGTGGCGATGGGGCAGGGCGACAAGGTGATCGCCATTCTGGGCGATGGCAGCGCGATGTACACCGTGCAGGGGCTGTTCAGCGCCTTTCAGGAGCAGGTCAACGTCAGCTTCGTGGTGCTCAACAACGCCGCCTATGCCGCGCTGACCGGCTTTTCGTCCGAGTTCGGCATGAACCACGTGCCGGGCTGCGACCTGACCGGGCTCGACTTCGTGCCGCTGGCGACCGGCATGGGCGTGCCCGCGCGCAAGGTGGCAAGCGTGGACGAGCTGGACGAAGCGCTGGCCTGGAGTTTCGCGCAGACCGGCCCCAGCCTGCTCGACTTGCGGATCGCCTAGCGCGCGGCGAACACGCCGCAGGCCACGCGGTCACCGCTGTTGCCCGAAGGATCGGTGCGCTGGTCATCCTCACCAGCGTGTATCACGAAGGCCGAACCATCGGCGTCGAGCAGCCCCGCCAGCGTCGCCCCGGCAGCGAGGGTATAGGTCAGCGATCCGGTGCCGTCGGCGCCCACGTCGATGTTGGGCATGTCGCCCGCGTGCTGGCCGGCCGGATCGTCGAGCCCGTGCGTCATGCCGCCGGGGTTCCAGTGACCGCCAGCCGCAGCGAACGTCGGCGAACAGGCGCCCGTGGTGTGCACGTGCACGCCGTGCTTGCCCGGCGTCATCCCCAGAACGGTGACCGCCACCGCCACCCGGCCACCTGCTATCGCCATGGCCGTGGCAGCGCCTGCGGGCGTGCCATCGGCCTTCATCAATGGGGCGATGACCGTGCCATGCGCCGCTTCAAGTTGTCGGTCGGCGGTGCAGCCGGCAAGAATGCTGGCAGTGGCGGCGAGCAGGCTGACAGTCAGGCGCATAGCTGTGTTCCCCCATTGAGCGGTGCTGTTCTGGAACCACGCTTGGCAAGGTCGGTTCCCATGCAGTGGCGCGGCGTCAGAGCACCCGCCACACCCACAGCTTGATCGAATTGGCATAGCGCGCGCCCGAGCAGATGAAAATCGACTTGTTGAGCCAGTCATACGGCCCCACCGGAGCGATGAATTCCGGAATGGTGCGGAAGTAGTACTCCGCCGGATCGACCTCCTCGCCGCGCCGCAGCCGGTCCATCACTTCCGGCGGACCGTGACGCAGGCCCTTGTTGCGGATCTGGATCAGGGCGCCGTCGTCGGTCTCGATGGCATAGATAGCATCGGCCACGGTCACCCCGTCGGGGCGGGTCAACTGCCAGTCAGCGCTGTTGCCCATCAACTGGCCCGAAATGCGCGGTCCTTTGACATAGCCGCCGCTGCTGATCGGGATGATCCGGCGGGTGCCATCGACCACCGGCCCGATCTCGCGCGGGGGCTCGAGGTTGCCGCTCGCCTCGTAGACAAATTCCAGTTCGGGCTTGATCATGCAGACAGTTCCTTAACCGATTTGGCGAGTTCCATAGAACTTACGAACCGTTCGCGATGCGCGCAAAGAACCCCAGCACGTCACCATCGGTGGTCGCAGGCGGCACGGGCGGATAATAGCTGAGCTTGATCACCACGGTGTGGGTGGATGGATGGACATAGATAAACTGCCCGGCCAATCCCACGGCGGCATAGGCGCCCGGCTCGCCGTCCACCTGCCAGGTTTGCAGGCCATAACCGGGAAAGCCCTCACCCGCCGAGGCGCCGGTCGGCTTCATCGCGGTCATCTGCGCCACCCAACCTTCGGGCAGCACGCGCGTCTCGCCCGCCATACCGTCGTCGAGCAGCAGTTGCCCCAGCCGTCCGAAATCGCGCAGCGTGGCGTTGAAGCCCATGCCGTTGAGCGCGCGACCGGTGCCCACGGGTCCGTCGGCCAGGAAATGCCCGTCGTGCTCGGTACCCAGCGGCTGCCAGATGCGCTGTTCCATCAGGTCTTCCAGTTTGTGCCCCGTGGCTTCCTCCAGCACCCAGCCGAGCACTGCGGTATCGAGCGTGGCGTAGTTGAACGTCGCGCCCGGCTCGCTGCGCTGGCCGATCCCGACGGCGAAATCGGCAAAGCGCCGCTGGTTGAGCACAATGGCATCGCGGTGGATCTGCCCGGCGAGGCTGGGGTTCTCGCCAAAGTCGTACCGCTCCTCGATGTCCGCCCCGCTGCGCATTTCCAGCACATTGCGCAGCGTTGCCTGTCCATAGGCGCCATCGGCCAGAGCGGGGACGTACTTGCTGGCAAGGTCGTCGAGGCTGTCGATCTCGCCCCGCTCGAGCGCCTGACCCACGAGCATCGCGGTGATCGTCTTGGTCATCGAAAAAGCGATGTGCGGCGTTTCGGCGGTCATCCGGTTACGGTAGTCCTCGAACACCACCTGCCCGTCGCGCAGCACCAGCAGCGCGTTGGTGAAGGTACCGTCGGCCCACTGGTCATACCCGACTTCTGCCCCGGCCAGCGTGGCTTGCGGCAGGGCCAGCGCGGTGCCCTGCGGCAGGTCGCGCGGCGTGGCGGGCGCGCTGACCATGCGAAAGGCGAACACGTCCTGCGTATTGCGGAAAATGAACGAGTTGACCTCGGGGTCGAGCAAGTGCCAGCGCATCGCCACCGTGGCGGCAGACGGCGGCAGGCTGCCGTCGATCTCAGCCTGGGTATAAGCGACCGCCAGCGGCTCGGTGTCAGCCTGATCCTGCGCGCAGCCGGACACCGCTAGCGAAAGCACCGCCAGAGCGGCGGCGAAACGGATTGTCATGATTTTTCTCTCCCTGGCGCCAGCCTCGCCGAAGGGAGAGCAAAAATCAAGCTAGGCGTGCTCCAGTTCCGCGTCAGCGCTGAGCCCGATATCCTCCGCCCGCGCGAAGTTGCCGTGCAGGCCGAAGCGCAGGCGGATCGGTACATTGATCGTCGCCACCGGTCCCTTGTCGACCTCCAGCGCATCGAACACCAGCAGGTCCGACCGGTGATCCTCCAGCCGGTTACAGACCATCACGATCCAGCCGTCACCCTCGGGCGCATCCTTGCTGCGCGGGACGAAACACGGCTCCTGCAGGCTGGAGACGGGGCCGCACCACCAGTGCTGTTCGGCTCCGCTCTCGAGGTCCTTGAGGAACAGGCAGTTCATCAGGAACCCGCCCGCGCTGCCGCCCTTCAGCTCCACCGGGCGGCGCATGTCCATCTCCAGCCCCCAAGTATAGCGCGCCCTGGTGCCGATGAAACGATCGTCGATGCGCGGGAATTCGCTCGCGGTTTCGGTCAACTGCAGGATCTCGGCGAATTCGTCGGTGTTGCTGGCCATGTCCACCGTCCAGCGGGTCAGCTTGCTCATCGCTGCCGGTCCATCGAACGGCGCGCCGTGGATGTCGGGGAAGAAGGGGAACATGTTGTTCTTGGCCTCGGGCACCACGAAGTGGACCTTGGTGCCCTCCTGCCAGGCGTTGACGACGTGGCTGGCAAAGCAGTTGTCGCGCTTGAACCAGCGGATGTCTTCCTGCTTCAGGTCGGCCCGGCGAGGGATGATCCCGAGGTACACCGGCTTGGTGGTGTCGAAGGCGAAATGCTCGCGCTTCTGCTCGAGGTATTCCCAGCTGCTGGTGCTGGGGACGATGTGCAGCACGAGGTAATCGGGCGTGATCGCGAAGTCGTGCATCATGCAATAGTAGGGGACCTTGAACCAGGTCTCGCGCACCAGCTTGCCGGTGGGGTCGACCTCCATCAGCGACACGTCATCGGTGCACAGGCCGCTGGCAGCATAACCGATGGCGACCATGTTGCCGGTGGCGGGATCGATCTTGGGGTGCGCCGTAAAGGTCTGGCTGCGCATGGCGCCGTGCCATGTTTCGAACTCCTCGGTCTCCATCGTCACCGGGTCCATCAACAGCGCCGGGCTGTCCTCCTTCATCGCCCACAGCTTGCCGGCGTAAATCCAGGCATTGGTGTTGGCGGTGCTGCGGATCACGTCCTTCACGCTGGGGTCGTCGGTCAGCGGATTGCGGTACTTGCCGAACAATCCGCGCCCGGCTTCGCGCTCGGCGTGCCACTTGGCGGTCTTGGCCCAGCGCTGGCGGAAATCGCACTTGCCGTCGTGGAAATGGAAGCGGGTGATCATGCCGTCGCCGTTGAACGCAATGTCGTCACCCAGCATCGGCGGGAACTGCGGATCGGGCTGGACGCGGAAGAACGCGCCGTTCAGGCCCGCCGGGATTGCGCCCTCGTGCAGCAGGTCGGCAATGTCAGCCTCGATTCGGCTGGGCGTGTTGAACCCGGTGAAGCTGGGGGTTTCGGGAAAATGCACCATGGGACTTGTCCTCTCCTTGCGCCCCCAACTTGCATTGGCTGGCGCTTGCGTTGAATTGTATGCATTACTAACGATTGTGCAATATGGACGGATGGCCGCCCTATCGCTTCGCTACTACAGGGCGGGATCGGAAAGCACTTTGCCAACACGTGCATTGATTGCCAACAAAGTGGCGGATGACGATGCTCTTGCCCGTGCCGTTGGCGCGCTCGATGGCATTGTCGGGTTCCACATCCGGTTGGCGCACGGCGCGGTCTATCGCCATTTCACCGAGACCTTCACCGACCTGGGGTTGACCCAGAAGCAGGTCAGCCTGCTGTGGTTGGTCGACGATGAACCCGGCGTGGCACAGATCGAGCTGGGCCAGCGGCTGCGGATGGACCGCGCAACTACCATGACCATCGTCAACCGGCTGGAACAGCGCGGCTATGTCGAGCGCCAGCGGTCAAGCAGCGACGGGCGCAAGCAGGCCTTATACCTGACTATGGCGGGAAAGACCGCGCTGGGCCAGGCCAAGGCCTGCATCGATGCGCACGAGGCCTGGCTGAAAAGCCGCTTCACGGCAGAAGAGATCGAAAAACTGGTGGAAATGCTCAGCCGAATCCACGATTGAGTGCGCGACCAAGGAGAGGATCACAGATAATGGCCGCTGCAAGCGAGGGCACGAACCCGATAAGCGTCATCAACGAAACGCCGATGGGCTGGCGCCAATGGGCGGTGGTGGTGCTGATGGTGCTGCTGAACGCGCTGGACGGGTTCGACGTGCTGTCGAGCGCGTTTGCTGCGCCGGGCATTTCCGCCGAATGGGGCATCGAGCGCGCTGCGCTGGGCGTGGTCCTCTCGGCCGAGCTGGTCGGCATGGGCTTCGGCTCGCTGATCCTGGGCGGCGCGGCTGACAAGTGGGGCCGCAAGGTGACCATGCTCGGCTGCCTGGTGCTGATGGCTTTCGGCATGTGGATGGCGGGCCATGCCACCGGGGTGACCCCGATGGTGGCCTTCCGCTTCATAACCGGCATCGGCATCGGCGGCATGCTGGCGGCCACCAACGCGGTCACGGCCGAAAGCTCGAGCACGAAGGGTCGCCGCGCGGCGATCGCAGCTTACGTGGCTGGTTATCCGCTGGGCGCGATCATCGGCGGCATTGCCGCATCGGAATGGCTGCTGGTGGCTTACGGCTGGCGCGGGGTGTTCGAATTCGGCGCCATCGTGACCGCCTCGCTGATCCCGGTGCTGCTGCTGGTGGTGCCCGAAACTGCCGCTTACCACGCTGCCAAGGGTAACCTTACTGGCGTGAACAAGACGCTGCGCGCGCTTGGCAAGCCGACGATAGAGGCCTTGCCGACGATCAACGCGGCCGACGTGAAGCCCAAGGTGACCGACATCCTGTCCAACCCCAAGCTGCGCCCGGTCACGCTGCTGCTGGCCTTCGGCTATGCCTTCCACACGATCACCTTTTACTACATCCTCAAGTTCGCGGTGCAGATCGTGTCCGATTACCCGCCGGGCTATCCGCCGCAGGAAGCGGCTACGGTGCTGACCTATGCCAATGTCGGCGGGTTCACGGGCAGCCTGTTGTTCGGTTTCGTGATGGCCAAGCTGGGCATCCGCTGGCCGACCGCGCTGATGCTGCTGATCGGCTCCTGCGCCGTGGCCAGCTTCGGCCTGGGCCGCGACACGCTGGACGCGTGGCAGTGGGCGACGATCATCACCGGCTTCTTCACCAACGCGGCGATCAGCGGTTACTACGCGGCTTTCGCGCGCGGTTTCCCGGCCTATGCCCGCGCCACCGGCACCGGCTTCGTGCTTGGCATCGGCCGTCTGGGTGCAGCCGGCAGTCCGCTGCTGGCTGGCGCGCTGTTTGCCTGGCTTGGCAATGACCAGTTGCTGACCGTGTCGATCATCATGGCGATGGGCTCGGTCGTTTCGCTGGTGCTGTTCCTGATGCTGCCCGAGCGCGATGGCGACGAAGTGGTCGGCCTGGCGCCAAGCAGCGACAAGACCGCCTGATAAACAACTCACTCACACGAAAGACCATTACCAATGAAGACCCGCGCCGCCGTTGCCTTCGAGGCCAAGAAGCCGCTCGAGATCGTCGAGCTTGACCTCGAAGGCCCCAGGGCAGGCGAGGTGCTGGTGGAAATCATGGCCACCGGCATCTGCCACACCGATGCCTATACGCTGGATGGGTTTGACAGCGAGGGGATCTTCCCCTCGGTGCTGGGTCACGAAGGCGCGGGGATCGTGCGCGAGGTTGGCCCGGGCGTGACTTCGATCAAGCCGGGCGATCACGTGATCCCGCTGTACACGCCCGAGTGCCGCCAGTGTAAATCCTGCCTCAGCGGCAAGACCAACCTGTGCACCGCGATCCGCGCCACGCAAGGGAAGGGGCTTATGCCCGATGGCACCAGCCGGTTCAGCTACAAGGGCCAGACGGTGTTCCACTACATGGGCTGTTCGACCTTCTCGAACTTCACCGTGCTGCCTGAAATCGCCGTCGCGAAAATCCGCGAGGACGCGCCGTTCCAGTCGGCCTGCTACATCGGCTGCGGCGTGACCACCGGCGTCGGCGCGGTGACCAATACGGCCAAGGTGCAGGTGGGCGACAACGTGGTGGTGTTCGGCCTCGGCGGGATCGGCCTCAACGTGATCCAGGGCGCGCGGCTGGCGGGTGCGGGCAAGATCATCGGGGTCGACATCAACCCAACCCGCGAGGAATGGGGCCGCCGTTTCGGCATGACCGAGTTCCTCAACTCGAAGGGCATGAGCCGTGAGGAAACCGTCGCCGCGATCGTCGCCATGACCGATGGCGGGGCGGACTATACCTTCGATGCCACCGGCAACACCGACGTGATGCGCACCGCGCTGGAAGCCTGCCATCGCGGCTGGGGCACCAGTATCATCATCGGCGTGGCCGAGGCGGGCAAGGAAATCAGTACCCGCCCGTTCCAGCTGGTGACGGGGCGCAACTGGCGCGGCACGGCCTTCGGCGGGGCCAAGGGCCGCACCGACGTGCCCAAGATCGTCGACATGTACATGACCGGCAAGATCGAGATCGACCCGATGATTACCCACGTGATGGGGCTGGAGGAAATCAACACCGCCTTCGACCTGATGCACGCCGGTACGAGCATCCGTTCGGTCGTGGTGTTCTGAACGACCAATGCCGCGATCTAGCATCGCGATCTGACATTGATGATTTCACAAGGCCGAAATTTTCGGCTATGCGATAAACCGAGTCACGCCGATCCCGCTTTTGCGGGCTGGTTCGACTCATGCGGGAGAGGAGCGCAACCCCATGTTCAATCACATGTTTGTCGGCACCAACGATATCGAGGCCAGCCGCAAGTTCTATGACGCCACCATGGGTGCGCTGGGTCACCATGGCCATCCGCTGCCGCACGGCACCGTCTATCCCAGTGAGACCGGCAGCTTCATCGTGGCCAAACCCGCCAATGGCGAAGCGGCAACCTGCATGAACGGCATCACCATCGGCTTTGCGGCGAGCAGCTATGACCAGGTTGACGCCTGGCATGCAGCGGGCCTGGCCAATGGCGGCGCAGACCTGGGTGCGCCCGGCTTCCGCGCCCAATCGCCCGGCAACATGTACGGCGCCTACCTGCGCGACCCGGACGGCCACAAGATCTGCGTGTTTACCGCCAATGTGGGGGAGCGCTGAGATGTTCAGCCACAACATGGTCGGCTGCAACGATCTGGCCGCAGCCAAGACATTCTATGACGCGGTGTTCAGCGCCGTTGGCGGCCCAGAAGGTATGCTCGATGAGGTGAAGGGCCGCGTGACCTACATCTACCGCGACAACTTCTTCATCGTGACCAAGCCGATCAATGGCGAGCCAGCCACCGTCGCCAATGGCAATACCATCGGCTTCACCGTGGACACGCCCGAACAGATCCACGCCTGGCACGAAGCTGGTGTGGCCGCCGGCGGCTCCACCTGCGAAGACCCGCCCGGCCCGCGCCCGTTCGGCGATGCCACACTATACCTCGCCTATCTGCGCGATCCGACCGGCCACAAGCTGTGCGCGCTGAAGTGGATGTGAGGCGGAACCGCGCATGACCTTCGAGACCGTCAGCACCAACCGCAGCCACGGCGGCACGCAGGGCGTTTATACGCACCCGTCGTCCGCTTGCGGCACGGCGATGACCTTCAGCGTGTTCGTTCCCGAACATGCCGAAGGCGAAAAGCTGCCGGTTTTGATCTACCTTTCGGGCCTGACCTGCACCCACGCCAACGTCACCGAAAAGGGCGAATACCGCGCGGCCTGTGCCGAACACGGGATCGTGTTCGTCGCTCCCGACACCAGCCCGCGCGGCGAGGGCGTGCCGAACGACGAGGCGTATGATTTCGGCCAGGGCGCGGGCTTTTACCTCAACGCAACGCAAGCACCGTGGAGCCAGCACTTCCACATGCGCAGCTATATCGAGGACGAGCTGCCGCAGGTCCTCGCCGCCAATTTCGCTATGGCCGACATGGATCGGCTGGGCATCACCGGCCATTCGATGGGTGGGCACGGCGCGTTGACCATCGGACTGCGGAACCCCTCCCGCTACCGCTCGGTCAGCGCGTTCTCGCCCATCGTCAGCCCGCTCAACTGCGCGTGGGGCGAAAAGGCGCTTGGCGGCTACCTCGGCCCGGACAAGCGTGCATGGCGTGAATACGATGCCTGCGCCCTGATCGAAGACGGCGCGCGCCTGCCGGACCTGCTGGTGGACCAGGGCGGAGCCGACAATTTCCTCGCCGAGCAGCTGAAAACCCACCTGTTGCAGGAAGCGATCGCCAAGGCCGGGATGCGGGCCACGGTCCGCATTCAGCCGGGTTACGATCACTCGTACTACTTCATCTCCACGTTCCTGGCCGACCATGTCGCCTGGCACGCCGAACGCCTTACAGCCTGAGCCCCGAAAGCCGGACCTGATATCATGAGCACCAAGCAAGAGAGAATTGGCGAGATTGTCGCCGACCACGCGCACCGCGAAGGTCCGCTGCTGCCGATCCTGCATGACGTGCAGGCCGCGTTTGGCTGCGTCGATGCGGAGGCCGAGCTGATCCTCGCCGGGCTGCTCAACTTGAGCCGCGCCGAAGTGCACGGGGTGGTCAGCTTCTACCACGACTTCACGCCTGCGGCCGACGTTCGCCCGGTGGTGCAGGTGTGCCGCGCCGAGGCCTGCAAGGCGCGCGGCGTCGAAAGCCTGATCCCCGCCGCCACGGCTGCTGCGGGTGAGCGGGTCAAGCTCCACACCGTCTATTGCCTCGGCCTCTGCGCCACCGGCCCCAACGCCCGCGTGGGCGACAAGCTGCATTCGCGCCTCGATGCGGCGCGCCTTGCCAAGATCATCGAGAACGCATGATGCTGATCCGTATTTCCGACGACGCTCTCGCCCGTGCGCTTGGCGCCGATGACCTGGCCGCCGCGTTCACCAAGCTGGGCCACGAGGTCCACCGCACGTCCAGCTGGGGGATGCAATGGCTTGAGCCGCTGGTCGAGGTTGGCGGGAAGGGCTTCGGTCCCGCGACCGTCGATGATGTCGATGCCATCCTCGCCGGCACCAGCGACAAGGCCATTGGCGTCATCGCCGATCATCCGTTCATCACGGGCCAGACCCGGCTGACCTTCGCCCGCGCGGGCCAGACCCGGCCGATGAACCTGGATGATTACACCGCCACCGGTGGCTGGGCAGGCCTCAACCGCGCGCGCCAGATCGGGCCCGAACAGATCATCGCCGAAGTGCTCGAAAGCGGCCTGCGCGGTCGCGGCGGCGCGGGTTTTCCGACCGGCATCAAGTGGAAGACCGTGGCCGCAGCTGCAGGTGACCAGAAGTACATCGTGTGCAACGCCGACGAGGGCGACAGCGCCACATTCGCCGATCGCATGGTGATGGAGGGCGATCCCTATGCCCTGATCGAGGGCATGGCCATCGCCGGTGAAGCCGTCGGCGCCACCCAGGGCTATATCTACGTGCGCAGCGAATATCCCGATGCGATCCGCAAGCTCAACGGCGCGCTGGCCGTGTGTGCCGACGTGATCGCCCCGTTCAGGTGCGAAGTGCGCGTCGGCGCGGGCGCCTATGTTTGCGGCGAGGAAACCTCGCTCCTCAACAGCCTCGAAGGCAAGCGCGGCGAAGTACGCGCCAAGCCGCCGCTGCCCGCGCTGGAAGGCTTCATGGGCCGCCCCACCGTGGTCAACAATGTGCTCTCGCTAGCCGCCGTGCCGCACATCCTGGCCGAGGGTGGATCGGCCCACTATGCCACGCACGGCATGGGCCGCTCGAAAGGCACCATGCCGATCCAGCTGGCCGGCAACATCAAGCACGGCGGCCTGTACGAAGTCGCGTTCGGCGTGACCCTGCGCGAGCTGATCCACGATATCGGCGGCGGCACCGCTTCGGGTCGCCCGGTCAAGGCGGTGCAGGTTGGCGGCCCGCTTGGCGCCTATCTCCACCCTTCGCAGTTCGACATTGTGTTCGATTATGAAGCCTATACCGCAGCCGATGCGCTGATCGGCCACGGCGGCATCACCGTGTTTGACGACACTGCTGACATGGGCGGCATGGCGCGGTTCGCGATGGAATTCTGCGCGGCGGAAAGCTGCGGCAAGTGCACCCCGTGCCGCATCGGCAGCGTGCGCGGGGTCGAGCTGATCGACCGCATCCGTGCGGGCGGTCGTCAGCGCGATGTGATCGAGCTCGCCCCGCAAATGCAGAACACGGTCAAGGATCGCGGCCGCTCGGTCGCCGAGGAAGTGGGCCTGCTGGCCGACTTGTGCGAGACAATGAAGTTCGGCTCGCTATGCGCGCTCGGCGGTTTCACGCCCTACCCGGTGATGAGTGCGCTGAAGCACTGGCCGGAGGATTTCTCCCCCGAAGCGGCCTCCGCATTGGCCGAGGTGACCGCATAAGATGATCATGGGCGCGGTCCTGGCAGGCGGCATGTCCACCCGGTTCGGCAGCGACAAGGCGCTGGCCGAGCTGGATGGACGCAGCCTGCTGATCCGCGCGGTCGATGCGCTCAATGCCATGTGCGACCTCGTAATCATCGTCGGGCGCGAGGCTGGCCCCGCGTTCTGCCTGCCCGATTGGCCGCGCGCCGGTATGGGGCCGCTGGGCGGGGTGGCCGCGGCGCTGCGTCACGCAGCTGACATGGGCTATGACAGCGTGGTCACCTGCGGGGTCGATTGCGCCGACTTGTCCGATAACCTGCTGGTGGAATTGTCGCCGCCCAATGCCTATCTTGAAAGCCAGCCGGTAATCGGTCATTGGTTGAACACCACCGCCGCAACGGTCGAGGCGATCCTCCAGAGTGAAGGACGCCATTCGATGCTGGCATTCGCGAAGGCCGTGAACGCACGGGCCGTGACCAGCATTTCTGCACCCGCAAACATCAATACCCCGGCGGATTTGGCCGCCCTGGAGCACAGATAATGGGATACGAACGCCAGAAGGATTTCGGCACGCCGGAAAGCCGCTCGGCCGAGCAGGTCACGCTGACGATCGATGGCCGCGAAGTCACCGTGCCCGCCGGCACCAGCGTGATGCGCGCGGCTGCCGTGACTGGCGGCGAAATCCCCAAGCTGTGCGCCACCGACAACGTCAAGGCGTTCGGTTCGTGCCGCCTGTGCCTGGTCGAAGTCGAAGGCATGCGCGGCACCCCCGCCAGCTGCACCACGCCGGTGATGCCCGGCATGAAGGTCAAGACGCAGACCCCCAAGCTCGACAAGCTGCGCAAGGGCGTGATGGAGCTGTACATCTCCGACCACCCGCTCGATTGCCTGACGTGCAGCGCCAACAACGATTGCGAATTGCAGGACCAGGCCGCCAACGTGGGCCTGCGCGATGTGCGCTATGGTTATGAGGGCGACAATCACCTGAACAAGCCGGTCGATGGCTCGAACCCGTACTTCGCCTTCGACAGCTCGAAGTGCATCGTCTGCAGCCGCTGCGTGCGCGCCTGCGACGAAGTGCAGGGCACCTTTGCGCTGACGGTCGATGGACGCGGCTTTGCCAGCGTCATCTCCGCCGGGCAGAAGACCGACAACTTCCTCGGTTCCGAATGCGTTTCTTGCGGCGCTTGCGTGCAGGCCTGTCCCACCGCCGCGCTTAATGAAAAGGCCGTGGTCGAGATTGGCAAGCCCGAACGCTCCGTGGTCACCACCTGCGCCTATTGCGGCGTCGGCTGCACCTTCCGCGCCGAGATGCGCGGCGAGCAACTGGTGCGCATGGTGCCGTATAAGGACGGCAAGGCCAACCGCGGCCATAGCTGCGTCAAGGGCCGGTTCGCGTGGGGCTATGCCAATCACCAGGACCGGATCACCAAGCCGATGATCCGCGATTCGATCGACCAGCCGTGGCAAGAAGTTAGCTGGGACGAAGCCCTCGCCTTCACCGCCGCGAAGATCACCAAGATCAAGAACGAACATGGCGCATCGGCGCTCGGCGGGATCACCTCCAGCCGCTGCACCAATGAAGAAACCTACCTCGTCCAGAAGCTGATCCGTTCTGTGTTTGGCGCGAACAATGTCGATACCTGCGCGCGGGTGTGTCATTCGCCGACAGGCTACGGACTCAAGACCACTTTCGGCACCAGCGCCGGTACGCAGGATTTCGATTCTGTGATGAAGTCCGATGTGATGCTGCTGATCGGGGCCAACCCCACCGACGGCCATCCGGTTTTCGCCAGCCGCATGAAGAAGCGCCTGCGTGAAGGCGCAAAACTGATCGTGATCGATCCGCGCCGGATCGACATGGTCCGCACGCCGCATATTGATGCCGCGCATCATCTTCCCTTGCAGCCCGGCACCAATGTCGCCGTACTCACCAGCATCGCCCATGTCATCGTGACCGAAGGCCTCGCCAATGAAGCCTTTATCGCCGAACGCTGCGACACCGATGCCTATGCCGATTGGGCGCGCTTCGTTTCGGATGAACGCCACTCGCCGGAGTTCCTCGAAAGCGTCACCCGCGTGCCTGCGCAAACCGTTCGCGAAGCCGCGCGGCTTTATGCCACCGGCGGCAATGGCGCGATCTATTACGGTTTGGGCGTGACCGAGCACTCGCAAGGGTCCAGCACCGTGATGGCGATTGCCAACCTCGCAATGGTGACAGGCAATGTCGGCCGCCCCGGCGTGGGCGTGAACCCGCTGCGCGGCCAGAACAACGTGCAGGGCGCGTGCGACATGGGCAGCTTCCCGCACGAACTGCCCGGCTACCGCCACCTTTCAGACGGGGCGACGCGCGAATTGTTCGAGAAGGATTGGGGCGTTTCGCTTGATCCCAACCCCGGTCTGCGCATCCCCAACATGCTCGATGCCGCAGTAGAGGGCACGTTCAAGGCGATCTACATCCAAGGCGAGGATATTCTTCAGTCCGACCCGAATACGCAGCACGTTTCCGCCGGTTTGGCGGCGATGGAATGCGTGATCGTCCACGACCTGTTCCTAAATGAAACCGCCAACTACGCGCACGTTTTCCTGCCCGGCTCCACCTTCCTTGAGAAGAACGGCACGTTCACCAACGCCGAACGGCGCATTCAGCCGGTGCGCAAGGTGATGAGCCCGGCCAATGACTACGAGGACTGGGAAGTGACCCAGCTGCTCGCCAATGCGTTGGGCGCGAACTGGAATTACACCCATCCCAAGGAAATCCTGGCCGAAATCGCCCGCCTCACCGGCAGCTTCGCCGGGGTCTCGTGGGAAATGCTGCAAGAACGCGGCAGCGTGCAGTGGCCGGTCAACGAAAAGCACCCTGATGGCTCGCCCGTGATGCACATGGAAGGCTTCGTGCGCGGCAAGGGGCTGTTCGTGGTGACCGAATATATCCCGACTGATGAGCGCACCGGCCCACGCTTCCCGCTGCTGCTGACCACCGGGCGGATTCTCAGCCAATACAATGTCGGCGCGCAGACGCGGCGCACCGAAAACGTCGTGTGGCATCCCGAAGATATGCTGGAAATGCACCCGACCGATGCCGAAAATCGGGGTCTGAAGGATGGTGACTGGACCCGCCTCGCCAGCCGTACCGGCGAAACCACGCTGCGCCTGACCGTGACCGACCGCGTGGCACCGGGCGTGGTCTACACCACCTTCCACCATCCCGCGACGCAGGCCAATGTCGTGACCACCGACTATTCCGATTGGGCCACCAACTGCCCCGAATACAAGGTGACTGCGGTGCAGGTGATGGCCAGCAACGGGCCTTCGAATTGGCAGGAAGAATACGAAGAGCTGAGCACGCGCAGCCGCCGGATCGCGGATGAGATGGAGCCAGCCGAATGACCGGCAAGCAGATCGAAAGCCTGCGCCGCATGGCCAACCAGATCGCGATGAATTTTGTCGCCATGGGCCATGATCGGGCGGTGCTGGCGACGGCGGATCATATCGACCAGTTCTGGGATCCACGCATGAAGGCGGCGATTTTCGCGGATGATTACAACGCGACGCTCGATGAGATCGCGGCGGCGGCGATTGCGCATCTGGCGGAAGGCAATCATCCGGAACCGCAGACCCGCGCGACCGAGTTTGCCAAGATGGGTGATCTGCACAATTCGGACGCTGGGTGACATTCCGAACCCGTACGCCCTGAGCTTGTCGAAGGGCTGTCTTTTCTTCTAGCACGACGCTGAAGAAAGAGCGGTCTTTCGACAAGCTCAGGGACGAACGGGTTTTAATGGCAAATCTGGTTCAATTTTCAGCCACCGGCACCACCTCCCCCTCGCAGCGCAACTGGGTGCCCGAAACCCCCGTGGCGCTGGAATTCAACGGCCTCGCCTATGCGGTGATGATGGCGACGCCTGCCGATCTTGAGGATTTCGCGCTCGGCTTCGCGCTGACCGAAGGGCTGGCAGCCAGCCCCGCCGATGTGGCCGATCTCGCCGTGGTCGAGGTAGAAAAGGGCTGGATCGTCCGCGCGCAACTGTCCGGCCTCGGCATCGACAAGCTGACCGAGCGCGTCCGCACCCGCGTGGCCGAATCAAGCTGCGGGCTGTGCGGGATCGAGAACCTTGAGGCCGTGGCGCGGCCCTTGCCGCCGGTTCCTGTCCACCCCGCGATCGATCCGCAGGCGATCTTCTCTGCGCTCGGCCAGTTGCGCGATCACCAGCCGCTGACCAAGGCGACCGGCGCCGCGCACGCCGCCGCCTGGGTCGACAGCGGCGGCCGCATCGTCCTCACGCGTGAAGATGTGGGCCGCCACAACGCGATGGACAAGCTGATCGGCGCGATGGCCGCCCGGCACCTGCCGATGGCCGGCGGCTTCATCCTCTCCACCGCGCGCTGTTCCTACGAGATCGTCGAAAAGGCCGTCCGCGCCGGAGCGACCACGCTGGTCACCGTGTCGCTGCCGACCTCGATGGCGGTGGAGCGGGCCAAGGCGGCGGGCCTCAGCCTGTGGTGCCTGGCGCGCGATGACAGTGTCCTGCGGATCACTTAAAATCAGGTGTCCAGAAGATTGAGCCCTTCGCGGCTGCCCAATGCCGGCCCAGCAGCAAGTCCAGTTCGGGCGGATCAAACGGGTCGAGGCCCGATCCGGGGAACAGGCACGTTTCCCCAAACAGCATCTGACCGTCGACCTCGTAGAAATCGACCCGCAGGAAATCGCGCTCTCCGGCAACAGCCTCGGCGGCGGCGAGCATTTTCGCCAGCGTTGTCGGCGCGCGTGGAAGTGCGCCAGTTCCCCGCGACAATAGCGCCCAGTCGCGGTCGAATTGCATCCAGCGGTGCGCCTGTACGCGATTCAGATGCACCTGCACGCAAGCCGCCCGGCCACCGAACACATAGATCTTGTAGTCGCGCGGCAGGTCACCGTCGGAACTGACGAAGGGCTCAATGATCAGCGCCTTGGTCGCGGCGCCGTAATGCCACTCATCCAGCCAGCCGCCATAGGTCGTCGCCATCCAGCGGAGAGCCACTTCGCGGACCGCTCGCCATTCGCTCATCGTCCGGATCACGCGGTACTGGTTGCAGCCGTGGTTGGCCTTGACGACCAGCGGTAATGGCGCTGGCGGTTGTTCGGGCAAGGCGGTGCCGCGCCACAAGGTGGGGATAATCGGGCCGGGGCCGAGCAGGCTCGCGGCCAAGGCCTTGGCATGGCTCTTGTCGGTCAGCCGCGCCAGGCCCAAGTCGCGGTCATTCAACTTGCGCCACTGGACCCATTCGGTGAACGCCTGCGGCCGGGTGAGCCGGGGCCAGCGGCCGTGCCGCCACCAATAGGTCAGCGCCACGCGAGCCTTGGCCAGCGGGTCAACTGCGGTGGCGCATGGTGGGGCGAGGGACTCGCCGGTAGGCTGGAGGGCAAGGTCCATCGCGCTCCCAACGCGCGCGCTTGGCACCTGTTCCGTGCGGCTCAGCGCGAGGCAAATCGCTCCAGCACCTTGCCCGCCCACGGGAGGATTTCCTTGCGGGCGATCTTCCACGCGCCGTTTTCCTTTGCCACCACGTCGTTGATGTGGCCGCACCAATTGAGGACCGGCGGTTCGCCGAGGTGAAAGATGGTCGACATCGCGTAGGACAGGACCTCCCACCGCCCATCACCCAGATCGTTGAAAATCAGGTTTGAGAAGCGGTGCTGATGGCCGGGAAAGTCTGGCCGGTCGTGGAATTTCAGCACCAGCGTACGGATTTCCTCGCGGCCCTTGCAGATCTCGATTCCGCGCGCCTCGCTTTCCTCCACCGCCTCACCGTCGACGGTGTAGCAATCGAGGTAGCCCTCGGTGTCGCCCGTATCGAGCGCGCGATAATAGCGGGCGAACAGTTCGGTAATGGCCAATTCGTCTTCCACGGCGGGGCGGGTCATGCAGGTTCTCCTTCGAAGGCTTGGCGGCGGGCGAGAATACGCGGCGCGGTTTCGCGCAAGGCCAGCGCGGCGAGGCCGCCCAGCACGGCGAGCACCACCAACAGCCAGCACACCGCCTGCAGGCCGTAGATGTCGGACAGCTTGCCCGCCAGACTGGGCGCGATCACCCCGCCGAGAATCTCGCCCAGCCCCATCGTCAGCCCCATCGCGGTGGCCGCGCGCGCCGGACTGACGCTTTCGAACGGGACGGTGGCCATGAACATCGGGAAGGTGCCGTTGAACATCCAGCCGACGAAGAAGATCACCGCCAGCACCCACGGCGAGCCCTCAAACCACAGCGCGCCGAGCGGCAGGATCACCCCGCCAAAGGTGAACAGCGCCATCACCGGGCGGCGGCCAAACCGGTCGGCCAGCCACGGAATAATGAAGCTGCACACCGCCGAGGCGACCCCGAGCGTCGCCATCAGCCAGGCGGCCGTGTGGTCCTCGAACCCGCGCAATTGCACCAGCACCAGCGGCATGAAGGCCCAGGTCACCACCAGGTAGGCGACCAGCACCACCGCCATGAAGCTGCACACCAGCACGTTGCGCTCCCGCAGCAGTTCCATCACCGGCGCGCGGTCAGTGCGCTGGCGCGGCGGCGGGGGCGGTAGCTGGCGCTCGATCACGAACAGCCACACCAGCAGCGCCGAGATGAGCCCCGGTATGGCAGCCACGAAGAACGCCTCGCGCCACCCCCAGGCCAGCGCGATCGGCACCAGCACCAGCGGTGCGAGCGACGAGCCGAGCAGGCTGGACCCAAGGTTCTGCGTCACCCCCATCGCCAGCGCGCGATGTTCGGGCTCGACCTCGGTCGCCACCATCGCATGGCTCAGCGGCATGACCCCGCCTTCGGAAAGGCCCATCACCAGCCGCGCGCCCAGCAGCATCAGGAACCCGGTGGCAAGACCGGAGGAGACCGAACACAGGGCGAACAGCACGGTCGAAATGACGATGATGATCTTGCGCTTGCGGATCTTGTCGGACAGCCAGCCGACAAAGATCGCCGCCACGGCCCAGGTCAGCGACAGCGCCGAGCCGAGCATGCCCACTTGCGTATAGCTCAGCCCAAGATCGGGCTGGATGTACGGCATGAGGAAGTTGAGCGCGTTGCGATCGAAGAACAGGATGCCGAAATTGAGGCACAGCAGCGTGACCAGCAGCACCTGGTAACGGCCAGAGGATTGTCCCGTCTGCCCAAAGGCTTTTCCCGTCACCGGCCTCTCCCACCCCGCACGCCCGCCTTGTTGGCGGGTCAGGCAGGGGTCATCCCATGATTTGGAGGGCTTGGGAAGCGGTCACCAGGACTTAAAGTCCTCCCCCTTGAGGGGGAGGGTTGGGTGGGGGTGTTCGGCATCTCGGATAGGTCGAACCCCCACCCCCAACCCCTCCCCAAGGGGCGGGGAGAAATTACCGGCGGCTACCGACTCAACCGGAACACCGCGTGCTCCGCCCGCCAGTTGGCGTTGAGGCCGCCGATCTCGCGCCCATCGGCAAAGAACCAGCTGCCTTCCACGGTCACGCCCTTGGCCTCGAGCAGGCGGCGGAAATCCTCGACGGTCACGTGGTGGATATTGCTCGTCTCGTACCAGCTGACCGGCAGGTGCCGCGTCACCGGCATGCGGCCGTGGACCAGCAGCGACAGCCGCATCTTCCAGTAGGCGAAGTTGGGGAAGCTGACGAAGGCGGTGCGGCCGATGCGGAGCAGCTGGTCGAGCATGTAGTCGGGCCGTTGGGCGGTTTGCAGCGTCTGGCTCAGGATCGCCACGTCGTAAGCCGCGTCGGGATAATCGGCCAGATCGCGGTCGGCATCGCCCTGCACCACGCTCAGCCCGCGCGAAACGCAGCGTTCGACCAGCTCGGGGTCGATCTCCATTCCGCGCACGTCCACCCCACGGGTAGAGCGCAACACCTCCATCAGCTCGCCCTCGCCGCAACCGACGTCGAGCACGCGCAGGCCGGTCGGCACCAGGCTGGCGATCTTGGCGAGGTCCGGGCGCAGGCTCATGCAGCCACCGGATAGAGGTTGGGGAACACGCGTTCCATCATCCGTTCGGGCGTGGCCGGACCGCTCCAGCCCAGTTGCTCGTATAGGCCGTGCGCGTCCAGCGTGTGCAGGCCCCAGCGGCGCAGGCCCTGCAGTCGCGGGTGGTCGTGCAAGGCCGCCACCACGGCCTTGGACAGGCCGCGCCCGCGATGGTCTTCCAGCACGTAGACATCGGCCAGCCAGGCGAAGGTGGCGTAATCGGTTATCACGCGGGCAAAGGCCACTTGCGCACCGCCATGCTTCACCGCCACGCAGAAGCTGTTGGCAAGCGCCCGCGCTACGGTTTCCAACGGAATCCCGGGCGACCAGTAGCTGCGCGTGAGGTAGGCGTGCGTCGCCGCCACGTCGATCGCGGACTGTTCCTCGGTCAGCGTGTAGCCTGCGGGCAAGGCAATCATCCCACGAACCCCTTCACCACCCGGTCGAGCGCCGGGACATCGAGCAGGAAGCTGTCGTGGCCGTAAGGCGCGCTGAGTTCCACGAAGCTGACTGGCGCGGCGACAGCGTTCAAGGCGTGGACAATCGCGCGGCTTTCGGTGGTGGGGTAGAGCCAGTCGGTATCGAAGCTGACCACGCAGAAGCGGGTGTCGCGGGCACCGCTGAAGGCATCGGCCAACAGGCCGCCGTGCTCCTCCGCCAGGTCGAAGTAGTCCATCGCCCGGGTGATGTAGAGATAGCTGTTGGCGTCGAACCGGTTGGTGAAGGCGATGCCCTGGTGGCGCAGGTAGCTTTCCACCTGGAAATCGGCATCGAACCCGAAGCTCTTCGCCTCACGGTCTTGCAACCGCCGTCCGAACTTGTCGGTCAGCCCGGCCTCGGACAGATAGGTGATGTGCGCCGCCATGCGCGCCACGCTGAGGCCCTTGTCCGGCCCCCTTCCGCCCGCATAATAGTCGCCGCCTGCCCAGTCCGGATCGGCCATGATGGCCTGCCGGCCGACCTCGTGGAAGGCGATGTTCTGCGCGCTGTGCCGCGCGGTGGTGGCCACCGCCAGCACGCGCTCGGCGCGGCCCGGCCAGTTGGCGGCGAGCGACAGCGCCAGCATTCCGCCCATCGACCCGCCGACCACCGCGTGCAGCCGCGCGATCCCCAGCTGGTCGAGCAAGGCAACCTGCGCGCGCACCATGTCGCGCACGGTGATGACGGGAAAGCGCATGGCATAGGGCAAGCCGTCAGGTCCCGCGCTCGCCGGGCCAGTTGAGCCCATGCAGCCACCCACCACATTGACGCAAATGACGTGAAAGCGGCTGGTGTCGATCGGCTTGGCGGGACCGACCATGCGCTCCCACCAGCCGGGCTTGCCGGTGACGGGATGCTGCTTGGCCACGAACTGGTCACCCGTCAGCGCGTGGAAGATGAGAATGGCGTTGCCTTTGTCGGCCGCCAGTTCGCCATAGGTCTCGTAGGCCAGCTCCACCCCGGCCAGCACCTTGCCACTGTCGAGCGGCAGCGGCGCGGTCAGCACGAGGCGGTTGAGATCGGATGCAAGGACACTGGCCATGGGACGCCGGGACTTGGGGCCATCTGTGCAGGCTGTCAATTGCGGGCACATGACGCTAAGGCCCCTGCCCGTGACAAACGACATCACCAAAACCGCTTCCAGGCCGGCGCCGCAGATGAAACCGTGGATCGCCGCGATCCATGCCTATGTGCCCGGCCGGTCGAAGGCCGCCGATGGTACGCCGCTGGTCAAGCTGTCGGCCAACGAGAACCCGCTCGGCACCAGCCCCGCTGCCATGGCGGCACGGCGCGCGGTGAACGATGCGGCGACCTATCCCGATCCCGATTCCGTCGCGCTGCGCACCGCGCTGGGCCAGCTGCACGGCATCGACCCTTCACGCATCGTCTGCGGCACCGGGTCCGACGAACTGCTCAACCTTGCCGCCCAGGCCTTTGCCGGGCCGGGGGACGAGGTCGCCTATGTCCGCTTCGGCTTCTCGGTCTACGACATTGCTGCCCGCCGCTGCGGGGCGACCCCGGTGGTTGCGCCGGACAAGGATTTCGGCACTGACGTGGATGCCCTGCTCGCCTGCGTGACACCGCGCACGCGGGTGGTGTTCGTGGCCAATCCGAATAATCCCACCGGCACCTTCCTGCCGCGCGCAGAACTCGCGCGGCTGCACGCGGGCCTGCCGGCAGACGTGCTGCTGGTGGTCGACCGCGCCTATGCCGAATATGTCGCGCCCGCCGCCGACGATGGCGCGCTGGCCTTGGCCGCGCAGCACGACAATGTGCTGGTGACGCACACCTTTTCCAAGATCTATGGCCTCGCGGGTGAGCGGATCGGCTGGGGCACCGGAGCGGTGCAGCTGGTGGACGCGCTCAACCGCATTCGCGGGCCGTTCAACCTGACCAGTACCGCGCAGGCTGCGGCGCAGGCGGCACTGGCCGATCAGGCGTTCGTAGCGGCCAGCCGCGCGCACAATGCCTGCGAGCGCGCCCGCTTCGTGACCGCCATCGAAGCGCTGGGCAACCACGGCCTGCGCGCTGTGCCGAGCGAAGCCAACTTCGTGCTGGTGCTGTTTGAAGGCGCGCTGAGCGCCGAGGCTGCGCTCCACGCCATCGCCAAGGCGGGCTTTGCCGTGCGCCACCTGCCGGGGCAGGGCCTGCCGCAAGCGCTGCGCATCACTATCGGCACGCCTGAGCAAATGGACGCAATCGCCGCAGTGTTGCGCACCATCGCGGGAGGCGCGCGATGAGCTTTCAGCGCATTGCCATTATCGGGCTGGGCCTGATCGGCGGCTCGATCGGCCTCGCCGTGCGCGAGGACCTGCCCGACGTTGTCACCACCGGCTACGACATCGATCCCGCCGTGCGCCAGCGCGCCCGCGAACGCGGTCTGGCCGATGCGATTTATGATGACGCGGGCGAAGCGGTGCGCGGCGCCGACCTGGTGATCCTGTGCGTGCCGGTGGGTTCGATGCGCGAGGCCGCCGCTTCGATCGCACCCGACCTGTCGCCTGAATGCGTGGTCAGCGATGTCGGCAGCTCCAAGCGCACGATCACCGATACGCTGACGGACGCGCTCCCCGGCTTCGAGGTGATCCCCGCGCACCCGGTGGCGGGCACCGAAAACTCCGGGCCGGACGCGGGCTTTTCCGCGCTGTTCCACCAGCGCTGGTGCATCATCACCCCGCCGCCGGGCGCGGACCGCGACAAGGTGGCCGCGCTGGTCGACTTGTGGGAGAGTCTGGGCGCCATGGTCGAGACGATGGACGCCGACCATCACGACCGCGTGCTGGCGGTGACCAGCCACATCCCCCACCTGATCGCCTATACCATCGTTGGCACGGCCAGCGACATGGAGCAGGTGACTCGCAGCGAAGTGATCAAGTATTCCGCCGGCGGTTTCCGCGATTTCACCCGCATTGCCGCGAGCGATCCGACCATGTGGCGCGACGTTTTCCTCAACAACAAGGAAGCCGTGCTGGAGATGCTCGACACCTTCCTGACCGACCTGGCGCTGATGCGCGAGGCGATCAAGGCGGGTGACGGACAAATGATGCACGACACCTTCAGCCGCACCCGCGCCATCCGCCGCTCGATCGTGGCGCTGGGGCAGGACGACGCCCGGCCCGATTTCGGGCGCGGGGATCACAAGTAGGTTTCCTGCTGGCTGCGCAGCCCATGTGCCTTCGCCCGGCCAGCCTGGAGGCTGCCGGGGTCGGCATAGAGGAACGGATGACCGGCGCGGGGTTGCCGCATTTTGTGCCCGGACTCGACGACGCTTTGGGTAGTTATCATACTGAAATCGCGTCGAGATTTAATGCCCGTCGGCTCACATTTCCCACCCCGGCTTATGACGCGACGGAGTGAAAGCATGCGTGACGGGACCGCCTGTGGTGCGAACGTTCGACAATAAAGCCGGGACGCCCGCGCCGGTCATCTCACCTGCGCTGCGAGAGCCAGGAGAAGGTCCATCCGCTGCGCTGCAGACACAGTAGACGCGAATCGGGCTGCACCGGTTCGGGGGCTGTAGGAAAGTGATTTCTCGCGAGTCAGTACACCGCGACCGCTTCCTTCGCTGCAAAGTCCCTCGCCGCCAGAAACCGTTCTGCATCGAGCGCCGCCATGCAGCCGGTGCCCGCCGCCGTCACCGCCTGGCGATAGGTGTGGTCCATCACGTCACCGCAGGCGAACACGCCGGGGATGGCGGTCTTGGGCGTGCCGGGTTCGACCACGAGGTAGCCGCTGTCGTCGGTCGCCAGCTTGCCCTTGAACAGCTCGGTCGCGGGCGCGTGGCCGATGGCGACGAAAGCGCCGTAGGTGTCGAGCAACGAGACCTCGCCGGTCACCGTGTCGCGCAGTTCGACATGGCCGAGCGGACCGCTATCGCGCGGCAGGAAGCGCAGCACTTCCTTGTTCCACAGCACATTTATCCGCTCGTTGGCGAACAGGCGGTCTTGCAGGATCTTCTCGGCCCGGAACGCATCGCGGCGGTGGATCACGGTCACTTGCGGCGAATGGTTGGTGAGGTAGAGCGCCTCTTCAACGGCGGTATTGCCGCCGCCGATCACCGCCACCTTCTTGCCGCGATAGAAGAACCCGTCGCAAGTGGCGCAGGCAGAGACGCCCTTGCCGCCCAGCTCGGCCTCGCCCGGAACGCCGAGCCATTTGGCCTGCGCGCCGGTGGCGATCACCAGCACGTCGCCGACGTATTCGTCACCCGAATCGCCCTTGGCGGTGAACGGCGAGCCGCTGGCAAGGTCGATGTCGAGGATCGTGTCCCACATCATCCGCGTGCCGACATGCTCGGCCTGCTTCTGCATTTGCTCCATCAGCCACGGACCCTGGATCACATCGGCAAAACCGGGGTAGTTCTCGACATCGGTGGTGATGGTCAACTGGCCGCCCGGTTGCAGGCCTTGCACCACGATCGGCTCCATCCCCGCGCGCGCGCCATAAATGGCGGCGGAAAGGCCGGCGGGGCCTGAACCGATGATCAGCATGCGGGTCTTGTGGGTGGTCATGGTTGTGCTCGTCTGGTGGGAACTTCGATCATCGACCTAAGCCGCGCGCGGCACCAATTCAACTGGCCCCCCTGTGGACAGCTGCCACGCTTTACTTGAAGGCCTGATGGCTGAACTTTGCGGCACGCCCTGTGGGCGACGCTAACGCGCGTTAGCGTTTTGCTCTTGTCAAATCGGGCGGCTCTGCCAAGCACGGCGAAGGAAGCCAAAGCGCTTCGGGAGAGGGACTTTTGCGATGGCAGATCAAGTCAACGGACCGCGCGTGAACCGGCGCGGCTTTATCGGCGCTTCGGCGCTGGGCACTGGCGCGGCGCTGGTTGGCGGCCTCGGCCTGACGACGCAGGCGGCGGCGCAGGGCACAACCCCGGCAGCGGCTGCACCGCAAGTCGATTTCCCCGCCGATCCGCGCGCCTTTGGCGGCAGCGGCACCAACCGCACCGAGATGGACCTGCACGATTGTGAGGTCGAAGGCGATTGGCCGCGCGATCTGGATGGCGCGTTCTACCGCGTCGGACCCGATCCGCAGTACCCCAAGCCTGAGCAATACAAGGGCGATATTCCGTTCGATGGCGAGGGCCATGTCTCGATGTTCCGCATCAAGGACGGCCACGTCGATTACCGCACGCGCTATGCCCGCAATGCCCGCTTCGTGGCGCAGTACGAGGCGCGGCGCTCGCTCTTCGGCATGTACCGCAACCCGTCGACCGACGATCCTTCGGTCGAAGGGCTCAACCGGGGCACGGCCAACACCCAGTTGTTCGTCCACCACGGCAAGCTGCTCGCCTTCAAGGAGGACAGCCCGCCGGTGGCGATGGACCCGTTGACGCTGGAAACCACCGATCCGGAATACACTTTCAACGGCGGTTTCCACTCCAAAACGCACACCGCGCACCCCAAGATCGACCCCATGACCGGCGGGCTGATCGGGTTCGGTTACGAGGCCACCGGGTTTCTCTCGAAGGACATCGCACTGTACGAGACCGACGCTGCGGGCACGGTCATTTGGCAGGCCTTGGTCGAGGCGCCCTATGCCGGGATGATGCACGATTTCTGCGCCACGCAGGACTACATCGTGCTGTACCTGACCAACATGGCCGCCGATGCCGAGCAGATCGCGGCGGGCGGCGTGCACTTCCGCTATGACAGCACCAAGCCGACCTACCTGGGCGTGCTGCGACGCGGCGGCGATGGCAGCGACATCAAGTGGCTGACCGGACCCAACCTGTTCTGCACGCACGTGATGGGGGGGTGGAACGACGGGACCAAAATCACCGTCGACATGGATGGCGGCGAGGGCAACCAGTTCCCGTTCTTCCCCAGCCTGCACGAGCCGTTCGATCCAGTGAAGGGCACCGGCTACATCCGCCGCTTCACCGTGGACATGGGCGCGCGCAACGTTTCCACCTATCAGGCCGAGACGATCTATCCGCACATCACCGGCGTACTCGCGCGGCAGGACGACCGCTTCCACACGCTGCCCTATCGCTGGGGCTTTCTGCATTCGAACAGTGGCTGGGCGATCATCGACCACCAGACGCAGACCACCAGGATGGCCGCCGTTCCCGGCACCAATCTGTCGGAGATGTGCTTCGTCCCGCGCCACCCGGGCGCTGAAGAGGGGGACGGCTACCTGATCGGCCTCGGTTCGGTCACGGCAGAGGGCGGGCGCAGCGACCTGATCCTGTTCGACCTGGCGAACATCGAGGCCGGGCCGCGCGCGCGGGTGAAGATGCCGTACCGCTGCGTTGGCCAGGTCCACGGCTTCTGGGCCGATGCGAGCGCGATCGGGGCCGCATGACTCGACTGTTCTGGCGTCTGGTCTTGCTGTGCGGGGCGCTGCTTGTGGCGCCCGCGCCGATACAGGCAGAGGCGCAAGACCATCCGGGCAAGCGCATCGCCTTGTCGTTTGACGACGTGCCACGCCACGCCGGGGCCTTCTTCACGCCTGACGAGCGGGCTGCCCGCCTGATCGCCGGGCTGGCCGAAGGCGGAGTGGACCAAGCGGGCTTCTTCGTCACCCCCGGCAACCTCGCCACGGCCGATGGCGCTGGCGGCGAGGCACGCATCGCGGCCTATGTCGCGGCGGGTCATGTGATCGCCAACCACTCGTTCACCCACCGCTCGCTGAATGACCTCAGCGCTGCCGCCTATCTCGCCGATCTCGACCGGGCCGAGGAATGGCTGAAAGACCGCCCCGGCCATCGCCCGTGGTTCCGCTACCCCTACCTCCACGAAGGGCAGGACGCCCGGCGCGACGAGGTCCGCGCGGGGCTGCGGCAACGCGGTCTGCTCAACGCCTACATCACCGTCGACAACTGGGACTGGCACATCGACGACCTGGCCAACGCCGCGCGGCGCGCAGGTAGCCCGATGGACATCGCGGCCTTGCGCGATTTCTACGTGACGACGCTGGTGTCTGCCGCCGATCACGCCGACGTGGTCGCCCGCGCCGCCACCGGCCGCAGCCCGGCACAGGTTATCCTGCTACACGAAACCGACCTCAACGCGCAGTTTGTCGCCGATCTGGCGCGGGCCCTGCGCGCAGCGGGCTGGACCATCATCGGCATCGACGAAGCCTATGCCGATCCGATTGCCCTGCGCGAGCCGGACAGCTTCTATCTCGGCGGCGGGCGGGTCAACGCGCTGGCAGCCGAGGCCGGACTCGACCGCGCCACACTGCGACACAACAGCACCGACGGAGCATGGCTGGACGCCCAGTTCGCCGCCCGGGTGCTCCACGAGGAGAGCGAATAGTGCGTAAGTGGCAGGTCGTGTTGGCGACCCTCTTTGCAGTGAGCGCGCTGTCAGGCGTCGCGGCGCAAAACAGCGAAGGCGCCGAGCCGGGCCAGTGGCTCTCGACCGGGCGCACCTGGGACGAGCAGCGCTTCAGCCCGATGGACCAGATCAATGTCGACACGGTGAGCCAGCTCGGCCTCGCCTGGTACGTCAATCTCGCCACCGATCGCGGGCAGGAAGCGACCCCGCTGGTTGTTGGCCGCACGCTGTACAATATCGAGCCGTGGAACGTGACCACCGCCTATGATGCGGTCACCGGCCGTCAGTTGTGGAGGTATGATCCGCAAGTGCCCTTGCGGTTCGGGCGGCTGGCCTGTTGCGACATCGTCACGCGCGGGCTGGCGGCATGGCAGGACAAGATCATCATCGCCACGCTCGACGGTCGGCTTATCGCGCTCAACAAGGATACCGGCGCGCAAGTGTGGTCCACGCTGACGGTGGATAACAGCCGCGGCTACACCATTACCGGCGCGCCGCGCGTCTATGTGACGGCGCAGGGCCGGGCGCTGGTGCTGATCGGCAATGGCGGCGCCGAAATTGGCGTGCGCGGCTATATTTCCGCCTACGATGCCGAGACCGGCGACCTGGCCTGGCGCTGGCATACCGTGCCGGGAAACCCGGCTGACGGTTTCGAGAATGCCGCCATGGCAAGCGCTGCCACCACCTGGACCGGGCAGTGGTGGCAAGCGGGCGGCGGCGGCACGGTGTGGGATTCGCTGACCTTCGATCCGGCGCTGGGCCTCATCTATGTCGGCACGGGCAACGGCAGTCCTTGGAGCCAGCGGTTCCGCAGCCCGGACGGAGGCGACAACCTTTACCTTTCGTCGATCGTGGCGCTGGATGCCACCACCGGCGAATACCGCTGGCATTACCAGACCACGCCCGGCGAAGTGTGGGACTATACCGCCACGCAGAACATGATCCTGGCCGACCTGGAGATCGGCGGTCGCACGCGTCAGGTGATCATGCAGGCCCCCAAAAACGGCTTCTTCTACGTGCTCGACCGGGTCACGGGCGAATTGATCAGCGCCGAGGAAATGCTGCCGATCACCTGGGCGACCGGGATCGACATGGCCACCGGCCGCCCGATCGAGAACCCGGCGGCGCGTTATTCGACCAGCCCGGTGATGGTCAGTCCCGCTGCGGGCGGGGCGCACAACTGGAACCCGATGGCCTACAGCCCGCGCACGGGGCTGGTCTATGTGCCGGTGACCGAGACCTACATGGCCTATGCCGCAGCCGAAACCTATGATGCAGCGCGCGGCGGCACCGGGATGGCCTTTGCCGGCCAGGATGCCGAACGCCGCCGCATCGCCGAATATGCCGATGCCAATTCCAAGGGCTGGCTCAGCGCGTGGGACCCGGTGACGCAGACCGAGCGGTGGCGCGTGCCCTATGCCCAGAAGGGCAGCGGCGGCGTGCTGGTGACCGGCGGCAATCTGGTGTTCCAGGGCACCATCGGCACAACCTTTGCCGCCTATCGCGCCGATACCGGCGAGAAGGTGTGGGAACTGCCGGTGCAGAACGTGCCGATCGCCGCGCCAATCACCTACATGGTCGACGGGGTGCAATACATCGCCATCAACGCCGGCTGGGGCGGCGGCCTGGCGCACGTCGAGCGCGCGGCGTTCAGCGAGCTGTTCCTCGGCCGCCCGCGCTTGCTGGTGTTCCGCCTGGGTGGCACCGTGCAATTGCCACCTATGCCGCCCGAAAGCCTGGTGGTGCCCGAATTGTCGCCGCCGCCGGCCCTCACCGGCACGCCGGAGCAAGTGGCGGCTGGCGAGGCCCTTTATGGCGCCAACTGCGCGATCTGCCATGGCAACGCCGCGCGCGGGGGGATCAAGGACTTGCGCCACATGACGCCTGAAACGCACGGCCAGTTCGCCGCCATCGTGCTCGGCGGTTCGCGCGCCGCCAACGGCATGGCGAGCTTCTCCGACGTGCTTTCGGCCGATGAGGTCGAGGCTGTGCACCATTACCTGATCGCCCGGGCCAATGCGGACTGGGGCGGCTGAGCCCGAACAAGGAGAGGATCACATGGCATTCTGGAAAACCGGCCTGCTGGCATTGGCTGCGGCGACGATGGTCGCATCGGCACCAACCGCAGCGCAGGACTCAGCGCCCATCTATGGCGCGCAATATGCCGCCGACCGGGCCGAAATCGAGGACCTGATGGCGCGCTATATGTTCGCCATCGATTACTTTGACTGGGATGCCTACGTCGCCACATTCGCCCCCGATGGCGAGCTGACCTTCGCCGCCGGCACCACGCGTGGGCGCGACGCGATCCGCACAACAGTGACCAACTTCAGCCAAGGCATCGGGCGGTTTTATCACACCGCCGACGGCGAGCCTGCCAAGCTGCGCCACGTGCTGCTCAATTCGGCCATCCGCGTCGAAGGGGATCGCGCCTGGGCCAGCACCCTGTGGCTGGAAATGGCCAACCATGGCCCCAATGACGAGATGAAGATGGGCACTTACGGCCTCTATGAGGACGAGTTCGCCCGGATTGACGGCCGCTGGCTGATCCAGCGCCGCAACGTCCTCAACGAGTTCATTCCCAATCGCAATTCGGGCCCCGCCAACCCGGTTGGCGAGATGGACGCCGCAGCCGCCGCATTCCGCGCGCAAGCGGGAGGATGAAACCAATCGCCCGCTAAAGCGCTGTCCCTGCGGGAGCAGGAGACGGCGCGATGGCAGCACGGGCATATTGGCAGGGGCAGATCAGGCTGGCGCTCGTTTCGATCCCGGTGGAAATCTACCCTGCCACCAAGTCTGGCGCAAAGATCAGCTTCAACCAGATCCATGAACCGAGCGGCAAGCAGATTGCCTACGAGAAAGTCGTGCCGGGCATCGGCCCGGTTGATCGCGACGACATTATCCGCGGGTACCAGCTGTCCAAGGGCAACTTCGTGCTGATCGAGGACAAGGAAATCGAGGCGGTGCGCATCGAAAGCAAGCGCACGCTGGAGCTGGTGCAATTCGTCGACGCCACCGAGATCGATCCGCTGTATTTCGAAAAGCCCTATTACGTGGTCCCGCAGGATGAGCTTGCCGAAGAGGCATTCGTCGTGCTGCGCGAGGCGCTGCGCAAGGCGGGCAAGGTGGCGCTGGGGCAGCTTTCGGTGCGCGGGCAGGAGAAGCTGGTGGCGCTGAAACCGTGCGGCAAGGGTCTGCTACTCGAGACGCTGCGCTATGCTGACGAGGTCCGGCAGGGGCAGGCGTTCTTCTCCGAGATTGACGCGCAAAAGCCCAAGACCGAACTGCTCGACCTCGCTTCGGCGCTGATCGAGCAGCGCTCTGCACCGTTCAAGGCGAGCGATTTCCACGATCGCTATGTCGATGCCTTGCGCAAGCTGATCGACAAGAAAGCCAAGTCCAAGACCGGCAAGGCGATCCTCGAGGATGTCGGCGAACCGGCGGGGGCGCGGGGCTCCAACGTCATCGACCTGATGGCGGCGCTCAAGCAATCGGTTGGTGGCAGCGGCAAGGCGGTCAAGGCTCCGGCCAAGCCGAAAGCGCCCGCGAAGAAACCGGCGGCCAGCCGGCGCAAGCGGGCCTGACCGTGGCCAAGCGCGCTTCTCCCAAACGCGATCCTTTGGCGACCTACAACGCCAAGCGCGACTTCAAGGCCACCCCCGAACCTGCCGGCAAGCGAGCCTCGAGCACGGGCGGCAACCGCTTCATCGTCCAGAAGCACGATGCCACGCGGCTGCACTGGGATTTCCGCCTCGAAGCCGATGGCGTGTTGAAAAGCTGGGCGGTGACCAAGGGTCCCTCGCCCGATCCGGAGATCAAGCGGCTGGCGGTGCGGACCGAGGACCACCCGATGTCCTACGCCGATTTCGAGGGGACCATCCCGCAAGGCGAATATGGCGGCGGCACGGTGATGCTGTGGGATCGCGGCACCTGGGCTCCGGTGGCAGGCAAGAGCTGGACCGATATCGACAAGGGCCACCTCCACTTCACGCTCGATGGCGAGCGGATGAAAGGCGAGTGGATCCTCATCCGCCTGAAGCCGCGCGGCAACGAGAAGCGCGAGAACTGGCTCTTGCGCAAGGTGGCGGACGAGCATTCGGAAGGCGGCGACGTGCTGGTCGAGCGCGCGCTGACCAGCGTGCTGACCGGGCGCTCGATGGCCGAGATCGCCGCCGACAAGCAGGGTGAGTTTGCGCTGGCGGGCAAGCAAGGCACCGCCTTCACCGGGCAAATGGCCAAGGCGGCCAAACACAACGCCGTCAAGGCGCGCAAGCCCAGCAAACCGGCTCCGCTGCCCGGCTTCCGTCCTGTGCAGCTGGCCAAACTGGTCGATGCTGTCCCGACCGGGAACCGCTGGCTGCACGAGATCAAGTTCGACGGCTATCGCGCGCTGATCGCCGTTCGCGGGGCCGAGGTGCGCGTCTATACCCGCAACGGCAAGGACTGGACCGACAAGTTTGCTCCGCTGGTCGAGGCGATGGCGGCGCTTGACCTGCCCAGCGCGCTGATCGACGGCGAGATCATTGCGGTGGATGCCGAAGGCAACCCCGATTTCTCGTCGCTGCAGAACGTGCTCAAGCGCGGCCACGGCAGTCAGGGCAAGGATGACTTGCTGCAGTTCCACGCCTTCGACCTCATCAAACTGAACGGTGAGGACCTCGCCCAGTTGCCCAATATCGAACGCAAGGAGCGCCTCGAAGCGCTGCTTTCGGCTGCCACGCCGCCGGTCTACGTCACCGATCACGTGATCGGCGCGGGCGAGAAGCTGTTTTCGGCCATGTGCAAGGCGGGGCAGGAAGGGATCATCAGCAAGACCATCGATGGCGCTTATACCGGCAAGCGGGGCGGCAGCTGGGTCAAGGTCAAGTGCACCCGGCGGCAGGAATTCGTCATTATCGGCTGGAAGAAATCGACCGCGCGCGGGCGGCCGTTCTCCTCGCTGCTGCTGGCCCAGTATGAAGGCAAGCGGCTGGTCTACAAGGGCAACGTCGGCACCGGGTTCGATGGCGACACCCTGACCGATCTCGCCGCCAAATTCGCCAAGCTGACCGTGGCCGAGCCTCCCGCCGAAGTTGACCGTGTGGCCGCGCGCGGCGTCACCTGGCTCAAGCCCACGCTGGTGGCCGAGATTGCCTTTGCCGAGTTCACCGGCCCTAATGACAAGAATGGGGGCGGAACCGTGCGCCACGGCAGCTTCCTCGGCTTGCGGACGGACAAACCCGCCACCGACGTTACCCCCGAAACGCCTGCTCCGGCACCACAGGCCGAAGCGCCAGTCACCGTGTCCAGTCGTGAGCGAGTGATCTTTCCCGAAAGCGGCCAGACCAAAGGCCAACTGGCCGATTACTACGCCGCCATCGCTCCTGCCATGCTGCCCTACGCCGCGCGGCGACCGATCAGCCTGGTGCGCTGCCCGCAAGGGCGCGGCAAGAAGTGCTTCTTCCAGAAACACGATTCCGGCGGCTTGGGGCCCCACGTCCACCACGTGCCGATCCGCGAAAAGGACGGTGGAGCCGAGGATTACCTCTATGTCGAGGATGCCGCCGGTCTGATCGAATGTGTGCAGATGGGCACGATCGAATTCCACGGCTGGGTCGCGCGGTCGACCGCTGTCGAGGCGCCCGACCGGATGGTGTTCGACCTCGATCCCGATGTAGGTCTCGACTTCGAGGCGGTGAAGAGCGCCGCCACCCATATCCGCGACCGGCTGGCCGATCTCGGGCTGGTCAGCTTCGCCATGCTCTCGGGCGGCAAGGGGGTGCACGTGGTGGTGCCGCTGACGCCGGGACATTCGTGGGACGTGCACAAGGATTTCTCGCGCCGCTTCGCCGAAGCGCTCAGCCAGGCAGAACCAGACCGGTTCGTGGCGACGATGAGCAAGGCCAAGCGCAAGGGCCGCATCTTCATCGACTGGCTCCGCAACCAGCGCGGCGCGACCGCGGTGCTGCCCTATTCGGCGCGTGCTCGCGAAAACGCCCCCGTGGCCGTGCCGATCGCGTGGAATGAGCTGAAGGGCATGGACAACGCGCATCCCTACTCGATCGACGACCTCAAGCGCCTGGTCGACCGGGCGCAATCGAAGTCGCTCGCCGGTTGGGGTTTTGCCAGCCAGGTGCTGCCCGACGTTTAGGTGGCCGTCATTCCATCGTCGCCAGCAGATCGGGCAGCGCCATCGTCGCAAAGCCCACCGCGCTGTCGGAAATGCCATAGGGGATGTGCAGCTGCTCGCCCACCAGCAGCATGCCGCAGCTATAGACCACGTTGGGCACATAGCCCGAGCGGTCGGCATTCTCCGCCGTCAGGATCGGCTCGCGCGAACGGGCCAGCACGCGGCTGGGATCGTCCTTGTCGAGCAGCACGCAGCCCAGCGCGTACTTGCGCATCGCGCCCACGCCGTGCGTCAGCATCAGCCAGCCGTGATCGGTCAGGATCGGCGAGCCACAATTGCCGATCTGGATCAGCTCCCACGGATAGCGCGGCTCCATCAGCAGCACGCCGTCATCGTCCCAGGTGGTCAGGTCATCCGATCGCAGCAAGTACATGTTCTTGCCGTCCTGCCGCCCGATCATCACGTACTGGCCGTCGATCTGCGCCGGGAACAGCGCCATGCCCTTGTTGCGGCCCGCCCGCCCGATCACCGGTCGCAGCTCGAAGTCCCGGAAGTCGCGAGTGCGCATCAGCTCGGAGCGGATCTGGCTGCCCGAATAGGCGGTATAGGTGCCAACCCACTCAAACGAGCCATCCGCCGCCACCAGCCGGGTGAGGCGCAAGTCCTCCAGCCCGCCGCGCTGCGCCTCGGTTACCGGAAAGATCACCGTGTTGGACAGATTGGCGTCGGGATGACGGCGGACCAGCACGGTATCGGCGCCGTCCTGCTCCACCCCTTCGGCGGCAATGGCTACCGGTCCCTCGGGCCACAAGTCCAGCCGGCCATCGGGATAGGCAATACCTTCGCGGAACTTGATCGTGCTGATGTGTCCTTCGCCGACCGTGCGCAGGCTCATGACAAAGCGGCAGCTGCCGCCATCCATGCCTGACTGGTCGGGATGCGGGACGATCGACGGGTTCATGATCGCCGCCGCGGCATAGGTATATTCGTGGCAGAAATAGGCCCCGATCAGGCGCCGCTGAGCGCGTGTCAGCGACTGCTCGGGCATGTCCAGCATCGCCTCCACATGCTCGAACCGCTGGTCGAAAACCTGCTCGATCAGCCAGTGCCGGTCGCGGAAATCGTGGAGCACACGGCGATATTCGGCAGCCGCCTGCCGGTCGGACAAGGCAAGGATATCCGCCACCAGTCTGGTCGACCGGTCATGCGGTGCCGCGGCCGATTGCCAACCCAGATGGAACGGGCGCAAGACCACCCGCGAGGGATCGGCGTGAAGCCTGAGATCAAGTATCGTCGGTCGGGTTGGCCGCGCCGTAACGAGTTGGTCCACCGTGTTCTTCTCCCGCATGTCGCAATTGGCCGCCCGCCTTCAATCTGGCCTCCCGCAATCGTCGCATTGCGCTGAACGAGGCATGTAGCGCCAGGATCGATTCGGCGCCGCAGTTCAGGTTTGCCCCCCTTGGCGTGACGCCGTCACGACAGCGCCCACTGGTCAGATCAGCCAGCGCGACCCCGCGATCGTTGGCGCCGAAGAACCATTGCCACGAGCGCTCGGCCACTCGCGCCCAATACGCGTCGCCGGTGAGAGCGTGCGCCGTCAGCGCCGCCTCGATGGCCGCCTGCGCTTCGAGCGGCTGCTGGTCGAACGGCAACTGGGTGTGCGCAAGGCCGAACGATTCCGAGCCGACCGGACGGAACAGACCCGCCGCGCTGGTCTGGCGCTCACAAATCCACCGCAGGGTATCAAGACCCGCCGCGATCCAGTCCGGCTGTTGCAAGGCCTCGCCCGCGAGCAGCAAGGCTTGCGGGAGGCGCGGATTGTCATAGCCCAGGACGACCTCGAACCACGGCCACCGTGGGCGGCGGCTGATTTCGAGCAGCAGCAGCAATTGCTGCCCGGTACGTTCGAGCAGGTCGCGAGCGCCCTGGTGCAGCGGATGCCCGCGCAGCACGCTGGCCGCGCCTTGCGCCGCCAATGCCAACGAGCGGGGCGAATCGATGCGCTCGAAGCCGGGGAGGGCCTCGTCAAACCAGTGCAGGCCCCAGGCGCGCATATCCTCGCCCGAGGCGCGGTGCGCCGTTACGCCAAGACCCCACAAGGCCCGCCCGAAGCTGTCGTGCGAGCCTTCCTCCTCGCACCACCGGCGGTCGAAGCTCATGAAGTTGCGGAAGGTCTGCCGCTCGGGGTTCCACGCGTGCTGGACGAAACTGGCATAAACGCTGGTCCAGCGGCGGCGATCGCCTGCGGGCAAATGCAGCCCATCGTGCATGGCGATGAGGGCGCGCACGTTGTCGTCGAGGCAATAGCCATGCCGCCGGTCGGGCACCACGCCGATCCCGTGCTGCAACAGGCCCACGCCGTCGCTCATGTGGAACAGCGCATCGCCCGATGGCGGCGCCATGGCTGGCAAGGGTGCGCGCAGTGGGCTGACGGCTTCCTCGACCAGCGCGGTGGCAGCGCGACCGAAGGCGGGCCAGATCGTCTCGCGGCCCTTGGCATAGGCACGCTGGCGGATCTGTTCGAAACGGACCGGATCGTCGAGCAGGTCGCGCACGGCCGTGGCGATGGCATCGCTGTCTCCCGGATCGATCAGCACCCCGGCCCCGTCGCCGAGCACTTCGCGGGCGTGTTCATAGGGGGTCGACACGATCGCCCGACCCAGCGCCACGGCATAGCTGAGCGTGCCCGATGTGGACTGCTGCAAGTTGAGATAGGGCGTGAGGTAGATGTCGCAGCCGGCCAACTGGTCGAGCAGTTCCTCGGTCTCGAGAAAGCCGTTCACCCATTCGACATTGCCCGCCACGCCAAGCTGCTCGGCCAGAGCCATCAGCTTTTCGCGATAGGCCTCACCTTCGCGCGCCACCAGGTCGGGATGGGTTATACCCACGATGCGGTAAAGCAGGCCCGGATAATCGGCGCGGATAGCGGGCAGCGCGGCGATGGCAGTCTCCAGCCCTTTGCCCGGACCCAGCAGGCCAAAGGTCATCAACACCGGCCTGCGCTCGCCCCGGTCATCCGTGGCGCGATCATTGCTGACAAAGGGGCGGTCGGGCGCGCCGTGCGGGATCACCCGGACGATTGCCGGACGCGCGCCATAGGTCGAGATCAGCACCTCGCGGCCAGAGCGCGACATGACCATCACGCGCGAGGCACGCTGCAACAGGTACTCGACTATGCGCCGCTGGTTGGGCGATGGCTGCTTCAGCACGGTATGGAACGTCACGATCAGCGGGGCAGCCAGCGCCTGCGCCAGATCGATCACCCGTTCGCCGTCCTGGCCACCGAAGATGCCGAATTCGTGCTGGATCCATACCGCCTCGACGCCGCTGCGGTTAATGACCTCGGCGGCGCAGCGCACCCCCGCCACAGTGGAGCCGTCGATGGTGGCGGCGGCGTCGGGGTATTCGGTGCGGTCGGCGGCGTGCGTCAGGGCATAGATGTCGACCGAGAGGTGGCGCGGCCCTGCGCTCAGGCTGCGCGCGGTGTCGGCCGTAAAGGTAGCAATGCCACAACGGCGCGGCAGGTAGGTCCCGATCATGGCCACGCGCGGCGCGGCCTGGGTGCGGGCGACCGGCAGGCGGGCCAGCGTGCCATCGGTGTCGGCGTCGGCGTCGTGGTCGACAAGCGTCATGGTGTGGAAATTCATGGGTTTAATCCGGGGATGTAAGTGGTTACACAAGCAACGTGGACCCTGCCCGGAGGTTCCGGGCGGGCGACAGAATCATCGTCAGGCCATTGATCGCAAGCCATTTTCGGTTTTGTACAGTGCGGCATGCGGACAAGGGTAGAGGCCTTGCGCGCACGTCTCGTTGGTCGCCCGAACGACCTAGCGGATGAGCAGGTTGCGAAACCACGCGGTGCCCGAATGGGTGGCGCCGCGCCAGTCTGTATCTTCGGCGCCGTCGAGCTCCAGCCCGGCAGGGCCCAGAACCTTTACCCGTCCAGCGCGGTACTTCTGCGGCTCTGCAGTCACAAATGTCAGGTTATGAACCAGAGCGGTGGCGGCAAGTATCCCCTCCCTGTCGTCCGCATAGGATATCTGGAACCGACGACGAACGACCGCGACATCGACCGGCAGAATGCGCTCGGCGAAGGCGGTGCAAATTTGCCGGTCGAGCCAGTCTCGCCATGTCAGGCCGATCTCCTTGGAATGCCGTGCGGCCTGCGCAGCAAAGCTTTCCAGCTCAAGCAAGGTCGCCGCCGAGATGAACATCTGCGCAGCCGGAACGCGCTCGGCCCACGCGATCAAGGCCTGGTTGCCGGCAGATCGTCGCGCCTCGCGGAGTTCGACAAGCAGCCCGGTGTCGAGCAGGTACATCAGCGCAAGGTCCGGCGGACGAAGCTGCCATGCGCGTCGGGCACAGCCAGCGCGCCGCTATCGTTTGGCGCACTGATCAGCTCGAGGATGTTCGGCTGTTCCCCACTCAACTCGCGATAGGCTCCGATGCTCAACAGCACGTGGGTGGTGCGCCCTCTGTCGGTCACGAATACGGGTTCCGTGGCGGCGAATCGCTTCGCCCGGCTGATATCCTGATTGAAGTCCCGCGCTGTGATAATCTTCAAAGACCGACCTCCCAGACGATGCTACAATCCTATAATGGTATCGCTCACATGTAGGCACAATACTACTCTGTCGTTCGATGGCAACAGTGACCGTCGATTTGCCGAAAATCGGTTTAACAGTCAGCACAAAGCATTTGCGTTTCGGCGGCGGTCGGGTTCGTGTGATGCAGATCCCGGGAGACACGGGGCGTGACGAGGGGGGAAAATTCGTGATCGCCGACCTATCCAGGCAATTTTTTCAGGCCGCGGCTGACGTCTTCAGCGCGCACGGTCCCGCCGTGCAGGCCGAGGCGAGTTTATCGCCAACCGACTTCTCGATCCGCTTCTTCCTCCAGCTGGCAATCATAATTGCGACTTGCCGCGTGGTCGGTTGGCTGGGCCAGAAGCTGCTCGCCCAACCGCAGGTCGTTGGCGAAATGATTGCCGGTGTGATTCTCGGGCCGTCTTTGCTGGGCCTGATCTTCCCGGAATTCTCGGCTGCGGTCTTCCCCCAGGAAACCAAGAGCGTGCTTTACGCCGGAGCCCAGTTCGGCGTCGGGTTGTACATGTTCCTGGTCGGCAGCACCCTGCAACTCGATCACTTCAAGACCAAGGCGAAGAGCGCGGTTGCCGTCTCGCTGGCCGGGATCGGGACGCCATTCTTGATGGCCATCCTCATTACGCCGTTGCTGCTTCAGGTTCCCGGGCTGTTTGCCGATGGCATCAGCCAGGCCAATGCAACCTTGTTCCTCGGCGCCTGCATCGCGCTGACCGCCTTTCCCATGTTGGCGAGAATCATCAACGAACGCGGACTGACCAATTCTTCGCTGGGTACCTTGTCGCTGACAGCGGGCGCGTTCGACGATGCGGTGTCGTGGTGTATCCTGGCCATCGTGCTGGCCACTTTCGGCGCCGGTGCCGGGGTGGCGCTGCTGGCGATCATCTGCGGCGTTGCCTATGCGGCATTCTTGTTCTTCTTCGGAAAACGGCTGCTTGCCCCTCTCGGCCGCGCGGTCGAGGCCAGGGGCGAAATGAGCAACACCGTGCTGGGCATCACCCTGTGCCTGTTCTGCCTGTCCGCCTTCCTGATGGATGCTGCCGGGCTCCATGCCGTATTCGGTGGCTTTCTGCTCGGCGCCTGCATGCCGCGTGGTCAATTCGTGCAGGAACTGCGGCGCAAGGTTGAACCTTTCGCCGTGGTCGTGCTGCTGCCCATGTTCTTCACCTACTCCGGCCTCAATACCCGCATGGACATGGTCAATTCGCCCCAGCTGCTGCTGATCGCGTTTGGCATCCTGGTGGTCTCGATCGTGGCCAAGTTCGGCGCCTGCTGGGCGGCGGCGCGCCTGTCGGGCGAGGACAATCGCACGGCGCTGGGTATCGGCGCACTGATGAACTCGCGCGGGCTGATGGAACTGATCATCATCAACATCGGCCTGCAACAAGGGGTCATCGGCCCGGCGCTGTTCTCGATCATGGTCATGATGGCGATCGTCACCACGATGATGGCCGGCCCGTTGTTCGAGGCGGTCTACGGCAGGAAAGCCCGTGAGAGCGGCGAACTTGGCGCGATCCAGGGCGAACAGGCTCCCGGCGCGATCTGATAGGACCGGTCCTGAGCTATTCGGTCGCTCCGAACGGTGCCAACTTCAGCTGATCGATCATGGCGCGATGCGCGGGCAAATCACGCACCGCCCGGTCACCGAACTGGCGGATGCGCTGGAAAATCCTGTGTGCTTCGCCGGTGTGCGGAAACTCTTCGCGCACCGGCGAAAGGTCGGTGCGGAATTCCATTCCATAGAGGATGTACTGGTAGTTGAAAAAGGCGAAGCTCTCATGGTCGAACACGAAATCGAACCGGCTGGGCGGGCGATAGCGCCATTGTTCCAGCAGGTCGCGCAAGCGCTCTGGAACCGACGATGCCGCGGCATTGTCGCGCCAGAACGGTTCCTCCCGCTGGCTGAGACAGTAATGTAGCTTGAGGAAATTGATGATGCTTTCATAGCGTGCCGTCATCAGTTCGTTGAACCGGCGAGCGGGGCCATCGGGCGGCCCGTAATGCGGAAACAGCTCGGCGATTATCGCCACCGCAGCCTCGATCATCAACACGCTGGTCGATTCCAACGGTTCAAGGAACCCGCTCGACAGGCCCACCGCGACGCAGTTCTTTTCCCACGGCCGCGTGCAATAGCCCGCCTCGAACGGGATAGTCCTCACCGACACGTCCCGGCTGCGCCCACCGGTGCGTTGGTCCAGCAAGTCGTGGGCGGCATCCTCGCTCATGTGCGCGCTTGAATAGACGCAGCCGATCCCTTTGCCTGTGGCGAGCCCGATGTCCCAGCTCCATCCGGCGGCGTGGGCCGCAGCCACGGTGTAACTGGGCAAGGCCGCGTCGGCCCGCTCGTAAGGCAACCGGCAGGCGATCGCCCGGTCGGTAAACAGCACCTCGTTGACCGGCTTGAACGGGACCTTGAGCGCGCCGCGGGTCAACTCTGCCCGGAAGCCCGAACAGTCGATGTACAGATCCGCCGTCAGCGCGCCATGCTCGCGCGTTACAATGTGGTCGATGGCCCCCGTTGCCGGATTGAGCTCGACGCCGATCATCAATCCCTGCAGGTGGACGACCTTGAGCTGCCGTGCCTGGCTCGCGAGGACCTCCGCCATGCGCCTGGCGTCGAAGTGATAAGCGTAATTCAGCGGTCCGTCGAAATCGCTTTCGCCGGCTCCCTTGGGCGCGCGACCTGCTTCGGCAACACGGTTCTGGATCGTCATCGCATCGGCAAACGAAGGGCGCGTACGCTCGTCCTGCAGCAGCCAATAGGACACCAGGTTGTGAGTCTCGACGTGATAAGGCGCTTCGAACGGGTGCAGGAAATGCTCGCTGCGCCCCTCAACCGGCGTGTGCACCCAATCGTCGAAGCGAATGCCCTGCTTGAACGTCGCCGAGGTCGTTCGCATGAACTCGCTCTCGTCGATGCCAATGTAGCGCAGCGTGTTGCGGATCGTCGGGAAAGTCCCCTCCCCCACGCCGACGATCGGGACATCGGGAGATTCCAGGACGGTGATCCGAATGTGGGGATTGTTCGCAAGGTCGAAAAAGCGGGCGAGATAGGCTGCTGTCAGCCATCCGGCGGTGCCCCCGCCCACAATCAGGATCGAACGCGTCGCCATCGATTAGCATTAGACTTGCGCGGCATGGCTGAGCAAGCAGCCATCGCGGCCGGGAGCCGCGCGTCGAACGGTCACCTCACCCTGGCGTCACCCCGATTGCGAGGATCTCGATTCCATCGGTCTTGCCCGCAAAATCCAGCATGTCGCCCTCCTCGGCGTCCATCATCGCCCGGCACAAGGGCGCCGAAAAGGAAAGCAGGCCCAAGGCGGGGCGCGCCTCGTCATCGCCGACAACGGTGATCGTGCGATCAACACCGCCCAGCCGGATGGAGACCGTGGTGCCGAATGCGACACGGGTGCCGTCGGGGGTGTCGACAAGTTCAGCCGTCGCCTGCCGTGTGCGCCAGTAGCGCAGATCACGCTTTATCGCCGCAATGCCAGCTTCGGCAGTCTCCGCTGACAGCCTTGCTTCCAGTTCGCCCACCGTCGCCAGGATCTGGGCAAGGCCCCGCGCGGTGACCAGGTTGGGACCGGGCGGAAGCGGCAGTTCAAACTTGGGTTCGAGATGTTCATCATCCCCTTCGCGGCGAAATGCGACGCTCATGACTGTTCCTCATCGGTGACCGCCCAGGTTGATAAATCAGGGTCCTGCGCCAGCAATGCAAGACCATGCGCGATCGAGGTCAATTCGTTTCCCTGTGCGATGCGGCTTTCTCCGAAGCGTCGTTCGAACAGCCGGCGAACTGCGGGGATCAGCGACGAGCCGCCGGTGAGGAACACATGATCGATCTGACCCGGCACCATGCCGGCCTTGGCCAGCGCGGAGTCCACCGTTTGCCCGATGCGCACCATATCGGGCTCGATCCAACGTTCGAACTGGCTGCGGCTGACTTCTGCCGCAATCGTCAGGCCCGGCCCCTCGTAACGAAACTCTGCCTGGGGCTCGGTCGAAAGCGTGCGCTTCAGCTGGCCGACCGTCTCGTACAACGAATGGCCCAACTCGCATTCGATCACCGCGATCATGCGCTGGATCGCGGCAGGCTCGACCGCGCTGCGCTGCAAGCGCGCCAGTTCATCGAGGGTCCGCCGGTTGCGCATCAGCGCAAGCCGCGACCAATCGCCAAAATCCGCAAAGAAGCCTGCCGGTATATCCAGCTCCTTGTCGAACGAGCGATATGTCCCGCCCTTGCCCAACAGCGGCAGGACCAGGTGATCCATTATCCTGAAATCGAACTTGTCACCCGCGATGCCAATCCCCGCCGAACCGAGCGGAACACAGCGCTTTGCCGTGCCCGGCGCTGCGACGCGGACAATCGAGAAATCACTGGTACCGCCACCGAAATCCGCCACCAGCAAGGTGGCTGGCTCGGTCAGGCCGGAGGCAAAGCTGTATGCCGCACCCAGTGGCTCATAGACATACGAGACGGGGCGACCGAGCACGGCGAACATTGCATCATAGCGCGCCCGCGCCAGCGCCGGATCCGGACGAGCGCCGACGTACCGCACCGGGCGACCGATGACGATCCTGTCGGGCAGATCGCGCAGGGCCGCGCCGCTGTGGGCAAGCAGATGAGTCAGGAAAACCTGCCCCAGTTCCTCGAAACGAAGGCGTTTGTCGAACAGGCTGGCGCTTTCGAACAAGGAGTTGGCAGCCATGGATTTGAACGACTGCAGGAAGCGGCTGCCTTGGGGGAAATCGAGAAACTCGGCGATTGCCCAAGGGCCAGCCTCATGGCCGAGCCCGCCACGGATCGTCTCGTCCTGCCAGAAGCACAATGCGGAACGGAATACGGCGCTGGGGCCATCGGGTGCGGCAAATTCGACCAGGTCCGCCCTCCCGTCCGCATGCGTTCGCGCCACAACCGAATTGGTCGTGCCGAAGTCGATCCCGACAGCGCATATGGCGGGCGTGCTATCGGCCACGAGCGAGATCCTTCACGGTGCCGGATGCCATCAGGCTGGCTTCAGCGTAACCCACACGTCGACCGTCGCGCTGAATTTGCCCGGCGCAGGCTTGCCCACGTCAATCCGCTCGGCTGTGACCAGTTCGCCGGTTGCAAGATTGAAGCTCGCCCATGGCTTGGGCATCCGTCCGAACGTCATTTTCTGGATCGGGCGGCCCGTGGCCGTGTTCATGATCGTTGCCTCGATGCTCATACGCGCCGCTATCGCCTGGCGGGGCGGTCTGTCCAGCCCCAGATCTTAACTTGCGACAGAACCGCGACGCAGCCGCTTCCAGCCGACATATACCGCCGTCGCCGAGCTGATCAGCCCGGCGAGACCGGATCGCCCGATACAGCGGCCATGCCCTGGCGGCCGTGGTCGCCGGGCAATGACACCTACCTGCGACTGGGGGACGATGTCAGCACCCGTCTGCTCGACATGGTCGGCATGGCTTGGCTGGCAAATCACCCGCTCGCCGCTTGCCCACGTGCGGCGGCCCCTTCGACCCCGCGAGACTAGCTGGCGACGGATTTCGACGGTGGGTTAACAGGACTGCGCCATGCTCCAGACACAGCGCGCCCTAAGGCGAAAATCGGTTAGCTTGGCTGACTGTCTGGTGCGCAACGCAGTCGGTAGCAGACTGGTCTCAAGACCTGCATTCCCGGTTCTACGGGTATCTGGCGGGTAAACTGCGATTAACAGCCCATGATGGGAAGCAAACCGCTTGGATTTCCGCGACTGAGCCGCGATTTACCCGCGATCGTTATCTGGGAAAATGTTACCTCAATTCGGGCAAACAAGCTGACGCTAGCCCCTCTTGCATTCTCTTCGCGATGCTGGGATTAAAGGTGCTAGCGACAGGCCGCGTACCGGGGACGGGAAGGCTTGAACATAGTAAGCGGATCCGGAGACGGGCAATCTGCTTCTCCGCCGGAGACGGCGGGCACGAGCGCTCGCAGCGCCGTCGAGCGAGAAATCCTTAGCCAAAATCGAGTGACTGTTCCCCGTCAGCACCTATGGCGCAGATTTGAGGTTGTGATTTAAGGAGGATTTGGGTCTCGTCGTAGTGACGAAGGAACGAAGATGAGACCCAAATCCTCAAGCGCCAAAAAGCCTGCAGAGC
>JBDSUF010000030.1:0-44649 GCA_039927835.1 Alteraurantiacibacter sp.
CGCTGCCGGGACCGACCGGCGGGTGCGGCTGGTGGTGCACGATTGCGACGGCCCGTCGACCAAGGCCGATTGCCTCAATCGGCTGTACCGGGCGATGGAAGTGGACGAGCGGCGGATGAACGCTCCCTATCGCATGATCCTGCTGCACGACGCCGAGGACATGGTCGATCCCGCCGCGCTGGCCCTGCTCGACAAGGCGATGGACCGCGCCGAATTTGTGCAATTGCCCGTGGTGCCGCTGCCGCAACATGGCAAGCGCTGGCTGGGCAGCCATTATTGCGAGGAATTCGCCGAGGCGCACGGCAAGACGCTGGTGGTGCGCGACTGGCTGGGCACCTGTCTGCCCGCAGCGGGCGTCGGCTGCGCGGTTGACCGGGCGATCCTGCGGCGATTGGCCGATGCGGCGGGCGGGGTGCCGTTCTCGCTCGATTCGCTGACCGAGGACTATGAGCTGGGGCTGCGCGTCAGCCAGTTCGGCGGACGCTCGCGCTTCCTGCGGGTGCGCGGCGAGGATGGCTCGCTGATCGCTACCCGCGCCTATTTTCCCGCCCGGCTGGACGAGGCGGTGCGGCAGAAGGCGCGCTGGGTCCACGGCATCGCCCTGCAAGGCTGGGACCGGTTGGGTTGGGGAGATGGCTCGCTAGCCGAGTGCTGGATGCGCGCGCGCGACCGGCGCGGGCCGATGGCGGCGCTGGTGCTGGCTTGCGGCTATGGCTTTTTCGCGCTCAGCGGTGTGCTGATGCTGCTCGACCAGGTGGGCCTCGCCCGACCGTGGCAGGGCGATTCGCTGTTGTCCGCGCTGGTGACGTTCAATCTGCTCGCCTTCGTCTGGCGTGCGGCCTGGCGTGCGGGCTTTACGGCGCGCGAGCACGGCTGGCGGCAGGGCGCACTGTCAGTGGCGCGCATCCCGCTGGCCAACGTGATCGCGATCATGGCCGGGCGGCGGGCCTTTACGGCCTATCTGCGCACGCTGGCGGGCGGGCTGCCACGCTGGGAGAAAACCCGCCACGATCGCCATCCCGCACCCGCGCCGCTGGCACTGGCCTCGCTGTCCGAGCCGTTTGGCCTGGCAACCGAGCGACAGGTGGCATGAGCCGCGCACGCCGCCCGACCGGCGAACGCTCGCCTGCGCGGATGCGCGGGCAGCCGGTGATAATGCTTGCCCTGGTACTCGGCGGCTGGAGCCTGCTGCGCGCGGCCACCTGGGCCTCGCCGATCGTTCCGCCAGCCGTGGAGCTGCCCGTGGCCGGCAGCGCTGCCCCGGCGCTCATCGTTGCGGCGATGCGGGAGCAACCGACGCAGAGCCATGCACAGCAAGCCATGCCGCCGGGAGCCGCTCCGGTTCCCGTTGCGCCGTGGCCGATGCTGCCAGTCCCGATTCCACCCGGCGAGGCGCTGCAACCCGCCCCGCCGGTCCCGCTGACGCCCCCTCAGGCAATGACACAGCGCGTCGCCGCCGGGCACGCCATGCTGATGGCCGCCGGATTCGCGCGGATGGAATTGCCGCCGGAGCTGGCCGCCTGGTTCAACGCCCGCTCGCCCGGCGCGGCCGTCGCAGCGCCGGTTGATCGCAGCGCTGCGCTGCTGGTCGCTCCGCCGTCTGGGGCCGCTGCCTCGGCACCCGCGCGCCGCGCCAGCCGGTGGACCGCCGATGGCTGGCTGCTGTGGCGCGACGACACCACCACGCCGCTCGCCTCCGGACGCCCGTCGTACGGGCGCAGCCAGGTCGGCGCGGTGGCGCGCTACAACCTCGCGCCCGCCAGCGGCCATCGCCCGCAAGCATACCTGCGCGCTGCGGCCGCGCTGCAGGGCGACCGCGAGGAAGAGGTGGCGCTGGGCCTTTCGGCACGCCCCTCGGGCGCCGTGCCGCTGCGCGTGGCGGCGGAACTGCGCGTCAGCCAGCGCGACAGCCGGTTTGCCGGCGGTACCCAGGTGCGCCCGGCGGTCTACGCCGTCACCGAACTTGCCCCGCAAAGCCTGCCGCTGGGGGCGACAGCCGAAGCCTATGCCCAGGCCGGTTATGTCAGCGGGGAGGGCCACACAGCCTTCGTCGACGGCCAGGTGCGGGTCGACCGCAGCGTGGTCCGGCGCGATGACTTCGACCTGCGCGCTGGCGGCGGTGCCTGGGGCGGCGCGCAACGCGGCAGCGCGCGGCTCGACGTTGGTCCCAGCGCCGCTGTCACCTTCCGCCTGGGTGAGGCGCGCGGTCGGCTGGCGGCGGACTACCGCTTCCGCGTGGCGGGCGACGCGCAGCCCGCGAGTGGCCCCGCGCTCACACTATCCGCCGGTTTTTGAGCTAATCCACCCTCGCGGCTTCATTCCGCAGCGCCTATGGGTTAGGCGCTGTACATGGATGTCTACCTGCCCATCGCCAACCTTGCGGTGAACGGTCTGCTGATCGTGCTGCTCGGCGGCGCGACCGGCATTCTGTCGGGCATTTTCGGCGTCGGCGGCGGTTTCCTGACCACGCCGCTGCTGATCTTCTACGGCATCCCGCCGACCGTCGCCGCCGCCTCTGCCGCCAGCCAGGTAACCGGGGCCAGCGTGTCGGGCGTGATCGCGCAAAGCAAGCGCGGCGGGGTCGATTACCAGATGGGCGGAGTCACCGTTGCGGGCGGGCTGGTGGGCGCGCTGATCGGCGCGGGGTTGTTCAACCTCTTGGAATCGTTCGGTCAGATCGACGTGGTCATCAACATTCTCTACGTCGTCATGCTCGGCTCGATCGGCGGGCTTATGGCGCGCGAGGCGCTCGTGACGCTGTTTCCCAAGGGCGAGGCGGTGCGCCGCCCGGCCAAGCGGCGCCACCACCCGCTGATCGCCAGCCTGCCGCTGCGCTGGCGGTTCTACCGTTCGGGCCTGTACATCTCGCCGCTGGCGCCGCTGCTACTGGGCATGGTGGTGGGCATTCTGACCATGCTGATGGGCATCGGCGGCGGGTTTATCCTGGTGCCCGCAATGCTCTACCTACTCGGGATGAGCGCCAATGTCGTGGTTGGCACCAGCCTGTTCAACATCCTGTTCGTGACCATGATGACCACCATGATCCACGCGCTGACCACGCAGGCGGTGGATATCGTGCTCGCCGGGCTGCTGCTGCTGGGCTCGGTCTCCGGCGCGCAGATCGGCACGCGCATTGCGCTCAGCGCCAAGCCCGAATACCTGCGACTGGCGCTGGCGGTGATAGTGCTGCTGGTGGCATTGCGGATGCTGATCGGCCTGGGGTTCGTGCCCGACGAGGTGTACACGGTGACGCCGCTATGAAGCGCTGGCTGCTCGCCATTGTGCTGCTGGCGCTGTCGCAAACTGCCCACGCGCAGGGCCGCGATCCCATTCTGGTGCCCGAGATCAGCCAGCACGAGGTGCAGGTGCGCCAGGGCTTCACCGGAACGCAACTGCTGCTGTTCGGCGCCATCCTCGATCCCGACGGACGCCGCGCCAGCGACGATTACGATATCGTTGTCATCCTGCGCGGTCCCGGCGAAGCGATCAGCGTGCGCGAGAAGCAGCGCTTCCTCGGCATCTGGATCAATGCCGAGGCGACCAGTTTCCGCTCGGTGCCATCATTCTTTGCCATGGCCAGTTCGGCCCCCATCGGCGAGATCGTCGACGATCGCACGGCGGCAATCTACGAGTTCGGCCTGCGCCACCTGCAGTTGTCGCCCACCGGGGCAATCGACCCGCCGCAATATGCCCGCTTCACGCAAGGGCTGGTCGATCTGCGGCGCCGCGACGGGCTGTTCCAGCAGGACGAGGCGGGGGTGACGATGAGTGAGGGCGTGCTTTACCAGGCGCGCATCGCGCTGCCGTCCAACGTAACCGTGGGCCGCTATGTGGCGGAAACCTTCGCCGTGCGCGACGGGCGGGTGATCGCCGCTGCCAGCACGCACGTGGAAGTGCGCAAGGAAGGGCTGGACCGCGTCGTCACCGAACAGGCGGACGAGAACTCGTTCCTCTATGGCCTGCTCGCGGTGGCCTTTTCGCTGTTCATGGGCTGGGCCGCCGGACGGCTTTACGCGCTGGTCTAGCAGCCCTGGGAGCGCTCCCCCCGCGCATCCATTGACGCGATCTTAACCTCGACTGCCTACCCTGCTGCCAGGCGAGACAACGACCTGAAAGCGGATTGGCCAGCATATGAACGAGATGGCGACGACCACCTTCACGCCGGATGATGCGCCCGACAATGCCACCACGCCGATCGGCATGGTTCTGGAAATTGCCGGGTCGGGCTCGCAGATTGCGATCGACCTCGACCGGCTGCGCCAATGCGCAGATGACCCCGATCCGTCGATCGCGCTGGCCGGGCAAGTGGGCAGCCAGATCAAGATCAAGACCAGGGACGGTTGGCTTCTGGCCAGCGTGCGCAACCAGCGGCAGGACCGTCGCGGCGAGCCCAATGCCATTCTCGCCAACATCGATTTCATGGGCGAAGGCAACGAAGAGAAGCTGACCGGCAAGATCCACGGTTTCCGCCGCGGCGTCACCCGCTATCCCATTCCCGGCGCGCTGGTCTATCCCGCCACTTCCGACGACTTGCGCCAGATCTACGCCAGCGACGGGCGCAGCGCGATCCAGATCGGGACCGTCTACCCGACCACCGATATCCGCGCCGGCCTGTATGTCGACGCGTTCCTCGGCAAGCACTTCGCGCTGCTCGGCTCGACCGGTACCGGCAAGTCGACCAGCGCTGCGCTGCTGCTGCACCGCATCTGCCAGGCAGCACCGCAGGGCCACATCGTGATGGTCGATCCGCATGGCGAATATTCCGCCGCGTTCCGCACCACCGGCACCATTTTCGACGTCTCGAACCTGCAGATGCCGTACTGGCTGATGAACTTCGAGGAGCACTGCGAAGTGCTGCTGCGCTCGTCCGGCAACGACCTGCAGGAAGACAAGGACATCCTCGCCAAGTGCCTGCTCGCCGCGCGCTACAAAAACCGGCTGGCGCAGACGATGGGCAAGATCACCGTCGACAGCCCGATCCCCTACCTGATCAGCGACCTGACCACGATGCTGCAGGACGAGATGGGCAAGCTGGACAAGGCCACCACCACCGCGCCGTACATGCGCATCAAGACCAAGATCGATGAGCTGAAGGCCGATCCGCGCTATCAGTTCATGTTCTCGGGTATGCTGGTCGGCGATACCATGGCCACCTTCATCAGTCGCATTTTCCGCATGCCGGGCGATGGCAAGCCGATCTCGATCATCGACGTGTCGGGCGTGCCGTCGGACATTACCTCCACCGTGGTCGCCGTGCTCAGCCGCATGGTGTTCGACTTCGCCATCTGGGGCCGCAACGAGAAGACGCGGCCCATCCTGCTGGTGTGCGAGGAGGCGCACCGTTACGTGCCGAACGAGAAGAACGCCGACGGTTCGTCGGTTGGCAAAATCCTCAGCCGCATCGCCAAGGAAGGCCGCAAGTACGGCATATCCTTGGGCCTGATTACCCAGCGACCGAGCGACCTTGCCGAAGGCGTGTTGTCGCAGTGCGGCACGATCATCTCGATGCGCCTCAACAACGATCGCGACCAGGCTTTCGTGAAGGCCGCCATGCCCGAAGGCGCGCGCGGCTTTCTCGATTCGATCCCCGCGCTGCGCAACCGCGAATGCATCATTTGCGGCGAGGGCGTTTCGATCCCGATCCGCGTGTCGTTCGACAACCTCGAAGAGAGCAAGCGTCCAGCGTCCGAAGACCCCAGCTTCGTCGACCTGTGGAGCGAATATGGCGGCGAGGAAGAGCAGGTCGAGCGCGTTGTCCAGCGGTGGAGAAGCCAGGGTAGCTAGATATCCGGCTGGAACCGTCCCGCCGGCTGGCCGTCGGTCTGCGCCTGTTCCATCGCTTCTTCCGGTGTCTCCGCCTGCGCGCTCTTACGCCAGTCGGTGTACTTGTAGGCCCACCCGGCCATCAGCAGCGCGGCCATGCCGGATACCGGGAATGACCACCAGATCGCGTCCGATCCGAGCCACCGGTAGGCAGGATAGTAGAACCCCAGACGCACCGGGTAGAGCGAGACGAACAGGATCACCAGCGGCACCCACACCGCGCCCGCCGCGCGCATGGTGGCGGTCAGCACCATGGTCACGCCGAAGATGATGAAGTTCCAGCTGGCGAGGAACTGGATGTGTCGGGCGATTTCGACTGCCTCGCTCTCCGGCCCGAGGAACAAGACCAGTGCGGGCCGGTCGAACAGCAGCAGCAGCACGGTGACCACTCCCGTGAGCAGGAAGTTGACCAGCACGCCCGCGCGCGCCAATCCGCCGATCCGGTCCCACTTACCCGCCCCGATGTACTGCGCGGCAATCGCGCTGACCGCGCCGCCGATCGCCATCGCCGGCATCTGGATATAGGTGAACAGCTGCATGGCCGCGCCATAGGCGGCAGTCATCAGCATGCCCTCGCGGTTGACCAGCCCGACCACAATAATGCCCGATGCACTCATGATCAGCATCTGCGCGCCCATCGGCACGCCCTTCGCCACGATGTAGCGCAGTTCTGTCCGCGCTGGCTTGAGGTACGCCAGCTCCGCGCCGCGCAGGCGCAGCGGCAGGTCCTTGCCATAGATGTAGGCCAGCATCCCGAAGAAGCTGACCACGTTGGCGATCACCGTTGCCAGCGCCGATCCGGTGATGCCCAGTGCCGGGAACGGACCGTACCCCGCGATCAGAACGGGGTTGAGGCCCACGTCGAGCACCACGGTGACGATCATGAAGATCAGCGGCGTGCGTGCATCGCCCGCGCCGCGCAAGGACATCGACAGCATGACGCCGACCATGCCCAGCGGCATCGAGACGAACAGCATCCGCAGGTAAGACAGCGCCAGCTCATAGACCCCCTCGGGCGTGCCGAGCAGCGTCAGCAGCATGGGTGTGGCCACGAAGCCGAGCACCGAGATGATCACCATCAGGGCAAAGCAGAAACCCACTGCGGTGCCCATCGTCCGGCGTGCTCCGTCGATGTCGCGCGCGCCGAAGCGCTGGCCGATGCGCACCGTGCCAGCCATGCCGAAGCCGAACACCGCGCTGGCCATCAGGAACATGATGATGTTGGCATTGGCGGTGGCGGCGAGCGCCTCTTCGCCAATCATGCGCCCCACCCAGATCGAGTTGATCGTGCCATTGAGCGATTGCAACACATTGGCCAGCAGCGTGGGCACGCTGAACATCAGCAACGTGGGCATGATCGGCCCTTGCGTCAGGTCACCCTTGAACGGGCCGCGCTTTTCCGCAGTCTCGGGGGCAGCTTCGCCAGTCATGTTCCGCGCGTGTCCCCGTAGAGGTGGATATGGAGCCGGTCGCTTAGCCGCAAACCGTGTTGCAGGCATAGGGGGGCGAGCCACTTTTGCCGTAAACGCAAGGTCTCGCTGTCGGTGCCCTCGGCCATCACGAACAGGCGGGCGGGGACGATGGCGTGGCGGCGGGCGAGGGCGAGCACCTCGTCCACATCGGCGGGCGTGGCGACGACGAACTTGAAGAACGTGCGCGGATCGGTCGCCCAGCGGTCGAGCAGGCGCGGGTTGAGCGCCAGTTCAGCCGCGTTGCCACTGTGAGCCAGCTTGGGGCTGACGTTGTACTGGTCTACCGCCACATCCAGCCGCGCGGGCGGATCGACCGTACCGTTGGTCTCGATCTCGATAGCCATGCCCGGCAGTAACGCCACCAGATCGGCCAGCTTGCCCGCCTGCAACAGCGGCTCGCCGCCGGTGATGACGAGGCGGTTTTGGCCGAGCGCGCGGATACGTGTCGCAACCTCGGCTACGGGGAGCGTGATCTGGTTGGCTTGGCGGGTGAACGTCACTCCATCGCGGTGCGGGCGCTCATCGGCGTCAAAGTGCCAGGTGTACGGCGTGTCGCACCACACGCAGGCAAGGTTGCAGCGCGACAGCCGCACGAAGGTCACCGGCATGCCCACGCTGGGCCCTTCGCCTTGCAGGCTGGCGAACACCTCGGGTTCACCCGGCGCTTGCGTGGCGAGTGTCAGGGTCACGCGCTAAGCCCTTGATTTGGCGCAACCTGGAACACTTGGAACAGTGTCCAAAGGCGGAAAACCGGACCGTGCGATTGCTGGCGCGAAAGGCGCTGACTGTGCAGGGAAGGGCGGGTGCTGCGCATCGGGCGGCCATGGCACATTTGCGCGGTGTAGGAAATCGGCTGTTCCCAAGCCTGTAACACAGTCCGTTCGCCCTGAGCTTGTCGAAGGGCCGCTTTGCTCTTTGCTCTGGAAGCAAGAAGAACGGTGCTTCGACAAGCTCAGCACGAACGGGTCGGTTGTGGTCGTCCGTGCCTAGCCCAATCGCGCCAACGCCGCCGTCAGCCGCTCGACTTCGCCCGCGTGGTGCGCGTGATCGGCGCGGGCCTTTTCGACAGCCTCGGGCTTGGCCTTTTCGGCGAAGGCCGGGTTGTTGAGGCGACCTTCGAGCGACCTGGCTTCCTTGGTGGAAACATCCAGCGCCTTGGCGAGGCGGGCCTTTTCGACGGTGATGTCGATCACGCCCGCAAGCGGCACCACAATGCTGTCCGCGCCCACGCCAATCTGCATAGCCGCGCCAGCCGGACCGGGCGCGAAGGTCAGCGCGTTGAACCGCGCCAGCCGTTCTATCGCTGGACCGTTGGCGCTGACCACCTGCCGGGCGAGATCGCTCGGGCTTTCGAGGAAAGCGTCGAGCCGCGCGCCGGGCGCAATGCCCAGTTCGTTCTTGGCGGTGCGGATCGCGCTGGTGAGTCCGATCAACCACTCCACCTCGGCCTTGGCGGCGGGATCGACCACGGCCTCCGGCTGCGGCCATTGCGCAAGGATCAGCTCGTAAGGCCGCTCCCCCTGCGCGTGCCACAGTTCCTCGGTGATGAACGGCATGAACGGATGCAGCATTACCAGAATCTGGTCGAGCACCCAGCCGGCCACCAGCTTGGTCTCGTCGTCGAAATTGCCCTTCACCAGCTCGATGTACCAGTCGCAAAACTGGTCCCACACGAAGTGGTAGATCGCATTGGCAGCCGCATCGAAGCGCAAGTCGGCCAGTGCCTTGTCGAGGGCTTCCAGCGTTTCGACAACCTCGCCGATGATCCACTTGTTGACCGCACTGGTGGCAGTGGGAGCGGCCAGCGTTTGCGATGCCCCAATGCCATTCGCCTGGCAGAACCGCGTGGCGTTCCACAGCTTGGTGGCGAAGTTGCGATAGCCCTCCACCCGCCGCTCATCCATCTTGATGTCACGGCCCTGGCTTTCCATCGCGCACATGAAGAAGCGCAGCGCATCGGCGCCGTACTGGTCGATCAGGCCCAGCGGATCGACCACGTTGCCCTTGGACTTGGACATCTTCTGACCATCCGGCGCGCGCACCAGCCCGTGCAGGTACAGGCGCGGCCACGGGTTCTGCCCGGTCATCGCCTGCCCCATCATCATCATCCGGGCATCCCAGAAGAACAGGATGTCGAAGCCCGAGACGAGGAGCGAATTGGGATAGTGGCGTTGGTAGAGGCTGCTCCCACTCCCCTGTGGGGAGGGGAGAAGGTTCTCCGGCCACCCCAGCGTGGCGAACGGCCACAGGGCGGAGGAGAACCAGGTGTCGAGGACGTCAGGATCGCGCGTCAAAACACCTTCGTCATCCCCGCGAACGCGGGGATCCAGGGCGGCATTGCGCTCCTCTTCGACTGGATTCCCACCTTCGCGGGAATGACGATAGAGGGCGTATGCTTCCTCCGCGGTCTCCGCGACGTAGATTTTACCCTCATTGTCGAACCAAGCCGGAATCCGATGCCCCCACCACAACTGGCGGCTCACGCACCACGGCTGGATGTTCTCCATCCAGTTGAAGAACGTCTTCTCCCAAGTCTTCGGCACGATCTCCACCGCGCCACTCTTGACCGCCTCGATCGGCGCCTTGGCGAGTTCCTCGGCATTCACATACCACTGGTCGGTCAGCCACGGCTCGATCACCACGCCGCCACGGTCGCCATAGGGCGTGGCGATGGTGCGCGGCTCTGCGTCGTGTTCCACGCGCTCGCCATCCTTTTCGACCACATGCGGGATCAGGCAGCCAAGCTCCTTCAGTTCGGCCACCACGGCGGCGCGAGCGGCGAAGCGTTCCATGCCGAGGTAGCGCTCAGGGATCAGCCCGTCCGCCGTCTGGCAAAGGTTGGCCTCGGCATCGAGCATGTTGAGCATGTCGCCCGCCGCGATCCCGGCGCGCTTGCCCACTTCGAAGTCGTTGAAATCGTGCCCCGGCGTGATCTTCACCGCGCCAGAACCCAGTTCGGGATCGGCGTGCTCGTCGGCCACAATCGGAATGCGCCGCCCGGTGATCGGCAGCGTCACGAACTTGCCGACAACCGCAGGATAGCGCTCGTCCGCCGGGTTCACCGCCACGGCCATATCGGCCAGCATCGTCTCGGGCCGGGTGGTGGCGACTTCGATGAAATCGCGCCCATCCGCCAAGGTAACACCATCCGCCAGCGGATAGCGGAAGTGCCAGAAGCTGCCCTTGATCTCGCGCGTTTCCACCTCGAGATCGCTGATCGCGGTTTTCAGCTTGGGGTCCCAGTTGACCAGTCGCTTGTCGCGATAGATCAGGCCCTTGTTGTACAGGTCGACGAACACCTTCACCACAGCCTTGGTGAAGTGCGGGTCCATGGTGAACTGCTCGCGGCTCCAGTCCATCGAGCAGCCTAGGCGGCGCAGCTGGCTGGTTATGGTTCCGCCGCTTTCGGCCTTCCATTCCCACACCTTGTCCACGAAAGCCTCGCGGCTGTAGTTGGTGCGCTTGTCCTGCTTGGCCTCCAGTTGGCGTTCCACCACCATCTGCGTGGCGATCCCGGCATGGTCGGTACCGACCACCCACAAGGCATCTTTGCCGCGCAACCGCTCGTACCGGATCATTACGTCCTGCAGAGTGTTGTCCAGTGCATGGCCGATATGCAGGCTGCCGGTGACGTTGGGCGGAGGGTTGACGATGGTGAAAGGTTGCGCCGCAGGACGCTCGGGCCGGAAGCACCCGTGCGTTTCCCAATGGGCATACCAGCGCGCCTCGATGGCGGCGGGGTCGAAGGTCTTGTCGAGTTCGCGTGTCATGGCAGCGCGGCCTTTGCCAGCGGCGGCGGGGAAGGGCAATGGTGCAGCGCGCAAACCAAGGGCAGGTCTTGCCTTGCCGCCGCCGCCTTTTGCCAGCATATCGCTGTAACGTATGCGGCAATGGGCACAATTCACCGTTGAGGAGCAGGGCGGGCGGGCCACGCTGGTGGTCACCGGACCCTTGCTGGTGTCCACCGTCGGCCGCATCGACAAGCAGCTGCGCGAACTCGATACGCCGGTGCAGGCGGTCGACATTTCCGCCGTGCCGCGCATCGATACCGTCGGCGCATGGGTGATCCACCGCTTCGCTGAGGAGCAGGGCGCCGAGGTGCTGGGCGAGAGCGATCAAGCCGAAGTGCTGATCGAAGCTGTGGCCGGCAGCGCCAGCAGCGCCGACATCTCGCCGCGGATTGACTGGTTCTATCGCCGCGTGCCCGAACATGTGGGCACCAAGGTCTACGCCGCGATCGAAGGGCTGAAGCACAACCTCGGCTTCCTGGGCGCGGTGATCATGGCGTTTGGCGCCATCTTCCGGCACCCGCGCCGCTTTCGCATGCGGGCGCTGGTCCACCAGATGGAACTGGTCGGCGTCACCAGTCTACCCATTGTCGGCCTGATGAGCTTCCTGATCGGTATCGTCATTGCCCAGCAGGGCGCAGTGCAGCTGGCGCAATTCGGGGCCGAGACACTGACCGTGAACCTGGTTGGGCGCATTACCTTGCGTGAACTGGGCGTGCTGATGACCGCGATAATGGTCGCGGGTCGCTCAGGCAGCGCGTTCGCCGCCCAGATCGGCACCATGCGGCTGACCGAGGAGATCGACGCCATGCGCACGATCGGCGTCTCCCCGGTGGAAGCGCTGATCATGCCGCGCTTGCTGGCGGCAGTCATCATGATGCCGTTGCTGGGCTTCTATGCCTCGTGCATGGCGATCCTGGGCGGCGCGGTGATTGCCGATGTATCACTGGGCATTCCGTTCCTGACCTTCCTGTCGCGCATCCAGGAAGTGGTGCCATTGTTCGATTTCTACGTCGGCATGATCAAGGCCCCGGTGTTCGGCCTGATCATCGGCATGTCGGGCTGCTACCAGGGCATGCAGGTCAAGGGTAACGCCGAGGAAGTGGGCGCGCGCACCACCAAGGCGGTGGTCCAGGCGATCTTCATGGTCATCGTCATCGATGCCTTTTTTGCGGTGTTCTTCACCGAGATCGGCTGGGGATGAACGGCGAGACCATCAACGAGGGGGTAGGCAACGACGGAGCCCCGAACGACGGAGCCCTGAGCGACGAGGACCTCGCTGGCGAAGAGCTGGTCAGCGTTGCGAGCAAAAGCGATGTCGCCTTTCCGATCGTGATCACCGGCCTGAAAAACAGCTTCGGTGAACAGGTGATCCACGAGGATCTGGACCTCAAGGTCCGTCGCGGCGAGATCCTTGGCGTCGTCGGCGGATCGGGCACGGGCAAGAGCGTGCTGATGCGCTCGATCATCGGGTTGCAGATCCCTGAGGCGGGCACGATCGAAGTGTTCGGCAAGGATATCACCGCCGCCGAGGACGACGAGGAAATCAAGATCCGCTATCGCTGGGGCGTGCTGTTCCAGGGCGGGGCGCTGTTCTCAACGCTGACCGTGGGCGAAAACGTGCAGGTGCCGCTGAAGCAGTACTATCCAGAGCTGTCACCCGAACTGCTCGACGAAATCGCCCGCTACAAGGTGGTCATGTCAGGCCTGCCGGAGGACGCCGCCAGCAAGTATCCGTCCGAGCTTTCCGGCGGGATGAAGAAGCGCGCTGGGCTGGCGCGTGCCTTGGCGCTTGATCCCGAGCTGCTGTTCCTCGACGAGCCGACCGCCGGCCTCGACCCGATCGGTGCCGCCAAGTTCGATGAACTGCTGCGCGAACTGGCCAATACGCTGGACCTGACGGTGTTCCTGATCACCCACGATCTCGATACACTCTATGCGATCTGCGACCGGGTGGCGGTCATCGCCGACCAGCACGTGATCGCGGTGGGCACGATACCCGAGCTGCTGGATCAGGAACACCCGTGGATCCAGGAGTACTTCAACGGCCCGCGCGCCCGCGCCGCGCAAGGCGCCAGGGACCGCGTCCAGGCCGGGGCAAGCGGTGGTTCCAAGGAACGCGCCCAGGAACACCGGGACGAACCGCCCGTTACGCTAGACAAGCCGGGCAGGACAGGGGCATAGCAGGCAGACATGGAGACACGCGCAAACCACGTCTGGGTCGGGGTCGTCACCCTGCTGCTGCTAGGGGCCTTGGCGGTGTTCTTCCTCTGGCTTGCGCGGCTGGGCAACGATGACCAGAAAGAATATGACGTGTTCTTCCAGCAATCGGTCGGCGGGCTGGCCAAAGGCTCCAGCGTCGCCTTCTCCGGCGTTCCGGTGGGCCAGGTGACCGATATCGAGCTGTGGCCGCGCGATCCCGAATATGTCCGCGTGCGCATCCGCGTGGAGGACGACGTGCCGATTCTCGTCGGCACCGTGGCCTCGATCAGCTTCTCGTTCACCGGCGTGTCCACGCTCAACCTGGAAGGTGCGCGGCGCGGCGCGGCGCCGATCACCTGCGAAGTGACCGATTGCCCCGAAGGCGTGCCGGTCATCCCCACCGCTGGCGGCGCGATCGACGAGATCCTGTCGAGCGCCCCGTTGCTGCTCGAACGCCTCGCCACGCTGACCGACCGGCTGACGCGTGTGCTCGATGATGACAACCAAGCGTCCATCGCCGGCATTCTGCGCAACACCAACGACATCAGCCGCGAACTGGCCAGCGCTTCGCCCGAAGTGCGCCGCACGATGGCCGAACTGCAACTGACGCTGGCCCAGTCCACGCAAACGCTGGCCGCGTTCCAGCGCACGCTCGACAGTACCAACAACCTGCTCGACAACGAAGGCCGCCCGCTCGCCGCCGATATGCGCGAGACGCTGCAATCGGCGCGCGCCGCCGCTGCCGCGCTGGAAACCACGCTGGCCAATGTCGAGCCGGTGACCCGCCAGCTGTCCGAAGAAACACTGCCCGCAGCGCAAGCCACGATGCAGGACCTGCGCCGCACCAGCGCGACCTTGCGCAGCATCACCGAGAAGCTGGAAACCGAAGGTGCCGGTTCGCTGCTGGGTTCGGCGCCGCTGCCGGATTACCAGCCATGAGGATCAAAGGACTTTCGCCCATGCGCACCAGGTCGCTCCTTGCCGCTTTCGCCGCCTTCTCGCTGGCGGGCTGCATCAGTCTTGGCGGCGGCGATCCGCCCGAGCAGCTGCTCACGCTGACGGCCACCACAATGGCCCCGGTGGGCGCGGTGCAAAGCGGTTCGATGGCGAATGCCCTCGCGGTGACCGAGCCCAGCGTGCCGCAGCAACTCAACGTCCCGCGCGTGCCGGTGCGGGTGAACGGCACTTCGCTCGCCTATCTCAAGGACGCCGTGTGGGTGGAGCGCCCTGCGCGGCTGTTCCAGACCGTGCTGTCGGAGACGATCCGCGCGCGCGGCACCCGGCTGGTGGTCGGCGGCGGCGAGCTCGATTACGCCGCGCAGACTCAGTTGGGCGGCGAACTGGCGGCGATGGATTACGATGCCAGCGCGCAGGCCGTGGTGGTGCGGTACGATGCAGTACTGCGTATGCCCGGTGGCGAAATCCGCACCCGCCGTTTCGAAAACCGGGTGACCGGGGTTACCCCCGATGCGTTGTCGGTCGCTCCCGCGCTCAACCAGGCGGCCAATGCGATCGCTGCCGAGGTGGCTGATTGGGTGGGTTAGGTCTTCCCGTTTATCTGGCCTCGAACCGTTCGTCCTGAGCTTGTCGAAGGACTGCCTTTTTCTGCTTTCCACGCCGTCTGATCGAAAAGGCAGGACGGTCCCTCGACAAGCTCAGGACGAGCGGAGTTGGGGAGGGAAGTTTCCTCTCACGACCGCAGCACAAAGCGGCAGGTTACGTCAGATTAGCCATTCGCCGCCCGCACAAACGCCACCGCACGGGTAAACGCCGCCAGCCGCAAGGCGCGGCGGTCTTCGGCGGTCCATTCCCAGCCCCATTGCTCGGCCTGCCAGTCCTCCTCGGCATTGGCGGCGGCGAACAACGCTGCGGGATCAGCGTCCGGCCCCAGCGCGGCGAGCCCGGTGATCAGCGAGGCCGACAGCGAGGTGGCCAATTCGAGCGCGGCCAGCGTGAATGGATCGAAGCGGGCGATGACCTCGGCCAGGGCCGCCAGCGTCTCCGGTTTCTGCGGGCGGTGCATAACGCCCGAAACGCGGGTGAACTTGACCCCGTGGCGCGCCTCGGCGGCGGTCACCAGCGGCTCCCACAAGTCACGTTGGCGGGGGTAGTGTAGCTCGTCCGGATCGGCGCGGTAGCACAGCGTATCGGTCTCGGCATAACCGATCAGCTTGGCCACCAAGGGCGCGGGATCGAGCGCGATCACATCGATGGCGTAGTCGGTCAAGTCACGCAGCGGAAAGCCGGCGGGGTCGATCTCCGGCCCCTGCGCGCGCCACTCGGCGGCGAGCAGTTCGGCCAGCGCGGGCGTCGGCACGGCTTGCGCCTTGCCCGCCTGCGTCTTCACCTTGCGGCCATCGAGCAGCACTTGCCAGCCGCTCTCCACCGGTGCGACCGAAACCTCCTGCCAGAAGCGCTTCATCGTCCGTCGCGGTCCTTCTCGCTGCGCCACATCCGGGCGAAGATCAGCGGCATGGCAAAGGCCTCGATCATGCCCAGCGCGATCAGCAGGTAAGCAGTCCACTCGGGCAGATCGAACTTGCCCTGACTGACCGCCAGCCCGAGCAGCACCATCACCACGCCGCCCACGCGCATGGCGTTGAGCGCGATGAACCGGCCGCGTGCGCGGGCATCGTCAGGTGTCGGGGTGTTCATCGATCAGGTCCTTCAGTTCGGCGGCGGTCATGGCCACGGCCACGGCGCCCGCGGCGAGTAGTTCGTGCGGTTCGTGATAGCCCCAGCCGACGCCGATGGCCCGAACGCCCGCCGCGCGCGCGGCTTCCATGTCGTACACGGTATCGCCCACCATCACCGCCTGCGCCGGGTCAGTCCGCGTTTCCGCCATCGCCGCCAGCAGCATGGCCGGATGCGGCTTCGACGGATGGCGGTCGGCGGTTTGCAGGCTGGCGAAGCACTCGCGCAAGCCATGGACCGCCAGCGTGGACTGGGTGCCCCGGTCGCTCTTGCCGGTGGCGACGGCGAGTTGCCAGCCGCCCTTGTGCAGCGCGCGGACCAGCTCGCCCAGGCCGGGGAACAGCGGTTCGTGCAGCGATCCCTCCATCCGCGCGGCGCGGAACGCGGCCTTGTAAGCGGCGACGGCCTCGACCTGCGCCGCCTCGTCTGCCTGCGGGGCCAGGCGCGCAACGGCTTGCGGCAGGCTGAGGCCGACGATGCGGCGCACCTGATGCGGATCGGGCGCGGGAAGGCCGGCTTCGGCAAAGGCCGCGTCCATCGCCGTGCACACCGCCGCCTGCCCATCGGTCAGCGTGCCGTCGCAATCGAAGATGACCAGTTTGTTGACGGCGGAGAGGCTCATCGCGTCGGGCGGATCACGGGCGCGGCTTGGGGCCACGCTGGGCAGGGCCACGCTGGGCAGGGGCGCGCTTCGCCGGTGGGCGATTGCCCGGTGCATTCCTGGTCGGCGCGCGCTTTGCCGGTGCATCCTTGGCCGATGCGATCTTGGCGGGTGCGCGTTTGGCTGCAGCAGGCTTGGCCCCGACCGGCTTTGCTCCCGCCGATTTGGCTGGTGCTCGCCGAACCGGCTTTTCACCCACTAGCGGCTTGCCGGTGCGTGCGCCGCCCTCGGCGCGGCCCTTGCGCTCACCCCGGCGGCCCTTGCGGTATTGCTTGGCGTGAGCCTTGGCTTCCTGCTTACGCAGTTCCTTCGATAGTGGCGGTGGGCCCATGTCGGGTTCAGCGGCGCTGTCGTGCTCGTCGAACCCGAGCTGCGCCATCGAATTGGCAAAGTGCTCGGGCAGCTCGGCCATCACGTCCAGCTTGTCGCCGCCATCGGGATCATCGATGATCAGCCGGCGCGCGTGGAGGTGCATCTTGCGGCTGATCGTGCCGGTGAGGAACGCCTGCGGCCCGCCATACTTGCCATCACCCACAATCGGATGGCCGATCGCCGCCATGTGCACGCGCAACTGGTGCGTGCGCCCGGTCAGCGGCTGCAATTCCACCCACGAGCAGCTGTTGCCGGCCTTATCTACCACGCGATACAGTGTACGCGCGGTCTGTCCGCCGACCACGTCGACATGCATTTTCTCGCCGCCCGATCCCGGCTGCTTGGCAATCGGGGCATCGACCGTGCCTTGCCGCACATCGGGCACGCCAACGACCAGCGCCCAGTAGATCTTGCGCGCGTTGCGACCGCTGAAGCGCTTCGAGAAATAGGCCGCGCTGCCCGGCGTGCGCGCTACCAGCAGCACGCCGCTGGTATCCTTGTCCAGCCGGTGGACCAGGCGCGGGCGTGGCTCGCCTTCGTCGGCATAGGCATCGAGCAGGCCATCGACGTGAGTCGAGGTCTTGGTGCCGCCTTGCGTGGCGAGGCCCGGCGGCTTGTTGAGCACCAGCGCGGAACGGGTGCGGGTGATCAGCATGGCCTCGGCGGCGGCTTCTTCCGCTGGCGTCAATTCGCGGCGCTTGGGTGCAGCCTTGCCCTTGGCCTCGTCGCCGCCCGGCGGCACGCGCAGGCTCTGGCCGCTGACAAGGCGATCTTCGGGTTTGACCCGCTTGCCGTCGACCCGGATCTGCCCGGTGCGCGCCCAGCGCGAGACGGTGGCAAAGCCGACTTGCGGCAAGTGGCGCTTGAACCAGCGGTCCAGCCGCACCCCGTCATCGTCGGGTCGCACGGTGAACTGGCGAACTTGCGCGTCGGGCCGGGTGGGGTCGAAACTCATGTCCCGATCCGCGACACGGCGAGGCCGAAGATCAGCCCGGTGACGCCAAGGCCGACCGAGATCAGCGCATAGAGACCGGCCACGCCGACCTGCCCGCGCTCGATCAGCATCGCCGTTTCGAGGCTAAAGGCGCTGAAGGTGGTGAACCCGCCCAGCAGGCCCGTGCCCAGCAGCAGGCGCCAGGTGTCGGTCTCGCCGCCCAGCCGCAGGAGCAGTCCGGCCAGCAGGCCCATCGCCAGGCTGCCCGCGGCGTTGACTGCCAGCGTGGCGAAGGGAAAGGCGGCCATGGCCGGCGGGCCGAGCCACAGGGTCAACAGGCGGCCCAGTTGATAGCGGGCGACCGATCCCACAGCGCCGCCCACGGCGACATAGGAGGTGGCGAGAAGGGGAGGGGTAACGTTCATTGCCCCGTGCACTTAGGTGAAGGGCCCGAAAGCGGCAACCCACGCGCTTGCCATCGATTGCGATTTCGCTTAGGGCGCGCGGCATGTGACCGGTCCTTGAGGGGATTCGGGGCGTTTTTCTTTGGTTTTGGTTATGGTGCATCCCGCGCCGATCGCTCGCGGGCTCTCTCCAGCATCTAGGGTAAAGGTAGCTCAGTTTTATGCAGATCGTCGTTCGCGATAACAATGTGGAGCAGGCCCTGCGCGCGCTCAAGAAGAAGCTGCAGCGCGAGGGCGTCTATCGCGAGATGAAGCTGCGCCGCCACTATGAAAAGCCGAGCGAAAAGCGCGCTCGCGAAAAGGCCGCCGCCGTGCGCCGCGCCCGCAAGATGGAGCGCAAGCGCATGGAGCGTGACGGCTCAAAGTAAGATTCGCCGGGCAAAAGGGCGCACTTGCACCTTTCGCCAAGCTAAGCCAAACGGGCGTGGAGAGGCTTCTGGCCCCCATGCCCGTTTTGGTATTTGGGCCCGTTCTACATTTAGAGACCTGACAGGATCACCAATCCATGACCGAAGTTACCCGCGTTCCGTTGCAGCCGATTGCCTCGGGCTCGCTGCTGAAGTTTTTCCTCGGCGTGATCGTCGGCGCGGCGCTCGCCAGCGCGGTGGCCTGGTACATCGCCCGCCCGGGCTCGGTGGACGTGGACACGATCACCGCCGGCACGGGTGATATGCCCAAGGAAGGCGATGCCGTTTTCGTCGACTATGTCGGCAAGCTGGAAGATGGCACCGTGTTCGACCAGTCGCCGCCGCGCGGTGACATTCCCGAGCAGATCGCCGCGCTGATTCCGCAGGGCAGCTATATGGAACTGGGCGGCGTTGTGCCCGGCTTCAAGGATGCGCTGATGCAGATGCAGAAGGGTGGCCACTACACCGTCACCATCCCGGCTGAACTGGCCTATGGCGCCAACCCGCCCGCCGGTTCGCCCGTGCCGCCCAATGCCGACCTGACCTTCGACGTGACCTTGCACGAGATCATGAGCCCCGAGCAGGTGCAGGAACGGCTGGCGCAGATCAACGCGATCACCAGCACGATGGCTCCGCCTGAGGGCGCCGCAGCTCCCGAGGGCGCGGCTCCTGCTCCGGCGCCCGTCCAGTAACAATGGCCGCTGATGGGGCAGCGGCGGACACGCTTCCGGCGGCAACGCTGGAGGACTGGACGCCGCGCCCCTGGCTGCTGGCCCTGCTCGGCGCAGCTGCCGCGCTATTCGTCCACCTGCTGGTGGAGGATGCCGAACCAAGCGCCGCCCGGGCAGCCGGTGCGGCGTTTTTCGTATTCGGCGCGCTGTCCTTCGCGCTGACGCTCGACCGCGAGCGGTGGCAGCAAGCGGCGATCTTCTCCGGCGGCCTCGGCCTCGTCATGGGCGGGATCGCGTGGCACTGGGTACGCGCCAAAGACAGCGCGGCGGGCGAGGAATTCGCCTTTGCCGCCGGGGTCTTCGCCAGCCTGATCGCCGTGCCGCTGTTCCAGGCGGGCTTCCACCGCACGCGGCTGGCAACCGATTACCGCCTGACGCACTTCCATGTATGGACCGATGCCATCACCGGCGCGGGCGCGATTGCCTTCACCGGCCTCTCGTGGCTGCTGCTGGTGTTGCTCGACCAGTTGTTGCAACTCGTTGGCATCACCGCGATCGACTGGCTGTTCGACCAGGACTGGTTCGGCTTTGTGTGGACCGGCGGCGCGTTTGGCGCGGCGCTGGGGGTGCTGCGCAACAACCTCAAGGTCATCGGCTCGCTCCAGCATGTCGTGTTGCTGGTGTTGAGCCTGCTGGCCGTGCCGCTGGCGCTGGCGCTGCTGGTGTTCCTTGTCGCGCTGCTCGCTTCGGGCGGGCAGGCGCTGTGGGACAAGACCGATGCGGCCACGCCAGTCTTGCTGGCCTGCGCGGTCGGCTGCTTCGTGCTGGCAAATGCCATCGTGCGCGATGACGAGGATGCGATCACGCACAACACCGTGATGCGGCTGACCGGCGTGGTGCTGGCGGCAGGCGTGCTGCCCTTGTCGGCCTTCGCGGCGGTGTCGATGGGCTTGCGAATCGGCCAGCACGGCCTGACGCCCGAGCGCATCTGGGCCATGATCGCTGAGTCGGTCGCGGTCGCCTATGGCCTTGCCTACGTGGTCGGCATGATCCGAGGCAAGCGTGCGGGCTGGGCGGCGAGGGTGCGTCAGGCAAACCTCTACCTTGCTGCAGGTACCTGCGTATTAGCCCTTATATTGGCATTGCCGCTGGTTGATTTCGGCGGGATTTCGGCCCGCAGCCAGATTGCCCGCCTGGACGCAAGCAAGGTGAGCGTGGAGGACTTCGACTACACCGCGCTGCGCTGGGACTTCGGCGATGCGGGGCGGCGGGCGCTGGTTCGGTTGGCTGAACGCCAAGGGGATGTTGGGGAACGGGCCACACTGGCACTGCAACAGACAGAGCGGCCCTACGCCCCATTTGATAGCCAGCGACCCATCCGGCTGCGCGATGACTTCAAACTGACGTTGCAACCTGAGGATCCCCAGTTACGCGAACTCGTTCTCGACTACCTCGTATCGTCGCCCGCCGTTTGCACCGATTCATGCATTGCCGTTAACTTGGGCAATGACAGCGAGGGCTCAACGCATTTCGCACTGCTCGAAGGTTCACGCGTCTTTGGCTACTCCGTTGTGGTGCTGCGGCAAGGCAGGGAAGCGAAGGTCGAGTATGACCGTAGCCCTGACCGCCTTGAACTGCTGCCCGGCTCGACAGTAGAGCTTCGGACCGAACCGCGCCGATTTATCTATGTTGATGGCAAACGGCTGGATCGGGCGCTGGAAGCGGTGCCGCAGCCGCCCGTCGAGGACAATGGCAACGTAGAAGATGGATTGCGTATTACGGTGTCCACGGTCGAATAGCTTGAAGCCTGCAAGGCTCGCCGCTAGTGCCAGCCCCATGTCCGTAACCCGAGAACAAGTGGCCAAGATCGCCGCACTGGCGCGCATCAAGGTGGACGAGCACGATCTCGACCGCATGGTGCCCGAATTCAACAACCTGCTCGCCTGGGTGGAGCAGCTGGGCGAGGTCGACACCTCGCAGGTCGAGCCGATGACCGCAGTGATCCCGCAAAAGCTGCGCCTGCGGGCCGACGTGATCGATGCCGATCCGCTGACCGGCGGCGGCAAGCGCGATGCCGTGCTGGCCAATGCCCCTGCCGCGCAGCACGGCTTTTTCGGCGTGCCCAAGGTGATCGAGTGATGGCTGATATTACCGACCTTGGCGTCAAGGCGCTGCGCGATGGCGTGGCCTCGGGCCAGTTCTCCGCCGTCGAAGTGGCTGGCGCCTTCAACGCTGCCGTCGCCGCTGCGGGCGACCTGAACGCCTTCATCGTCACCACGCCTGATGCCGCGCTCGATGCGGCGCAGAAGGTCGATGCCGACCGCGCCTCCGGCAAGCCGCTCGGCCCGCTGGCGGGTGTGCCCATCGGCATGAAGGACCTGTTCGCCACGCAAGGCGTGCAGACCACCGCTGCCAGCCACATCCTCGAAGGCTTCGTGCCGCAGTACGAAAGCACCGTCAGCGCCAAGCTGTGGCAGGCGGGCGCGGGAATGCTGGGCAAGCTGAACCTTGACCAGTTCGCTATGGGGTCGAGCAACGAGACGAGCTATTTCGGCAACGTCATCTCGCCGTGGCGCAAGGCTGGCAGCAATGCCGCGCTCGCCCCCGGCGGCTCCTCTGGCGGGTCCGCCGCCGCCATCGCCGCGCGGCTGTGTCCGGCAGCGACCGGCACCGATACCGGCGGCTCGATCCGCCAGCCCGCCGCATTCACCGGCATTGCCGGCATCAAGCCGACCTATGGCCGGTGCAGCCGCTGGGGCATCGTCGCCTTCGCCAGCAGCCTCGACCAGGCGGGGCCGATGGCGCGCAGCGTGGAAGACTGCGCGATTATGCTGGAAGCCATGGCCGGGTTCGATCCCAAGGATTCGACCAGCCTCGACCTGCCGGTGCCCGCATGGAGTGGCGCGCTCAACGGCGACCTGCGCGGCAAGAAGGTCGGCATCCCGCGCGAGTACCGCATGGATGGCACCGATCCAGAGGTTCTCGCCAGCTGGGACGCCGGGATCGCCTGGCTGAAGGATGCGGGCGCAGACGTGGTCGATATCAGCCTGCCGCACACCAAATACGCGCTGCCCGCCTATTACATCGTCGCGCCTGCCGAAGCATCGAGCAATCTCGCCCGCTATGACGGCGTCCGCTATGGCTTGCGCGATCTGCCGGACGGCGCGGGCCTGCAGGACATGTATGCCGCCACGCGCGCTGCCGGGTTCGGCGACGAGGTCAAGCGCCGCATCCTGATCGGCACCTATGTGCTCAGCGCGGGCTTCTACGACGCTTATTACACGCAGGCGATGAAGGTGCGCACGCTGCTCCAGCGCGATTTTACCGAGGCGTTTGCAGGCTGTGACGTGATCCTCGCCCCGACCACCCCGACGGCGGCCTTTGCGCTCGGCGACAAGGTGGACGATCCCTTGAGCATGTACCTGAACGACGTGTTCTCGGTCCCCGCCAGCCTTGCCGGGCTGCCCGCGATGAGCGTTCCGGCTGGCCTCACCAAGGACGGCCTGCCGCTGGGCCTGCAGATCATCGGCCCCGCGTTCGACGAGCAGAGCGTGCTCAACGCCGGCCTCGCGATTGAACAACGCGCGGGGTTCACGGCCAGGCCGGAACAGTGGTGGTAAGGAACCGACAAGGCGGGCTCCTGTTTCGATAGCTCGCGCGCGGGATCGGCCCGCCGCGGCAATCGAAAGGGCACCAATGCCCGGCACGCTGATCCTGAAGTTCCATCCCGGCTATGCGCCGTCGAAAGTCAACGCGGCGATGACCGATGCTTTGGCGGGTCTGCCCGGTGTCGAGACGGTCGATATGTACGCGCTCTACCCGCACGAGACCGACCTCAGGGCTGCCGAGGAGCTGGAAGTCGAGCGGCTGTGCCATGCCGACCGGCTGTGCGTGCAGTTCCCCGTCCACTGGTTTGCCAGCACTCCGCGCGCGATGGCGTGGCAGGACCTGGTGCTCAACCGCATGTTCTTTCTGCAACCGGAGGAGGGCAAGCGCCTGCACGGCCTGCCGTTCATGATCAGCGCCACCGCCGGGCAGGGTAAGGATACCTATCGCGAGCTCGGCGAGAACCTCTACCCGCTGGAGGACCTGCTGCGCCCGTGGGAATGCACCGCCAACCAGGGCAAGTTCACCTGGCATCCGCCGTTCCTGGCTTATGACACCGACAAGTACGACGATTTCGAGCGCGCCCGCGTGGCCGAGGAGTTCGCCGCGCGGATCGAGGCATTTGCCGCGAGCTAGGCAGCTAGTACATACCAGTCGTCGAATTCCGAAAGGTCTTCGAACTGACGGAGATAGCCCTTGGCGGTCAGCAGGCCGTGGATCGCCACGCGGTTGGGCGTGTAATTGTGCTCCACGGCGATGGCGCGGATCGGGCGGCTGAAGTCATAGGCCGTCAGGATCTGCAATTCGCTGCCCTCGGTGTCGATCGACAGGAAGTCGATGACAGCGGGGGCTTGGTGCCGGTCAAGCAGGTCGCGCAGCGACACGGTCGTCACGGCATAGCTGCTGCCGTGATCGCGCGTATGGCTGTCCATGTGCTTGTGCGATTCGAGCGTCGAGAATTCGCCGACTGAATCTTCGTGGAATTGCAGCGTATCGCCGCTGCGCTCCCACACGCAGTCGAAATCGCGCGCGGCCGTGCGATCCGCCGCGCGCAGCTTGTCCCGCCACACCCGCCCCGGCTCGGCAAGGATGCCCGTCCAGCCAAAGTGCTTTTCCAAGAGCCAGGTATTGCTCAGCGTGCGGCCATCGGTCGCGCCGAATTCGACGAAGTAGCCGCCGCGCCGCCAGTCGGTGGCGGAGAGCGCGAAGAAGTCCTGATTCAGCTGGGAGGGGCTTTCCGGAAGCAGTTGCAGCGCCTCGTGCAGATGGTCACCGGGAACCATGCCCAGCCGGCGCGACTTGTCGGCGGTCATCGCCTGCGCCGCAAAGTCATCGAGCTTGCTCTGGTGCACCGCCGTGTATCCCCGGTTCCCGAGGGCCTTTTGCACGAAACTGAGCCCAAATTGCTGCATGGCGGCACTTCCCTCCAAAGGTCTATTTGAATAGAGGAACGTCATGAGCAGCTTTTGTATCCACGGCGCCACTGGCGAATGGGAGGTCGTAATCGGCCTCGAAGTCCACGCGCAGGTCACTTCGCAGTCCAAGCTTTTCTCGGGCGCCGCCACCCGTTTCGGGGCCGAGCCGAACGCGCAAGTCAGTCTGGTCGATGCCGCCATGCCCGGCATGCTGCCCGTGCTGAACGTGGAATGCATCCGCCAGGCGGTGCGCACCGGCATGGCGATCGACGGGCAGATCAATGTGTGGAGCCGGTTTGACCGCAAGAACTACTTCTACGCCGACCTGCCTCAGGGCTACCAGATCAGCCAGCTCTACCACCCGATCGTGGGCGAGGGGAAACTGCTGATCGAGGCGGATGAGAAGGCTGGCATTCCGCACGACAAGGTCATCGGCATCGAGCGCATCCATGTGGAGCAGGACGCCGGCAAGCTGATGCACGACCAGCACCCGACCATGTCCTATGTCGATTTGAACCGCGTGGGCGTGGCTCTGATGGAAATCGTCAGCCGTCCGGACATGACCAGTCCCGCCGAAGCCGGGGCCTATGTCCGCAAGCTGCGCGCGATCCTGCGCTATGTCGGATCGTGTGACGGCAACATGGAAGAAGGATCGATGCGCGCCGACGTTAACGTCAGCGTGCGCAAGGTCGGCGATCCCGAACTGGGCACGCGGACCGAGACCAAGAACGTCAATTCGGTGCGCTTCGTGATGGCCGCCATCGAATACGAGGCGCGCCGCCAGGTCGAGGTGCTCGAGGACGGCGGGAAGATCGTGCAGGAAACCCGCCTGTTCGATCCGGGCACCGGCACCACGCGGGCAATGCGATCAAAGGAAGACGCGCACGATTACCGCTATTTCCCCGATCCCGACCTGCTGCCGCTGGAACTGGACGCCGATTTCATCGCCGCCTGCCGCGCCAGCCTGCCCGAGCTGCCCGATGCCAAACGCCGCCGCTATACCGACGAGCTGGGTCTGAGCGACTACAACGCCCGCGAGCTGACCGCCGATATCGAGGTGTTCGCCCGCTTCGAAACGCTGTTGGCGGCTACCGCCAGCGGCATCGGCAAGCCCGAAAAGGTTGTCGCAACACAGGTCGCCAACTGGTCGCTGTCGGTCGCGCCGGGCGTCATGAAGGCGCTGGGTGACGAGGCCAATCCGGCGCACGCCACCGCGCAGGCGCAGGCCGCGATCCTCGATATGCAGGCCAAGGGCGAGATCAGCGGCGGACAGGCCAAGGAGATCTTCGAGATCGTCCTAAAGACGGGCCGCGATCCGGTGGAAGTGGCCCAGACCGAGGGTCTCAAGCAGACCAGCGATACCGGCGCCATCGAAGCAGCGGTGGACGCTGTGCTGGCCGCCAACGGCGACAAGGTAGAGCAGTACAAGGGCGGCAAGGAAGCCCTGTTCGGTTTCTTCGTGGGCCAGACGATGAAGGCCATGCAGGGCAAGGGCAATCCGGCGCTGGTTAATCAGGTGTTGAAGGGGCGGTTGGGGTAATCAGCAAGCGAGGTCGGCCAGCCCCGCCCAGTTCACGCCGCCCGGTGAACCCGGGCATGCTCGTCCGGGGTTCCGTCTCTGGCAAAGCGGTCGACGCTGGCGCGCAGGTCTTCGGCCAGGCCCGCGAGCGATTGCGCGGCAGCGCTGCTTTCCTCCACCATCGAGGCGTTCCGCTGATGTGATTGCTCGAGCTTGCCGATGGCTCCGGAGATCGCGCCGATATCGCTCGCTGCCTTGGATGACCGTCGCGCGAGTTCGTCGATCTGGCCGTTCACCTCGCCGAAATTCTCCACGATCCGGGAAAGAACGCGTTCCATTTCATCGACCTGCCTGGTGCCGTGTTCGACTTCTTCGCCCGATTCCGCGATCAGCGCCTTGATCGAGGCGGCAGCGGTCGCCGATCGCTGGGCCAGTTGGCGAACCTCATGTGCCACCACGGCAAAACCCTTGCCGGCGTCTCCGGCTCTGGCGGCTTCCACCCCTGCGTTCAAAGCCAGCAGACTGGTCTGGAAGGATAGCCCGTCGATGATTTCGACAATGCTCCCGATATTGCCGGCAGACCGCTCGATGCGGGCCATCGCTTCGGTCACGGTACTGATTGTCGCCTTGCCGCGATCGACTTCGTCCTTCATCTGGCGGGTCACTTCACGGGCTTCCTGGCACAGGCTCGCGGCCTGGCGCATGTCGGCATCGAGTTCACTGGAGGTGCGCGAGACCTGTTCGACACTCTGGGCATCGATCTCCGTTCTGCGCGCAAGGTCCTCGGATCCCCAACGGATCTCGCTTGCTCCGGTCACTACGCCGTCGACGGTCCTGGTCACGGTTCCGACGAGGGCCTGCAATTCGGCCGAGGTATTGTTCACGGCAAGGCGCAGCGCCTCGTATGCGGGAGGGAAGGGTTCGTCGATGCCGCCGGCCAGCTTGCCACCGGCGATTTCCTGCAAACGGTGACCTGTCTGGTCGAGCACTTGGCGCTGCAATTGCATGGCGCTGTCTTGCCGCAGCCGGGCGGCCTCTTCGACCTCGGCGCGCATCGCGCGTTCCTGGGCCTGACCCAGCACGAATGATTCAAGCTGCGAGGACAGCGCGATCAGGGCACCTGCTTCGACCAGCACGACGACTGCATGGAACACCACGCGGGAAAGATCCGGTCCGTCGGGAAAGACATAGGAAGGCGCGACAAAGTTGAGCAGCAGATGGTGGGCGGCGGTCACCACGGTTGCGACCACGACCGGACGCCAGTCTGCCAACAGCGCCAGAATCGCCAGATAGGCGAAGAAGGTCATGTGCATGTCGAGGATCCACCCCGAGTCCCGGGCAAGGGCGGTAAGCACCGCGGCATAGGCCGGCAGAGTGGCGCCGATCATGCAACGTGCCGCGATATCGGCGTTGCCCGCAAGCGCCAGCCAGACTGGCGCGGCGGCCAACAGCAGCATCAGGATGCCGAACGGATAAAGCCCGAGATAGGCACTCCAGGCCAATGCGGCAATCGCGCTCGCAACACCGATCGCGGCGATCGCGCGCAGGCCACGAATCCGCAAATTCTGCAATTCGTTCAAATCGATATCCCTTCTCGGGTTGCCACGTCGGAGTTCCCCCCGGCGGCGCAAAGTCCACCGTCGGCGGCTATGGGGAGAAACCCGGCCCGCAAGGCAGCCAGGGGTGAACCCGCCGACGGTAGCCGGAGCACAGCAGCCTCACCGACTTTGGACAGCCCCACGAGCGGGGCTCCATTACGCCTGCCCCACGCGATGGCTGCGGCGGAAGAGCTGCCGTCGAGCGCAATCAGCACAGCGGGATGTCCGGCGCTGGGATAGAACACCGACCCAAGCAGCGCTGCCGAAACCACAATGCCCTGCAATAACAACGGCAATCGCCGGGCACGATAGACGAATGGTCGGTCCATGCCGCTTGCTACGCCGATGGCACTTAAATTGCTCGGATCACGCCCTTAGGGGATAGGCCTTATCCTCCGCGAAAGCTGCGCCGCAAGACGGGCCAAGGACGGGGCTTGTGCAATGTCGGACTGGGGCTAATGCCGCTCGACATGCGCCCCACCATCGTCCTCGTCCACCCCGAGATCCCCGGCAATACCGGGGCCGTGGGGCGGACGTGCGTGGCGCTCGACCTTGAGCTGGTGCTGATCCATCCGCTGGGGTTCGTGATCAGCGATACGCGGCTGAAACGGTCGGGCCTTGATTACTGGCAGCATATCCGGCTCAACGAATTCCGTAGTTGGCAGGACTTTACCGACCAGCGCCAGCCGCGTTCGGAGCAGTTGTTCCTGTTCGAGGAATTCGGCGCGACCAGCTTTTACGAACCTGCCTATCCCGACGATGCGATCCTGGTTTTCGGGCGCGAGACCAAGGGCCTTCCTCCTGAGATCATTGCCGCGCATCAGGACCGCTTGTTCAAGCTGCCGATGGTGAGCGACAAGGTCCGCTCGCTCAACCTCGCCAACACCGTTGCGGCGGCGGCTTACCAGGCGCTTCGAGGGAAGTTCTAGAACACCAGCCAGCCCACCGCGCCGCCTGCGGCGATGATCGCGGGCGCTACCCAGGTGCTCTTCAGGCGGACCGCTGCCACCAGCGCGCCGAGGAAGATCAACCCGCCCAGCCATGGTGCCAGCCACGGTGCTTGCGTGCTGTCGCCCAGTCGCAGCCAGGCCGTCCAGCCCAGTTGCAGCAGCGTGCAGGCGATAATGCCGACGACGGCCGCCGCCACGCCATCGAGCACACGGTGCAAGCGCGGGTTCTCGACCACCGATTCGAGTCGTTCGAAGAAGATCAGCGAAAAGGCGAAGGCGGGGAGGAACATCCCAGCGGTGATCGCCAGCGCGCCCGGCAGTCCAGCCACGATATAGCCGGTGAAGGTGGCAAAGATCACCAGCGGCGCGGGCAGCACATTGGCAAAGGCCACCCCGTCGAGGAATTGCCCGTCACCCAGCCACCCCCGACCAACGGTATCGGCGCGGACATAGGGGATCGCGGTGTAGGCCCCGCCGAAGGTCAGCAGCCCGCCTTTCAAGCCGGCGATGAACAGCGCGACGAGGGCGACCTCGCTCGCTCCGGATGAGATCGGTAGCAGGCTCGTTTGCGGCATGACCAGCCAGGCCGTGACGAGCGCCAGCGCGGCAATGATCGTCGCCACAAGCGGGTGTTCGGCCCGCGCGTTTGCCAGCCCGGCGACGACCAACGGCATCCAGAACGGCACCCGCGCCAGCGTCGCCAGCGCGGCGAGCACGGCCAGCGTCCAGAGCCAGCTGTCGGTCAGAATATGCCCGCCGATACGCTGCACCGCGCGGGCAATCACCGCCAGCACGGCGACCTGCACGCCCAGCAGCACGCCATCGAGCAGGGCGTGCCCGGCCACCAGCGCCTGATAGGCCATGGCGCACCCGATCATCAGGACAAGGCCGGGCAGCATGAAGCCAAGGCCCGCCAGCAGGCCGCCTGGCCGTCCGCGCGCGATGATGCCCATGTGCACGCACAACTCGTGCGCCTCCGGCCCGGGCAGCACCTGCATCACCGCCAGCAGGCGGTTGAAGCGCGCCGGTTCGATCCATCGCTCCTCGGCCACCAGCGCTTGGCGGATCATGGCGATCTGCGCCACCGGCCCGCCAAAGGCGAGGCAGCCGAAGCGCAGGAACTTGAGGAACAGCGCGGTCAGGCTGATGGTGGGGGGTGCGGCAGGTTCGGGCGTCATGCGAGGCTCCTCCGGCCGCGGGTGGGTACGGCCGTTGTTGGAGCGGAAGCTTGGGCCGCGAATGGCCTGACCGGGCGTCCGCAAGGGCCCGGTCAGGTGAAATTAGCCGCGCGGTTCAGCGCAGGCAAGCGGTCACAGGTCTTCGGCGGCCATATATTCAACCGGCAGGCCCAGCGCGGCCAACTGCGGATCGATCACCGAACGGTCACCCACCACGACGATCGCCATGTCGTCCGGCCGCAAGTACGTTTGTGCCGCCCGGTCGATCGCGGCGCCGTCGATGGCGCCGTAGATCGCGGGCAACCGCGTCTGGTAATCGTCGGGCCGACCGAGTAGTTCGTTGCCGAGCAGCGCGGCGAGCACCTGCCCGTTGGTCTCGAACCGGTTGGGCAGGCCACGGATGTTGCCATCGGTCACCCGTTGCAGCTCCACCTCGTCGACCGCGCGGGCGGCGGGGAAGGCGGCCAGCTGGTCGAGGATCACGCGGATCGAATCGCCGGTACGGTCCGCCTGCACGCTGGTGCTGACGGTGAAGGCCTGCTGCCCAACCCGCGAGGAAACCGACGAGCGCACGCCATAGGTCCACCCGCGTGTCTCGCGCAGATCGTTGTTGAGGCGGCTGAGGAAGCCGTTGCCGATCACCTCGTTCGCCAGTTCGAGCGGCTCCTGACCTTGCTCTGTGCCGGTCAGCGGCAGCAGGTGGCCCAGGATCACGACCGATTGCGGCGAATTGGGTCGGTCGACCACCACCAGCCGGGTGCGCGGGGCGGGGACCGGCGCGGTCAGGTTCTTGGCAGGCGCGGCAGAGTTGCGCGGGCTCCAGCTACCGAACCTGGCGTCGAGCAGTGGCAGCAGGCGGTCCATCGCGATATCGCCCACCACGGTGATGCTGGCGAGATCGGGCCGAAACCATTCGGCGTGCTCGGCGCGCAGGTCCGCTGGGGTCAGCCGGGCGACCACGTCCTCCACGCCGATGGTGGCAGCAAGCGCATAAGGGTTTTGCTCGCCATAGAGCACGCGGCCCATCGCGCGGCCGGCGAGTGAGCCGGGCGTGGTCTGTTCCTCGTCGATCTCGGCCAATCGCTGGGTCTGCACGCGCGCGAAATCTTCGTCACGGAACGCGGGGTTGAGCGCAATATCGGCCATCAGGTCGAGCGTCTGCGGCAAGTTGCTGGTGAGCGAGGACAGCAGAACGCGGCTGGCATCGACGCCCGCTTCCACGCCGATGCTGGCCCCTAGTTCCTCCTGCTCGCGGACGATGGTCATGGCATCGCGCGTGGTTGTGCCTTCGCTGAGCATGTCGACCATCATCTGGTGACGGCCGGCTTCGTCGACGGCATCTGCGGCTGACCCGGCATCGAGCGTGAGCGCGACCGTGACTGTCGGCACGCTGGTGCGCTGGATCAGCGTTACCGCCACGCCGTTGGCAAGGCGCGCGTGCTCGGCTGCGGGGAAGCGCAATTGGGGTACGTCGCCCGGTGGCGGTGTGTCACGCGCCGGGCCGGTGCGCGCTGCGGTTACGCCGCCGCCTGCATCCGGAGCGGGCGGCGGCATCAGGTCCTCATCACCCCAGCCGCCCATTGTCGCACCATCGAGCGTGCGTTCGCCGGGGACCACCGTCAGCGTATAGGCGGGGCGCGAAAGCCAGCGTTGCATCGCCGCGCGGATTTCATCGGGCGTGAGCGTGGCGACGCGCTGCAGATCGGCGCGGTACTTGGCCGGATCGTTCGAATAGAGCAGCCCTTCGGCCAACACCATGCCCTTGCCGCCAAACCCGCCGACGCGCTCGAGCGAGCTGACCTGCCCGGCGATCAACTGGGTGGCAGCGCGGCGCACCTCGTCCGCAGTCGGGCCTTCAGCCAGCATTCTGGCGATTTCGGCATCGAACAAGGCCTGTGCGGTCGCGCGGTCAACCTCCGGGGCGAGATCGAAGTCGGCGGATAGATAGCTCAGTTGCTCGTGCACCTGCGCAGAGGCGCCCACGCGGGTGGCCACCTCGTCGCCGTAAACCATGGCATTGTCGAGCCGCGACGAGGCGAGCCCGCCGAGGATGTACATGCCCACCTGCAGCGGAATGGTGTCCTCATCGTTGATCCCGGGTCCAGTCCAGTTGCGGCTGACGCGGACAAGGCTGACCTGGTCGGTGATTTCCTCGTCGATCGGCGCGGCCAGCGTCACCGGGCCAGCCTCGACCTGCGGCACGTCTGGGCCGCGCGGAACGTCGCCGAACCAGCGCTCGACTGCCGCGCGAGCGGTCGCGGCGTCGATGTCACCGGCCAGCACCAGAACCACGTTGTTGGGGCTATAATTGTCGCGAAACCAGTCGCGCACGTCTTCAAGACTGGCGGCATCGAGGTCCGCCATCGAGCCGATGGTCGAGTGCCGGTACGGATGCCCGACGGGCAGCATGCGGTCGCTGAGCAGGTATTCGGCCAGGCCATAAGGCTGATTGTCACCCTGCCGCTTCTCGTTTTGCACCACGCCGCGCTGGCGGTCGAGCCGCTCCTGGCTGACCGCGCCGAGCAGGTAGCCCATGCGGTCCGCTTCCATCATCAGCGCCCGGTCGAGCGCGCCGGTGGGCACGGTTTCGACGTAATTCGTGCGATCGAACCAGGTGGAGCCGTTGGTTGGGGTGGAGCCGGCACCCTCCAGCGGAATGTCGAAGTTCTCGACGTTTTCGCTGCCGGTGAACATGATGTGTTCGAACAGGTGGGCGAAACCGGTGCGGCCGCGCGGTTCGTGCTTGGAGCCGACGCGGTAATAGACCGTGATCCCCACCAGCGGCGCCTTGCGATCGGTGTGGACCAGCGTGGTCAGGCCGTTGGGCAGGGTGAACTGCTCGTAGGGGATGTCCACCTGCGCCACCAGATCGGCCAGGCTTTGCTGCGGTTGTTCCACCGGGGCGGCGGCCAGCGGCGGCGGGGCCGTGGGCACACTGGCGCAGGCAGCAAGGAGCGAGGCGGCGAGTGCGGCGGAACCGAAGCGGACAAGTTTCATCTGCACCCAATACCCAGTTTGGCCGCGGTGCACAGCACTGGCGGCAGCGAAAAGCGGGGAATGTCGCGTGATCAGTCCCAGCCTGCCTTGTGCCCGGTTTGATCGCGGTCATGGCCGCGCCATCGACGAACGGCCACAAATCGTCGGCAAGGGACTTGCAACCGGCGGTCGGCCACCGATGTAGTTGGATAACACACCATTTGCTCACAGGACTTGTGTTGCCGTTGTGCAACACTATCTTGCGACGAAAGGATCAAGGGGTAAGGCATGAACCTGGAAAAATTCACTGATCGCGCGCGCGGCTTCCTGCAGTCTGCGCAGACCGTGGCGATCCGCATGAACCATCAGCGGATCACGCCCGAGCACATCCTGAAGGCGCTGCTGGAGGATGACGAAGGCATGGCCGCCGGGCTGATCCAGCGTGCCGGCGGCAACGCCAAGCTGGCCGTGGCCGCCGTCGACCAGGCGCTCGGCAAGATCCCCGCCGTCACCGGATCGGGCGCACAGGCGACGCCGGGGCTCGACAACGAAGCCGTGCGCGTGATCGACCAGTCCGAGCAGTTGGCCGAGAAGGCGGGCGACAGCTACGTGACCGTGGAGCGCATGCTGACCGCGCTGGCGCTGGCCAAGACCACCGCTGCGGGCAAGGCGCTCGAGGTGGCGGGCCTTACGCCGCAAGCGCTCAACTCCGCCATTGAGGCGCTGCGCAAGGGCAAGAACGCCGACAGCGCCAACGCCGAAGCCAGCTATGATGCGATGAAGAAGTACGCCCGCGACCTGACCGAGGCCGCGCGGGCGGGCAAGCTCGATCCGGTGATCGGCCGCGACGAGGAAATCCGCCGCACGATCCAGATCCTCGCCCGCCGCACCAAGAACAACCCCGTCCTCATCGGCGAACCCGGCACCGGCAAGACCGCGATTGCCGAGGGCCTCGCACTGCGCATCGCCCATGGCGACGTGCCCGACAGCCTAAAGGACCGTTCACTGATGAGCCTCGACCTGGGCTCGATGATCGCCGGTGCCAAGTATCGCGGCGAGTTCGAGGAACGGCTGAAATCGGTGCTTGATGAGGTGAAAGGTGCGGACGGCCAGATCATCCTGTTCATCGACGAAATGCACACGCTGATCGGCGCGGGGGCGAGCGAAGGCTCCATGGACGCCGGCAACCTGCTCAAGCCCGCACTGGCGCGGGGCGAACTGCATTGCATCGGCGCGACCACGCTCGATGAATACCAGAAGTATGTCGAGAAGGACGCCGCTTTGCAGCGCCGCTTCCAGCCGGTGTTTGTGGACGAGCCGACGGTGGAGGACACCATCAGCATCCTGCGCGGCATCAAGGAGAAGTACGAGCTGCACCACGGCGTGCGCATCACCGATGGCGCCATTGTGGCCGCGGCGCAGCTGTCCAACCGTTACATCGCCGACCGCTTCCTGCCCGACAAGGCGATCGACCTGATGGACGAGGCCGCCAGCCGCATCCGCATGGAAGTGGAGAGCAAGCCCGAGGAGATCGAGAACCTCGACCGGCGCATCATGCAATTGCAGATCGAGGAATCGGCGCTGACCCGCGAAACCGACGCCGCCAGCAAGGATCGCCTCGCGGCGCTGCGCGTGGAGCTCGCCAATCTCGAGCAGCAGAGCGCCGAACTGACCACCCGCTGGCAGAACGAGAAGGACAAGATTCACGCCGAGGCGCGCATCAAGGAAGACCTCGACAAGGCCCGCATCGAGCTGGACCAGGCGCAGCGCACCGGCGATCTCGCCCGCGCGGGCGAGCTCAGCTATGGCACCATTCCCGCGCTGGAAAAGCAGCTCGAGGAGGCCCAGGGCCAGGCCCACAACGCCTTGCTGCGCGAGGAAGTGAACGAGGATGACATCGCCGCCGTGGTCGCCAAGTGGACCGGCATTCCGATGGAACGGATGCTGACCGGCGAGCGCGAGAAGCTGCTGCGCATGGAACAGGTTATCGGCCAGCGGGTGATCGGCCAGCAGGACGCGGTGGTTGCCGTGTCCAAGGCCGTGCGCCGCGCGCGGGCCGGGCTGCAAGACCCCAATCGCCCGCTCGGCAGCTTCCTGTTCCTCGGCCCCACCGGCGTCGGCAAGACCGAGCTGACCAAGGCGCTCGCCGAGTTCCTGTTCGACGATGACAGCGCCATGGTCCGCATCGACATGAGCGAATTCATGGAAAAGCACGCCGTCGCCCGCCTGATCGGCGCGCCTCCCGGCTATGTCGGTTACGACGAGGGCGGGGTGCTGACCGAGGCCGTGCGCCGCCGCCCCTATCAGGTGGTGCTGTTCGACGAGGTCGAGAAAGCCCACCCAGATGTGTTCAACGTGCTACTGCAAGTGCTCGACGATGGCCGCCTGACCGACGGGCAGGGCCGCGTGGTGGACTTCTCCAACACGCTGATCATCCTCACCAGCAACCTTGGCAGCCAGTACCTCGCCAACCTCGACGAAGGGCAGGACGTGGGCAGCGTCGAGCCGCAGGTGATGGACATGGTGCGCAGCCACTTTCGCCCCGAATTCCTCAACCGGCTGGACGAGATCATCCTGTTCCACCGGCTGGGCCAGGACCATATGGCGCCGATCGTCACGATCCAACTGGGCCGGGTGCAAAAGCTGCTCAAGGACCGCAAGATCACGCTCGACCTGACCGACGGCGCACTCGCCTGGCTGGGCCGCGTGGGCTACGATCCGGTCTATGGCGCGCGCCCGCTGAAGCGCGCGGTGCAGCGCTATGTGCAGGACCCGCTGGCCGAAATGCTGCTGGCGGGCGAAGTGCCCGATGGCTCGACGGTGAAGATCGACGAAGGCGACGGCGCGCTGGTGATGCGGGTGGACTGACGCGAAGAGGGGGCGGAGTGATCCGTCCCCTTATTCGTAGCCGAGCAGCTTCCTCAGGCCGGGCGCGGCATACTCGGCCAGCTCCTTCTGTTCTTGCGTCAGCTCGTCGGGAATCTGAATCTTCACGTCGCGCAGGTTTTCCCGGGCGGTGCCGCTCTGCTTGCGATCACTGCCGATCTTGACCCGCTCGCGCCAGTCGGCAGGCAGGGGGGGCAGGCCGGCCATGTCCATCAGCTTGGTGAAGAATGCCTCGCCAGCGGGAGTATCGACGTTTTTCACCGCTTGAACCACGTCTTCGTACTTCACCCAGTGGGACTGGGGTCCGCGCCAAGCGACTGCGGTCAGGTTGAACATGTCGCGCATAGGCAGGGCCTGACGATGGATTCCGAAGATCATCAAGTTGATCAGGTGCTCGGCGCTCATCCCCGATTGCTTGATCATACTTGAGTTGTCGCCGAACTGGTCGGACACATAAAACCGCGCGCGGGCCAGGATCCAACTGTGCGGATCGCGCACCAGATGAATCTTGCGCACATTGGCAGCATGCGCAGCACTACTGTCGGAGAACATCAGGTGGCCCCACGAAAGCCGTGGGTGGCGCGGATCGAAGGCTGCCAAGTGTTCGGCCAGATTGCCCCACTGGATGAAGTCCTTGCCGTAATGGTCTTCCAGCGGGACGAACATGCGCATCACGTTCTTGAGCAGGTGCGAGCCGGACTTGGGAACCGAGTTCAGGAAAACGCCCTGCGTCAGATGCGGACTGTCGAAGCGCACCACTTCCCGGTCGAGCGTATCCGCCTTCAGGCGGATCGGCGTGCGGCTGGGGAGTTGTTTGGGGATGGGCTTCTGGGCCATTGTTCAGATGTCTTTCACGGTCGATCGTAGTCGCCGCATAAACCAAGGGCGGCGGGTTTGTCACCCGCCGCCCCGTGTTTGTCAGCTATTGAGCGAGGATCAGTAGCGAGCGTTGAGGCTCACAAAGATCCGACGGCCGATCAGGTCATACTGCGAATACAGCAGGCCCCTGCCCAAGCTGCGGGTGCCGTCGGCGCCGATCTGGGTAGTGCGCGGCGGCGTGTGGTTGGTGATGTTGGCCATGCCCACGGTCATCTGATAGTTATCGCTGATGTCGCGGGTAATCGACGCGCTGTGATAGAACTGCGCACCGGTTTTCAAGCTGGCACACACCGGACCGTTGAAGGTTGTGAACGTGCGGCAGAGAGAGCCATTGTTTTCGATGTAATCCTGAGTGTCGTCTGTCTTGCCGATCACGTCGAGGCCGTAGAAGAAGCTCCACGGTCCTGTATCCACCTGAGCGAAGAAGTCGCCCACGAAGATCGGATCGCCAGCTTCGCCGTTGCTGTCCTCGAAGAACCCATCGAACAGAGCGATCTTGTCGCGCAATTGCCACGTCATCTGGCCCTGCAGGGTCAGCGTGGTGTCACCGGCAAAGTCGTGGACGATACGAGTGGTCACGTCGATACCGCGGTTCTGCTGGCTGTTGATGTTGAAGAACTTGTCAAACACCACGGCCACGTTGTCACGATCGCCGCCATCGATATCAAACCGGTCGATGATGTCCTGCGGAGCCGTGCCGTTGTCGAAATCGCTGAAACGGTAGAACTGTGTGCAAAGCGGATCGCTGAGGCCGAAGTCCGAACCATAGCAGCTGGACAGAATACCACCGGCTCCCAGCTGTGCGATTTCACCGTTTACTTCGATGTTGAAATAATCGACCGCGATTGAAATGTTGGTGTCGGGCAGAAAGTCGAACTTCGGGGTCAGCACCATTGAAGCCGTCCAAGCGAGCGACGTTTCTGGCTCCAGCACGCCAATACCGCCACCCGAAATGATCGAGGTGGAGACGCCCGCTCCGGTGTGGTTGATCGCGACACCGTCTGCCGCGCAGGCGTTCGCAAAGGCTTGGCTGATGTTGCCGCGTGCCAGATTGATGCCCCACTGGATACAGGGGTCGACATCGCGCTGGCCCAACGAGCCCGTCTGGTCGGCCAAGAACTGCTCGAACAACGCCGGGGCGCGGTACGAAGTGCCATAGGTGCCGCGGAACCGCAGCCAGTCGGTCACTTCCCAATCAAGACCAAGCTTGTAGGTGATGTTGCCCTTCGAGCTGTCCGACAAGCCATCCGATGCGCGGGTCGCCCGTACGTTGGTGACGCGGGCAGCTCCGGTGAAGTCGAGGCGCTGGATGAACGGCAGATTGGCGAGCAGCGGAATGCTGATTTCGCCAAAGGCTTCAGTCGTCGTGCTTTGACCGGCAGTGATGCCCGCGCCGCCGAAGTTGAAGCCGTTGTCTGCCTGGCGGATTTCGCCCGGAACATCGTTGATCTGGTCTTGACGGATGGTGGCGCCAACCGCGATCCCGACCGGTCCGCTCCACGGCAAGGTCAGCAAGTCACCCGTCACGAGGCCTTCGGTATACATCTGGGTATAGGTGGTTTTGCCCTCATCCCAGGCGAACAGGAAGTTGTATTCTTCTGGCGTGAAGTCGCCATAGGCCACGCGCGGGCTGTACCAGTCAACGAACACGCACTGCCGCTGACTTACCGTGGTGCGGCCGCCGGGGCAGCGCGAGGAGCGGAAGCCATTCGGCGAGTTGTTTGCAGTACGACCGTTGCCAGTCGCGATGGCGTCCTTCAGTGCGGTCTGGTCGCGATAGGTGCCTTCAGAACGCGAATACTGGCCGTAAAGGTCATACGCCCAGTTCGACGTGATGTCGCCGCGGAAGCCGCCGACTGCGCGGTAGTAATCGACCGACACGCTGCTATCGACGAACGGGTTGAACGGCGTCGGGCTGAAAAGCGCCGCGCCACGCCAGCCGGGAGCGCGCGGGTCGCCCGCCTTGAAGCGGATTTCATCGTCAAGCTGCAGACCGTCCTGCGGGTACGAACCATCGCCGTAATAGTCGTAGTCGTAATAGTAGTCGTACGTCTGGCCACGGCCGAAGATATACGCTTGGCCCGAGGCGTTCACGAAATTGTCGCGCCGGTTGAACAGCAGTTCGGTGTAGAACTCGATGCCGTCCGTCAGCTCGTAAGACGCGTCCAAATACAGGGTGTACAGGTCGGTCTGTGGGATGACGGTGTCGTTGTCCATCAGCGGGTGATAGCGATTGGTCACCGCCGCCGATGCGGGATCGTAGCTGACCGGGAACCAACCGGCGGGCACGCCGATCTGGCCGGCCTGCGTGCGCGGGCCGGCGCCGGGGATATAGGCGCCCAGGTTATCATTGCCGAAGCTGTACTGGAACAGCGTGGCTGCGCCGGTACCATCACTGCCCGGGATGTTCGAGCCGCCGGGAGTGCCGCTGTCGGCCAGGCCGTCGCCGTCAAAGTCCAGATAGGTGTAGTCGTAGGTCCACACGTGGCCCCAGGTGTTGCCGCTGTCCGATCCTTCGCAGGCATAGTTGCCAGTGCGCGGGTCGATCAGGTCGGCGCGGGTGGTGTTGGTCTCGTCGGTGAAAACATAGTTCTCACCGCAGCCCAGGTACGAGCGGTCGCCGCGCGCCAGTTCATTGCGGCGTTGGTAGCTGCCAGATACCAGGATGTGGCCGCGATCGAAGGTGGTGCCCCAGGTGGCCGAAGCCGACCAGTTCTCGCCGCCCTCGTGCATCGGCACCGAGCCGAAGAAATCGAATTCGATGCCGTCGGTATCGCGCTTGGTGATCAGGTTGACCACGCCGGCGACAGCGTCAGACCCGTAGATCGACGAAGCGCCGTCCTTCAACAGGTCAACCTGGCCGACAATCGACTGCGGTAGCACGTTGAGGTCGAACGACGACACGCCGCCGCGGGTACCCGACGGGCCGGCCCGGCGGCCGTTGAGCAGCACCAGCGTGCGTTCGGCACCCAGGCCGCGCAGCGAAATGGTCTCGGCACCGGTGCCGCCATTGGTGAGGAAGTTGGACGACAGCGCCGCAGTGATCTGGTCAGACCCTGCCGCGATCGGCGAGCCCTGGACCATCGCGGCGGTGCTGTTGAGGCCCTGGCGGGCGGAAATTTCGGGATCGATCACGGTCAGCGGCGAGGGGCTGCTGAACTCATCACGACGGATGCGCGAGCCGGTGACGAAGATCATGTCGCCGCTGCTGCCGTCGGCAGAAAGGGGAGTGTCGTCGTCGTCTTCTTCTTCCGTGGCAGCCGGAGTGTCCTGCGCCAGTACGGGGTGGGCAGCGAGAATCACAGCGAAAGCGATAGGGGCCGCAGCGCCCTTCAAAGCGGTTCTAAACTTCACGATGGCTTCCCCATTTATATAGAGCCGGTGATGGCCCCTGGACCTGTTTCGATTATAGCCGGTCGCACAACGAAATGGGGCGGCCGGCGATCATTAGCGCTTGCTGAATGGGTCGTGCTGCATGGCACAACTAGTTTCAATTCCAATTATACTTTCATTCCCGAATGCGTCAGCGCTGTGGCAGTTTGACCACAGAATGGTTGCAGAGCCCTTACCGCCTCCGCTTGACCAGTTGCAGGTGTGCATTAGGAGCGTTGCACAAGGCGCGGCAGGACCGCATTCGAATGGCAAAGGCAGGGCAGCAATGAAGGTCGATTCCTCTATCGCGGTGGTCGTCACCGGCGGTGCCTCGGGCCTGGGTGAGGCGAGTGCGCGGGCGCTGGCGGCCAAGGGTGCCAAGGTCGCGCTGTTCGATCTCAACGAGGAGCGCGGCCGCGCCGTTGCGGCGGACATCGGCGGCACGTTCTGCAAGGTTGATATAGCCGACGAGGATGCGGTCGACGCCGCCTTCGCCACCGCCCGTGCGGCGCATGGGCAGGAGCGGGTGCTGGTGTGCTGCGCCGGCATCGGCACGATCGGCAAGATCGTCCGGCGCGACAAGGAGACCGGCGCGATCAGCCACCTGCCGGTCAAGCTGTTCAGGAAGACGGTGGAAGTGAACCTGATCGGGACCTTCCAGTGCGTGGCCAAGTCTGCCGCCGGGATGATGACGCTCGATGGGCTGGAAGATGGCGAGCGCGGGGCGATCGTGTGCACCGCCAGCGTGGCAGCGGTCGACGGGCAGATCGGGCAGGTCGCCTATTCGGCCAGCAAGGGCGGGGTGGTCGGGATGACCCTGCCGGTCGCGCGCGATTTCATGTCCGAAGGCATCCGCATCAACACTATCCTGCCGGGCATCTTCAACACCCCGCTGCTCGCCGGGCTGCCGCAGAATGTGCAGGACGTGCTGGCCGCCTCGGTGCCGTTCCCCAAGCGGCTGGGCAAGCCTGAGGAATATGCGGGCCTGGTGCTGACGATGGTCGAGAACGGCTATTTCAACGGCGAGACCGTCCGCCTCGACGGCGCCATCCGCATGCCGCCCAGATGAGCAGCCAAGAAAAGCGGGACTGGCACATCGGGGTCATCGGCGGCTCGGGCCTGTACGATCCGGGTACGCTGGACGAGGTGCAGGAGATTGCGGTCGCCAGTGCTTTCGGAGAGCCGTCGGGCCCGGTTGTCACCGGCAAGCTCAATGGCGTACGCTTTTCCTTCATCGCCCGCCATGGAGCGGGGCATCGCTTGTCGCCCAGCTACGTCAACTACCGCGCCAACATCGACGTATTGAAGCGCTGCGGGGTGACCGATGTGCTGGCGATCTCGGCCATCGGCTCGCTGGCGGAAGAAATGGCACCCGGCCAATTCGTGGCGGTGGACCAGCTGATCGATCGCACCCAATCCTCCCCTGGCCGGCGCGACGGGAGCTTCTTCGGCAACGGGGTGGCGGCGCATGTGTCGCTGGCCGACCCGCTGTGCCCGCGGCTGTCTGCATTGGCGGCCGACGCGGCCGAGGCGGCGGGAGCCACGGTCCATCGCGGCGGCACTTATGTCGCCATCGAGGGGCCGCAGTTCTCCACCCGGGCGGAGAGCCACTTGTATCGCAGTTGGGGCGCACAGGTCATCGGCATGACCGCCATGCCCGAGGCGCGGCTCGCTCGTGAGGCCGAGCTGCCTTACGCCTTGCTCGGCATGGTCACCGATTACGACTGCTGGCGCGATGCCACATCCGATGTCGACGTGACCGACATCCTGGCGGTAATGCGCGCCAACGCCGATCTCGCCCGCGCAACGCTGGCCCGATTGGCCGACCTGCTGCCGTCCCACCGCGAGCCCAGCTCAACCGACACAGTGCTCGACCAGGCCATCATCACGCCGCGCGAGCACTGGGATCCTGCCGCCGCCGCGCGGCTCGATGCGGTGGCCGGTCGGCTGCTTGCACTCGTCCCGCAGCGGGGCGCTTCGTCCGAATAACTTGCAAACTCTGCGCCCGCGCAGCAAGGTAGTAGGCCTATGCAACCAAGTATCCCTCTCGCCAAGTTCCTGCCTTACCAGCTGTCGATCACCTCGAACGCGGTGTCGGGGCGGATCGCGCAGGAGTATCGCCAGCATTTCGGGCTGTCGGTGCCCGAATGGCGCGTGATGGCGGTGCTCGGCGATTCAGGCGCGCTCACCCAGCGCGAGCTGACCCAGCGCACGCTGATGGACAAGGTCGCGGTCAACCGCGCGTGCAAGGTGCTCGAGGAGCGCGGCCTGGCCATTCGCACCCCCAACGCGCAGGATGGCCGCTCGCACCACCTCGATCTGACCGATACGGGGCGTGACATGCACGGGCAGATCATGCCGCTGGCGCAGGAGATGGAGCGGCGGGTGTTCGCTGGCTTTTCCGTCGACGAGATCAACCAGTTCCGCACGCTGCTGGAGCGCGTGCGCGGCCAGGTGGGCGAACTCGACAGCGATACAATCGACAGCGACAACTACGGCGTGCGGTGATTTTCCAGCCGCCCGTTCCCCAGACGCCCGTTCAATGAAAAAGGCCCCGCAGCATCGCGCTACGGGGCCTTTTTCGTGAGGCTGGCAGGACGGCTGCGACCTATTCGCTGCCTCCACCGATCCCGCCGCCAAAGGCATCGCCGATGGAACAGGCTGCCGGACCGAGGATGACGATGAACAGCACCGGCAGGATGAACATGATCAGCGGCACGGTCATGATCGCGGGCAGGCGGGCGGCCTTCTCCTCGGCGCGCATCATGCGCTCGTTGCGGAATTCGGCCGACAGCACACGCAGTGCGGAAGCCAGCGGCGTGCCATAGCGTTCGGTCTGGATCATCGTGGTCACCACGCCGCGCACGGCATCGAGGTTCACGCGGTAAGCGAGGTTTTCGAACGCCTGGCGGCGCTCGGTCAGGAACGACAGCTCGATCGCGGTCAGGGCGAATTCCTCGCCCAGTTCCGGGTAGGCGCGGCCCAGTTCGCGGCTGACGCGGCCGAACGCGGCGTCCACGGTCAGGCCTGCCTCGGCGCAGATCACCAGCAGGTCGAGCGCGTCTGGCAGGCCCTTCTGGATCAGCTTGGTGCGCTTGGTGGCGATGTTCTTGAGGTAGACCTCGGGACCCTTGTAGCCGGCGATAACCAGCGCGGCGAAGCCCATGAACCGCTTCATGCTGCCCCAGTCAGGGAACACCTCGGTCCAGTACAATATCACCACGCCGATCAGGCCCAGCACCACCGGCAGCACCATGCGCGCAAACAGCACGACCACGGCCAGTTCCTTGTTGCGGATGCCCGCCTGAGCCAGCTTCTGCTGGATCATCTTGACCTGGCTCTCCTGGAGGACCTTCATACCCTCCATGGTTTCCTTCATCTTGTCGGTCGTCTCGGTGCGACGGACAAGGCTCTGGCGCTTGCGCGAGCCGGCGGTGAGCATGCCGGTCTTCAGCTCGGCCCGACGGGCGTTGAGCTGCTTGACGCGCTTGGCCATCGGATCCTTGACGGTAATCGCCGCATAGATCGCCAGCATGACGGCGGCGGCGGCAATGCCGATCAGGATCGTGCCGACGAGGATTACGTCGACGCCGAGCAGCGTAGGGCCGGTGGGTGAGGAAATCATGGCTGCGCGCTTTCCTTAATTCTGATCCGGGCTCAGATTTCGAAACTGACCATCTTGGCCATGATGAAGCCGCCGATGGCCATCCACACCATGCCGCCAAGGCCGGCGATAATCAGCCGTTCGTCGGTGAAAAAGCCTGCCAGGTATTCGGGGTTGACCCAGTAGACCATGCAGAACACGGCGAACGGCAGCGCGCCCACGATATAGGCCGAGGCTTTCGATTCCGAGCTCATCGCCTTGATCTTCAGCTTCATCTGCGCCCGCTTGCGGAGCACGTCGGCCAGGTTGGACAGGGTCTCGGCCAGGTTACCGCCGGTCTCGCGCTGGATCGCCAGCGTGATCACGAAGAACTGGAATTCGGCCGTGTTGAGCTTGTTGGCGGTTTCCTGGAGCGCTTCCTCCATGGTCCGGCCGATCTTCATGCGTTCGACCACCGCGCGGAATTCGCTGCCCACCGGACCGGGCACTTCGGTCGCGACGACGCCCAGCGTTTCGGCCACGGGCAGGCCCGAGCGCAGGTCGCGCACCAGCAGTTCGATCCCGTCGGGGAACTTGGATGTGAAATTGTTGATGCGGCGCTTGATCAGGAAATTGACCACCAGGTGCGGCAGGCCGGCTCCGATCAGCAGGCCGGCGACCAGGCCCAGCAGGGCGGCGCCGGTCTTGAGGAAGATCAGCGCGGCAATCCCCAGGCCGAGGCCCAGCGAGGCATAGAGATACTGGTTGATCGTCCAGGTCCTGCCGGTCTGCTTCAGCCGCAGCGCCAGCGCGTCGATGCGCGAGCCCGAGCCCGCTTTCATGAACTGCTTTGGCTTGCGGTTGGCGATCGCCTTCTTGAGCTGCGATTCGACCTTGTCCTTGGTGCTTTCGGAGTGACGATAACGCACCGCCTGCAGCCGGCGCTGGCTTTCCTTGGCGGCGGAGGGGCCGGACAGCAGGGTATAGACGAGGATCATCAGACCCATCAGGCCGCCACCCACCAGCAGGAGCTGTACTATGCTCATGATTGTCCCTTGCCCTCTTTGCCTGTCGTTCGTTGCGCCGCCGGGTTGCTGCCGCCCCCCGCGTGAGGGAGAGCGGCGGTAACCTGAAAGGCGCTTATTCGGCGGGTTCCACCGCCAGCTTGTCGCTTTTCTTGGCGAGCAGCGACTTGAAGT
>JBDSUF010000031.1:0-47012 GCA_039927835.1 Alteraurantiacibacter sp.
GAGGTCGATATCGGCGGCCGCCGTATCGAGCAGGACGATATCGACCACCTGCTTGTCGCCGGCCGCGATGTCATCCAGCCCGACGGGCGCATGGTGCTCCACGCCCAGCCGGCGCACTACACGCTCGACGGCGCGCACGGCGTCGCCAATCCGCGCGGGCTCCACGCCGAACGGCTGGGGGTAGACATCCACGTCATGCTGGCGGACGGCGCGCCGATCCGCAATGTGACCGAAGCGGTGCAGAACGCGCATCTCGAGGTCGAGGCCGTGGTCGGCTCGCCGATCGCCGCGGGCCATGCCTGCCTCTCGGTGGAGGAGCGCGATCTCGGGGTCGGCCTCGTCGAGCTGGGCGCGGAGGTGACCAACGTCTCGGTCTATCTCTCCGGCATGCTGGTCGGCATGGCCTCGATCCCGATCGGGTCTGGCGACATCACCGATGCCATCGCCTCGTGCTTCGGCATCCGCCGCTTCCAGGCCGAGCGGCTGAAATGCGTCAACGGCTCGGCCATCGCCAGCCCGCACGATCACCGCGAGATGGTCCCGGTGACCGGCCCGGATGACAGCGGTAGCGCCAGCGTGGCGCGGGGCGCCGATGCCAGCGGCCGCATTCCGCGCGCGGCCCTGATCGCGGTGATCACCGGCGAGCTCGACACACTGATGCGCGAGATCGGCCGCACGCTCGATGCGATGGGCTTTGTCACCGGCAAGGCCGGAGCGCGTCAAGTGGTGCTGACCGGCGGCGGGGCCGAACTGGCGGGCCTTGCCGATTATGCGCAGAGCGTGCTCGGCACCCCGGTGCGGATCGGCCGCCCGCCCATGTTGCGCGGCCTGCCCGAGGCGCACGCCGTGCCCGGCTTCGCCACACTCGCCGGACTGGTGATGTATGCAGCAGAAGATCCGATCGACATCCGCGCAGTCGGCTCGGGTTTCACCGAGACCACGCGCATCGGCGGTTTGTCGCTGGCGCGGCAGGTGTGGCTGGCGATGAAGGCCTATTTCTGATGGATTCCCTGGTTCTGATGGACATAGCGCGTTCACCCGGCAGCGCGCATGGCTGTGGATACATCGCAATACCTAATAACGTCGCGATTTGCTTTGTGGCACAAGCGACGCAACCGCATCTGATTGTCGGCACCCTGGGAGTGCAGTTACCATGAGTATCAATATCGGACCTCCCTCTGTCGAGGAACTGCGCCCCCGGATCACCGTGATCGGGGTCGGCGGCGCGGGCGGCAACGCCATCGCCAACATGATCGAGGCGGAGATCGAGGGCGTCGACTTCATCGTCGCCAACACCGATGCCCAGGCATTGAACAACGCTGCGGCCGAACACCGCATCCAGCTGGGGCCGGATATCACCCAGGGGCTTGGTGCCGGTTCGCGCCCGGAAGTGGGCCGCGCCGCCGCCGAGGAAACGGTCGAGGAACTGGAGCGCGCGCTTGAAGGCGTGAACATGGTCTTCATCGCCGCCGGTATGGGTGGCGGAACCGGAACGGGCGCAGCGCCGGTCATTGCCGAGATTGCCCGCCGCAAGGGCATCCTCACCGTGGGCGTGGTGACCAAGCCGTTCCTGTTCGAAGGCACGCGCCGCATGCGCAGCGCCGATGCGGGGATCGATGAGCTGCAGAAGCACGTCGACACGCTGATCGTCATTCCCAACCAGAACCTGTTCCTGGTGGCCAAGGCCGAGACGACCTTCAAGGAAGCTTTCATGCTCGCCGACGAGGTGCTGCAGCAAGGCGTCCGCTCGATTACCGACCTGATGGTCATGCCGGGCCTGATCAACCTCGACTTTGCCGACGTGCGTTCGGTGATGAACGAGATGGGCAAGGCGATGATGGGCACCGGCGAGGGCGAAGGCCCCAACCGCGCGCTGGAAGCAGCCGAACGCGCAATTGCCAACCCGCTGCTCGACGGCGTGTCGATGCAGGGCGCCAAGGGGGTGATCATCTCGATCATCGGCGGCGAGGACATGAAGCTGCTCGAAGTGGACGAGGCGGCCAATCACATTCGCGAGCTGGTCGATCCCGAAGCCAACATCATCTGGGGCTCGGCGTTCAATCCCGATCTCGACGGGCGTATTCGCGTCTCGGTGGTGGCCACCGGGATCGACGGCAGCTCGGAGCACGCGCGTCCGGCTACGCAGGGCCTTGGGCTGGGCATGGGGCGCGGTCCCAAACGCCCGGCGCTGCCCTTGCCGCCGGTCGATGAGATCGAGGAAGGCACCGATGACGCTGCGGACGAAGCGTTCAACCGCTCGTTCTCGCTCGGCGGGTCCGAAGCCGCCCCGGCTGCATCGCCTGCAGCAGAAGCTGTCCGCGACGATCTGCTCGACCTGCCGCCCGAAGCCGCCACGAGTGGTGCCGGCGAGTTCGACGACGAGGCCGAGGAAAGCGTTGCCTCGCGGTTTGCCTCGCTTGCACCCGGAGCGGGCGATGTGGCTGACGCGGCGGACGACGACGTCATGTTCGACCTGACCGAGGAACTGGACGAAGAGCCTGCCCCGGCTGGATCGGACGCGCATGAGCTGCTGCTCGATGCCGGGCGGCTGGCCGAACCGGCCGACGATAGCGGCAACCGCCGACGTCGCTTCTTCGGAGGCGGCGGCGATGGTGCGCAGGCAGCTGAACCGACCGCGCCAGCTCCCGCGGCTCCGGCCACGGCGGCGGGCAGTACCCTGTTCGAACGCATGGCCAACCTCTCGCGCGGGTCCGCCGCGCCAGAGGAACCGGGCGACGATGACGACGACGACAGCGGCTCGGCCATGCGCATCCCGCGGTTCCTGGGGCGTCAGAACAACCAGTGATATAGGATTTGCGGCTCGCCGGTGGGCTGCATGGTAATGACACGATGACTAACGGGTTCGCCAGGCTGGGGGCAGTCGGCACGATGCCGGGGTTGCTTCTTGCCGGGGCGGCCCCGCTCGTGATCACGCCCATTGTCGCCGCCAGCGACGTGGTCGCGCAGGAAGTGGTGCAGCAATTGCCCAATCCGGCGAGCGGGCAACTGAGCGATGCAATGCGGCGGCTCGCGCGCAGCCCCAGCTCGCTTCCCGCGCTGCTCGACGCCGCCCGCGCCTCGCTCGAACTCGACGATCCCGACGCGGCCGAGGGGTTCCTCACCCGCGCCACGGCGGTCGCGCCTAACGATGGCACCGTGGTCGCCCTGCGCGCGCTGGTGGCGTTGAAGCGCAACCAGCCCGCGCAGGCGCTTGAGCTGTTTGCCCGGGCAGAGGCGGCGGGCGAGCCAATGGCGCCCTATGCCGCCGCCCAGGGGCTGGCCTACGACCTTGTCGGTCAAAATTCGCTGGCGCAGGAGCGTTACGGCATCTCGCTGGCGCGCGGCGAGACCGCCGAAGTGGTCCGCCGTCTGGCGCTCAGCTATGCCATCGGGGGGGATCAGGCCGCTTCGGAAGCCACGTTGCTGCCGCTGTTGCAACGGCGCGACGTGGCCGCCTATCGCACCCGCGCCTTCGCCCTCGCCGTGCTGGGGCGCGAGGAGGAGGGCGTGGTCATTGCCGAGACCATGCTGCCCGCGCGACTGGCGCTGCGCATGGCCCCGTACCTGCGCAATATACGCAACCTCACCCGGTCGCAGCAGGCGGCGGCGGGCAACCTCGGGCTGTTCCCGGCGGCTGCGCAGATCGGCCGGGATGGCCCGGTGCTGACCCGGCGGGCGGACATTCCGTCCACCCCCGGCAGCCAGCCCGACAGCCGCCTGATCCCCGGCGGCCGACCGCTCGGTCCGGCAGCCGAACCGGTCGAGGTGGCGCGGGCATCCGTCCGCCAGGAAGCGACCGGCGAACTGCCTCCTGTGGCGAGGGCCGCTCCTCCGCCGCCACTACCATCTCCGCCACCGCCTCCGTCGCCACCTCCGTCGCCACCTCCGTCGCCGGTGATCGTCGCGACCATCGCCCAGCCGGTAGTGCAGGGAGCCCCGCCACCCGAACCTAGTCCCGCGCCGGTCATCGTGGCATCCATCGCCGAGCCGGTGGTGCAGGAACCCGCACCAGCCCCGGCGGCGGCCCAAGAGCAAGTCTCGCTGACCGAGGCTTTTGCCGAATTCGCTCGATCGCCCGTGGTGCCGGTCGCCGCGGCGCGGGCGGGTGCAGTGGACATCACCGCCATCGAGGTGGCGCGCGAGCGTCCGCCGCCCCCTCCGCCACCGCCGCCTCCTCCTCCTCCGCCGCCGCCACCGCCGCGCCATCCCAGCCGCATATGGGTGCAGATCGGGACCGGACAGAACGTTGACGCCTTCCGCTTCGACTGGCGGCGCCTGACGCGCGCTGACGCGGCGCTGTTCAACGGACGCGAGGCCTATCGGGCGCGCTGGGGGCAAACCAACCGCTTGCTCACCGGACCTTTTGCCAGCGTCCGTGAGGCCAACCAGTTCGTTGCCGACCTGGCCGAGAAGGACATCGATGCCTTCCGCTTCACCAGCACTGCCGGCGAGGAAGTGGTCGCGCTCAACTGACCGGCACGGCGGCCCGGAGCGGCGGTTTTTCCGCAGGTTTTCCCCAGCTCTGCGTAAACTTCCCCACCTATTTCTGCACAGCTTGCCAACAGGCTTGTGGCACTTCTCCCCCAAGTCGCGCGTCAGGCAGATTGCCCAGCAGGCGAATGCCAGCGCATGACCCGCAACAGCCAAGCAACGACCGGATTCTGCAACCATGAATATCGCGCAACGACCACAGGAAGGGGCTGACGACGCCGCCCCCGTGGACATGCTGGCGGCGCTGTTCGAGGCGCACGGCTGGTCGAGCGAATTCGTCAACGACGACGAGGTTTCCGCCGAGATCCCCGGCAGCTGGACCACCTACCAGGTGCGTGGTGTATGGCGGACCGAGGACCGGGTGCTGCAATTGCTGTGCCTGCCCGATGTCCGCGTGGCCGACGCCAAGCTGCCCGCCGCGCGCGAGTTGCTCGCGCTGATCAACGAGCAGTTGTGGCTCGGGCACTTCGACTTGTGGAGCCAGGGCGGCGTGCTGGTGTTCCGCCACGCGATCATGCTGGGTGACGACGGCCTGCTCAGCCTGACGATGGCGCAAAACGCGATCGACAACGCCATTGCCGAGTGCGACCGGTTCTATCCCGCGTTCCAATTCGTGCTGTGGGGCGACAAGACCGCGCACGAAGCGCTCGATGCGGCATTGGTGGATGCTGCGGGCGAAGCCTGATAGGCGTGGCGCCATGCTTGATTCCATTCTCCTCGTCGGGTGCGGCAACATGGCCGGGGCCATGCTCGAAGGCTGGCTGGCCGCTGGCCTTGATCGCAACCGTTTCACCATAGTCGATCCGCTGCGCGCCGAAGCGCCGGGCGGCATCGCCGTGCTTCCGTCGCTGCCAGCCGAAGGCCGGTTCGATGCCGTGCTGCTGGGCATCAAGCCGCAGAACCTCGCCGACGCCGCGCCGGGCATTGCGCCGCTGGTCGGCGAAGGAACCACGGTGCTGTCGCTGCTGGCGGGGATCGAACTGCCGGTGCTGCAGCGCCATTTCCCCGCGGCTCGGGCGCTGGTGCGGGTGATGCCCAATCTCGCGGCGGCGCTGGGCAAGGCGCCGATTGCGCTCGCTGGCACCCAAAACTCTAGTGAAACCCTCGGCCCGGCGCTGGCCGAAGCCATCACCGGCCTGCTGCAGCCGCTCGGCACGCCCGAGTGGATCGCGGAGGACAAGTTCGACCTCGTCACCGCGCTGGCCGGCAGCGGCCCGGCCTTCGTCTATCGCTTCGTCGATGCGCTGGGCGCGGCGGCCACCCGGCTGGGCTTGCCCGAAGACCAGGCGCGGCGACTGGCGCTGGTCATGGTGGAAGGCGCTGCGACACTCGCGGCAACATCGCCGCACGATCCGGGCAAACTCGCGGACATGGTCGCCAGCAAGGGCGGGGTAACCCGCGCCGGGCTCGACGTGCTCGACGATGGCGAGGCTCTGGGCCGCGTGGTTCTCGATTGCCTGCGCGCCGCGCGCGATCGCAGCGCCGAAATGGCCCGCGAAGCACGCGACTGAACTCTCCTTCAGGTTAACGCCTGTTCATGCGGTTTTGCTTGAAACCTGAGGACATTGCCCCGATATTGCGTCTACCGGCTTGTCGTCGCTCGGCGCCGGAATGGAGTTTATTATGGCAAACTGGAACGAACCCCGGCCAACTGGCACGGGATTCGGCGGAGCACCGGGCATCGCTCGTCCGGGCGACGTCGCTGGATATGATGCTGGCCTGCGCAAGCACATGCTCTCGATCTACAATTACATGACCAGCGGTGTGCTGCTGACTGGCATCGTGGCGATGCTGTTCCAGCGGTCACAGTTCTTCGAAGCCGCCTATCAGACCGAGCTGACCGCGGCTGGTACCATGCTGCAGCCGACTATGCTGGGCTGGATCATTCAGCTCTCGCCGCTGGCGTTCATGCTGTTCTGGTGGTTCGGCGCGAAGAATGCCAGCGAAGGCACGCTGAAGGCGGCCTTCTGGGGCTTCTGTGTTGCATTTGGCTTGTCGCTGTCGACGATTTTCGCGATCTATACCGACGCATCAATCGCCCTGGCGTTCTTCTCCACCTCGGCCGCCTTTGCTGGTCTGAGCCTCTATGGCTACACCACCAAGAAGGACCTGTCTGGCCTCGGCACGTTCCTGATCATGGGCGTGGTCGGCTTGCTTGTGGCGATGTTGCTCAACGCCTTCGTGTTCCAGTCGGGTGGTTTCTCTCTGGTCATATCGGCGATCGGCGTGTTGATATTCGCGGGTCTGACCGCTTACGATACGCAGCGGCTGAAGGACGAGTACGCGGTAGTCCGCGGCACGGCTTGGGCTGGCAAGGCGGTGATCTTCGGCGCGCTCAATCTATACCTCGATTTCATCAACATGTTCCTGTTCCTGCTGCGGTTGCTTGGCAACCGCGAGTAATCGGGGGGCCGGCTGCTGCCGGTTCATCGCAAAGTCGATTCCATTCATCGTGCCCGGGGTGCATAGCTTGCATCCTGGGCATTTTCTTTGTCTTCCCGGCAGGCTAGGGCAGCGTTCATCGAGTGAACAGGATAGCGAGCGTAGGGCCTGCAACAGGTATCTGGCGCCGGACGGAGGGGTTGCAGTGAACAGTCTGACCATGCGCGACAAGATGATCGCCGGCCTTGCGGGCGTGATCCTGCTGGCCGGGTGCGCCACCCCGCCGCCGCCTCCCCCGCCGCCGCCGCCTCCCCCGCCGCCGGTGGTGGTGATCACGCCCGAACCGATCCCCTATCGGCCGATCCCGCCGGGCGGCGCGCCCTATGCCATGGTCATCCCCGGCAAGGATGCCAACGGCGTGCGCCAGACGGTCAACGTCAACCTCGACCCGGTAGAAACCCTGTGGAACTTCCGCAGCGCCTGGAACGTCGCCGCGCTCAATTGCGACGATGCCGAGGACGCGCGCGTGATCGAAGGCTACAGCGCCTTCCTGACCACGTTCGCCCGGCCGCTCAGCGCCGCCAACACCGAACTCGACCGGCGCACGCGGCGCCTCCATGAGAACCGCGCCGACGCCATCCGCGCGCGTGAACAGCGCATGACGGCGGTGTACAACTACTTCGCCCTGCCGCCCGCGCGCGATAACTTCTGTTCGATGGCACGGTTTGTCTCGGCGCAGATGCTCGACCTGCCGCCGACCGATGCCACGGTGTTTGCGACCGCTTACCTGCCGCTGTTCGAAGCCGCATTCGAGCAGTTTTTCACCGAATATGAGCAGTACCAGATCGCCTCTGCCGCGTGGGACCGGCAGTATGGGGCGGCCTATGGCGCCTCGCAGCCGGGCTATGTCGCGGTGTGGGGAGGGCAGGGCCCCGCTGCCGCAATCTCCACCAGCCTGATCGACGAGCCGTTCCAGCCGATTGGCGAAGTGGTCGACCAGGAAACCGGCGTTGCCGTGCCGATCATCCCCGCCACGGAAGGCGCGGTGACCACGCCGGTGGTGCAGCCGCTTCCCACCACGCCGACCAGCGAGCGCTAAGTGGCACGCTGAGTGGCACGGCCCATTTTAGGCCTTCCAAGCCAAAGGGCCTTTCGCTAAGAGGCGCGCTCTTTGCAGGGCTGTCCCTGCGCGGAAATCTGGAACGGGGCCGTAGCTCAGCTGGGAGAGCGCGTCGTTCGCAATGACGAGGTCAGGGGTTCGATCCCCCTCGGCTCCACCAGATGTCCCGCGCCCGCCCATCCGGGCGCGCGATCCTCGCCGCTATTCCCTTCGTTACACTGCGGGGCGGCTGCGGGCGGCCGTTCGGCCTTGCGGCTCGCTTGCCGCGAACCGATCCACCGCCTAACGGTGTAACCAACTACGGGCCGCAAGGCCCGCAAGGCCGAACGGCCGTCCGCAGCGAAGGTCAGCTTGCTGACCGGGAGCGATGATAGCCAAGGGGCCGGATGGCCCCGCCGGCGCTTGAGGCTTACAAACAATGCATTTTCTCGATCAGGCCAAAATATACGTGAAGTCCGGTGGGGGCGGGCCGGGCGCGGTCAGCTTCCGGCGCGAGAAGTATATCGAATACGGCGGGCCCGATGGCGGCAATGGCGGCAAGGGCGGCGACATCGTGTTCGTCGCCGTGCCCGGCCTCAATACGCTGATCGACTTTCGCTATACGCAGCACTTCAAGGCCAAGCGCGGCGGTCACGGCATGGGCAAAAACCGCACCGGGGCGGGCGCCGAGGACCTGGTGATCGAGGTTCCATTGGGTACGCAGGTGCTCGCCGAGGACCAGGAGACGGTGCTGCTCGACCTGGTCGAGGAAGGCGTGCCCGTGGTCCTGCGCGAAGGCGGCATGGGCGGGCGCGGCAATGCCAGCTACAAGACCAGCACCAACCGCGCGCCGCGCCAGCACCAGCCGGGCATTGTGGGCGAGGAGCTGTGGCTGTGGCTGCGGCTCAAACTGCTCGCCGACGTGGGGCTGGTCGGCCTGCCCAACGCGGGCAAGAGCACCTTCATCAACGCGGTGTCGAACGCCGGGGCCAAGGTTGGCGACTACGCCTTCACCACGCTGGTGCCCAAGCTGGGCGTGGTCCACCACAAGAATCGCGAGTTTGTGCTGGCCGATATTCCCGGCCTGATCGAGGGCGCGGCAGACGGGGCCGGGATCGGCGATCGGTTCCTCGGCCATATCGAGCGCTGCCGCGTGCTGATCCACCTGATCGACATTTCGGGCGATCCGGTCGAGGCGATGCGCGTGGTCGAGGCTGAGTTGGACGCCTATGGCGACGGTCTGGAGAACAAGCCGCGGTTGGTCGCGCTCAACAAGATCGACCTGTCGGGAACCGATCTGGCTGACGACTATGCCGCCGAATTGATCGCAGCCGGTGCCGACCGCGTGTTCCCCATCTCCGGAGCGACCCACCAGGGGGTAGAGGCGCTGATGGACGCGGTATTGTCATATCTCCCATCGCGCACGGCGACCGAAAATCCGCATGTCATTCCGAAGGGTGATGATAGCGACGATGACGCGGACGAACCCGTTTGGGATCCTCTCGGCTGAACGCCATCGCGTTCTGGCCATTTGCGCCAGCCTCGTCATCGGCTAAGCGGCGTGGCCATGACGATTGCGCATCTTGCCCAGCTGGCCGATCCCGCCCTGTGCCCCCGCCTGGTGGTGAAGGTCGGCTCGTCGTTGCTGGTCGATCGGCAGGGCACCGCGCGGCGCGAGTGGCTGATGGCGCTGGTGGCGGAACTGGTGGCGGCGCGGTCGCGTGGGCAACAGGTGATCGTGGTTAGCTCGGGCGCCATCGCGCTCGGCTCGCGCAAGCTGGCGATGAAGGCCGGTGGTCGCGCGAGCCTGGCCGATGCGCAGGCCGCAGCCGCCGTGGGCCAGATCGCGCTCGCAGGACTGTGGGCCGAGCTGTTCGCGCAGCACGATGTCACCGCCGCGCAATTGCTGCTGACGCTCGACGATCTCGAGGATCGTCGCCGCTACCTCAACGCCACCGCCACCATCGCCCGCCTGCTCGATGCTGGCGCGGTGCCGATCATCAATGAGAACGATTCGGTCGCCACGCAGGAAATCCGCTTCGGCGACAACGACCGCCTCGCCGCCCGCGTCGCGCAGGCTAGCCGCGCCGATGCCGTGCTGCTGCTTTCCGACGTGGCCGGGCTCTACGATCGCGATCCGGGAGAGCCGGGCGCGCAATTGCTGCCGTTGATCGAAGGCGTGACGGCGCAGATCCACGCCATGGCCACCGGCAGTTCGGCATCGGGCATGGGCTCGGGCGGGATGGCGTCCAAGATCCAGGCGGCCGAGATCGCCGAACTGGCGGGCATCGCGCTCGCCATCATTGACGGGAGGCCGCAAGCACCCATCGCCGCCGCGCTGGACCAAGGCACCGGCACGCTGTTCGTGCCGCGTCGGAAGGCGGCCGCGCGCAAGGCGTGGCTGGGCGGCAAATTGCGGCTGAAAGGTACGCTCGCCATCGATGCCGGGGCGGCACGCGCGCTCGCTGGCGGCAGCAGCCTGCTCGCTGCCGGGGTGACACAGGTCGAGGGCGTGTTCAGCCGGGGTGATGCCGTGGCCGTACGCGGACCCGAAGGAACCGTTCTGGCCCACGGCCTCAGCGAATATGACGCCGCCGAATGCACCCGCCTGATTGGCCGCCGCAGCGACGAGCAGGAGGCCATCCTTGGCTATTCTCCGCGCTCGGCGGTGATCCACCGTGACCAGCTGGTGGTGCTGTGACGCTGGCGCTGACTGGCGGAACGGGGTTCGTCGGCAGCCATGTTCTCGATCTCGCGCTGGCCCGGGGAGAGCGCCCGCAAGCACTGACCCGGCGGACGGGCGGCGCTGGTTCGGACAAGCCGCAACCGCTGTGGATTGAAGGCACGCTGGCCGATCCTGCCGCGCTCGCCCGCCTGTGCGAAGGTGCCAGCGCGGTGATCCACATCGCCGGTGCGGTCAATGTGCCGACCCGAGCGCATTTCACCGCCGCCAATGTCGACGGCACGCGCGCCGTGGTCCACGCAGCCGAGCAGGCGGGCGTCCGCCGCTTCGTCCACGTCTCCAGCCTGGCGGCGGGCGAACCCGACTTGTCGGATTATGGCTGGTCTAAGGCCTGTGCCGAGGACGTGGTGCGGGGCAGCGCGCTCGACTGGACGATCATCCGCCCGCCGGCGATCTATGGCCCGCGCGATGCCGACCTGTTCGAGATGTTCCGCGCCGCCCGCTGGGGCATTGTGCCGGTGCCCCCGGTGGGCCGGGCTTCGGTTATTCATGTCGAGGACCTCGCCCGGCTGCTGTTGGCGGCCACCAACCCGGCCGAACCCGCGTGGTCGCGGCAAGTGTTCGAGCCGGACGACGGCCGCGTCGACGGTTGGCCGCACACCGAACTGGCCCGGGCGATCGGGCTGGCCATGGGTCGCAAGGTCTGGGCGCCGTCGATGCCGGCGGGCTTGCTCAAGGCTGGAGCTCGTCTCGACCGCCTGGTGCGCGGCGAAAAGGCTCGCCTCACGCCCGATCGCGCACGCTATATGCTGCACCCGGACTGGACCGCCTCGCCCGCCTTGGCCGTGCCGCCTAAGCTTTGGGTGCCGCAAATTCCCACCGCTGCCGGACTGGCCGAGACCGCCCGATGGTATCGGGATCACGGCTGGCTATAGTCCGGCAAAAGCCCGCGTGATTGAATAGATATGCCGCCGGGCAGGCCAAACCTATCAGCATATTTCATTCGCCACGCTCCCCTGTTCGTTATAGACTTGTGCGTAGGATGGAATGCAATTTGGGGGACGGGGCTGCGGCCCGGTCCGCAGTGGGGGAATTTCGATGAAGAAGGCAAACCGGGTTTCGCGTCGTTCGTTCGTGGCACTGGTTACGGGTGCGGCAGCCAGCGCGGTTATGGCGACATCGGCCAAGGCCCAGCAGACTGGTCGGACCGACAGCGATAGCAACGACAGCGCGGGCTATGGCCGCACTGGCGCGAGTGACAGCAATTCCAGCGATCGCGGCGGCTACGGTCGCACCGGCGTGTCCGACTCTGACAGCAACGATCGGGCAAGCTACGGTCGCGGTGGTGGCAGCCGCAGCGGCGGCGGCGGCGGGGTGACCGACAGCGATTCGGGTGCCAACCACGATGCACCGGGTCGCGGTCGCGGATCGAGCACCGGGCGGACCGACAGCGATTCGAACGACCGCGCCGGCTATGGCCGCACTGGCGTATCCGACAACGATGATTCGGATAGCGGCGGCTACGGTCGTGGGCGCGGCACGGGCCGCTAAGGATTTGCTTTACAGTCGCCGCTGACAGCATGGCGGGCGGTCCCGGAGTTTTGAGCGAGGGGGATACCGATGTCTAAAAAAGCCAACCGCGTTTCGCGCCGCTCATTCGTCGCCCTGGTAACAGGCGCTGCCGCCAGTTCGATGATGGCCGGGGCTGCCAAAGCTCAGCAGACCGGGCGGACCGACAGCGATGCGAACGACCGCTCGGGCTATGGCCGCACTGGCATGTCGGACAGCGATTCGAACGATCGCGGTGGCTACGGCCGCGGCGGGACGACCGATTCCGACAGCAATGACCGGTCGGGCTATGGTCGTGGCAATTCGGGCGTGACCGACAGCGACACCGGCTCCAATGCCGATGGTGTGGGCCGCGGGCGGGGCAACCGCACGGGCATTACTGACAGCGACACCGGCCAGTACGCCGATGGCTCCGGGCGGGGACGCGGTAACCAGTCCGGGCTGACAGACGGTGACACCGGGCAATATGCCGATGGCGTCGGCCGTGGCCGCGGCAATAGCAAGCAGACCTCCTCTGGTCTGACCGACAGCGACACCGGATCCAACCGCGATGCCGTGGGTCGCGGGCGGGGCACCAACAATGGCTATACCGACAGCGATTCCAACGATCGCAGCGGGCAGGGCTATTCGGGCCTGAGCGACGGCGACAGCAATGACCGGTCGGGTCATGGGCGCGGGCGCGGCACGGGCGGCTAAATCTTTTTCCAACAAGCACAATTTCCGTTACCTGCGGATCGGGTATCGGTCGCACCACCGCCGCTCCAAGCGGACGGTCAAGCATTCGGGGACCGACAATGACTTCGCTTTCCATCAAGCCGGCTGGGGCCAGCCCGCTCGATTTCATGATCGCCCCGTTGACGCGCGCGCAATTCTTTGCCGACTACTACGAACAGCAGTTCTATCGCTCGCCGCCCGCGCGCGACAAGGTTGACGCGCTGCTGAGCATCGACCGCATCGACGAGATCATCTCCGACAGCGAGTTGCCGCCCTCCGCGCTCAGCATGGCGCAAGGCGGCGCGCCGGTGCCGGCCGGCGAATACACCTATGCCAGCGGGATCATCGATCGCGGGGCGGTGCTCGACACCTTCCGCAACGGTGCCACCATCGTGCTGCCGCAGCTGCATTTCGCCGATGCGCGGCTCTACACGTTTTGCCTGGCGCTGGAGCGCGAATTCGGCGCGCGAATCCAGACCAACATCTATCTTACCCCGCCCGGCCACAGCGGCTTCGGCATCCATTACGACGACCACGACGTGTTTGTGTTGCAGGTCGCGGGGCGCAAGACGTGGGAAATCTACGGCCAGCGCGACGGCTTGCCGTTTCGGGGCGAGAACTTCCGCAAGGATCACGACGAGACCGGCGAACTGCGCGAGACTTTCGTGCTTGAGCCGGGCGAATGCCTCTATGTCCCGCGCGGCCTCGCGCACCGCGCCGAGACCGAGGGCGACGAGGCCAGCCTGCATATCACCGTCGGCATCCTGGTGCAGACCTGGGCCGAATTCATGCTGGAAGCCGTGGCCGAGGCCAGCCTGCGGATGCCGGCCCTGCGCCAGTCGTTGCCGCGTTCGCTCTATTTCGACGAGAGTGAGCGTCCAGCGAACGAGGCGCTGTTCCGTCGGCTGATGCACGAGATTGCCGACAAGGCCAGCTTCGAGGCGACGCTGGCAGCGTTCGGCAGCAACTTCGTGATGAACCAGGGGCCACGCCTGCGCGGCGCGCTCAACGCGCTAATCAGCGGAGTGGGCGAGGCGGATCGGCTGCTGGTGCGCGAGAGCGTCATCTATGCCATCGAGCAAGGGGAGGAGGGGCCGCAACTGGCGCTGGCCTCGTGCTCGATACCCTTGGCCGAGGATCTGGCGCCGCAACTGGCTGCGCGGCTGGCGGAAGGTAACCTGGCGATGGCCGATTTCACCGTCGCCGATACCGAGGACCTGCGCGACACGGTGGAAACGCTGCTCGCCTATGGCCTGCTCGAACGCGCCTGAACTTTCGCATTGCGGATAAAAGAAGGCCCGGTCGATTGCTCGGCCGGGCCTTTGAAAGTTTTGGGAGAGGATGCCTGAAAGGCCCGTTCCTTATGCGGACGGAGGCCGATTCCGACAAACGCATTGACTGCATGACGTGTTGCGGTTTTTGCAATGCCCCAGCGCGGAAGCCATCTTGCGTTATGCAGGTTTCAGAAAACGGGATCGTATTCCGGCGGCAGTTCGTCGCCGTGATCGGGCACGCCAACCGGAGTGCTCGTCGGCGTGTGAATGCCGCACTCGGTCTTGTCCCACCCACGCCAGCGGCCGGCGCGCGGGTCTTCACCCGGCTTGACCACGCTGGTGCACGGCACGCAGCCGACAGACAGGTAGCCTTGCGCTTCCAGTGGATGGCGCGGCAGGTCGTGCAAAGCAAAGTAGGCTTCGAGGTCGTCCTTGGTCCAATCGCCCAGCGGGTTGATCTTCAGCCGACCGTCCTCAATCTCGAACCGCGGCAGGTTCTCGCGGGTGACCGACTGGAACGCCTTGCGGCCCGAAATCCACGCGTCGAGCCCGCGTTTGGCGCGCGCCAGCGGTTCCACCTTGCGGATTTCGCAGCACCCGTCGGGGTCCCAGCTCCAGCGCAGGCCGTTCTCATCCTTGGCGGCCAGGACGGCCAGATCGGGCTGGACGACGCTCGAATTGGCGAGGCCGAGCAGGCTGGTCAGGGTGTCGCGATAGTCGAGCGTCTCGGGAAACATCTTCAGCGTATCGACGAAGATCACCGGCACCTTGCGGTCGGCGGTGGCGACCAGGTGCAGCAGCACCGCGCTCTCGGTGCCGAAGCTGGAGACCACCGCCACACGGCCTAACGAGCCCTCGGCGAACAGTTCGGCCAGCATCACGCCCACATCCACGCCCGCGAACCTTGCGTTGAGGCGGTCGGCATCGGCCTGCGTGAAGGCAGGCGCGGTGTCGATCAGGTCGCGGATACGAACGGCGGCTGCCTCAGCCATGACGCAGGTTCCAGATCGGCACACGGCCGTCGGTGGTGGCTTGGTAGACCTCGGGCCAGCGATTGAACGCAGCGGCCACGTCGGCTTCATCGAGCGGCGTATCGGGCGCGAAGGCATCGAACCCGCAGCGGCGCATGGCGGCGATCTGGTCCACCAGAACCTCGCCCACCGCACGGATTTCGCCCGTATAGCCGGCTTCGCGCAGGATGCGTGCGGCGGAATACCCGCGTCCGTCGCCGAAGCCGGGGAAGTTCACTTCCACCAGCGCGATCCGATCAAGGTGGCCCAGCAGCAAGCGCGCATCATCGCCCGGCTCGATCCGCACGGCAGTGGCGTTCGACTGGTCGATGAAGGCGTCCACCGTCACCGCCGGGTGATCGACTTGGCGGTCGTCGCGAAAGCGGAGCTGCACCGTATCGGCGCCCGTGCCCAGTGACTCAGCCATAAAGCGCCTCCTTGAACGGTTCCATGCCGATACGGCGATAGGTATCGAGGAAGCGCTCCCCCTCGGTGCGTTTCGCGAGATAGACGTCGGTGGCCTTCTCGACAGCGTCGACAATGCCCGCCTCGTCGAAGCCGGGGCCGGTGATCTTACCGAGCGAAGTGTCCTCCGCCTCTGAGCCGCCGAGCAGCAGCTGGTAGTTTTCCAGCCCCTTCTTGTCGACGCCGAGGATGCCGATGTGGCCCGCGTGATGGTGCCCGCAAGCGTTGATGCAACCCGAAATCTTCAACTTCAGCTCGCCGATCACCTCGCTCTTGCCGTTGACGGCAAAACGCTCCGAAATCTTCTGCGCGACCGGGATCGAGCGGGCATTGGCGAGGCTGCAATAGTCGAGGCCGGGGCAGGCGATGATGTCATCGATCCGGTCAAGGTTGGGCGTACCGAGGCCCGCTGCATCCAGCTGCTGCCACAGCTCGTGCAGGCGGCCGATCTCGACATGCGCAAAGACGATGTTCTGCGCATGCGTCACACGGCATTCGTCGAAGCTGTATTCCTTTGCCAGCGCGGCCATCAGGCGGATCTGGTCGGCCGAAGCGTCGCCCGGAATCCCGCCGATCGGCTTCAGGCTGATGGTGACCGAGATATAGCCCGGCTGCTTGTGGGCATGGCAATTGCGATCCATCCACAGCGCGAAATCGGGGTCCAAACGGTCGGTGTCGGTCGGCAGCCCGGTCTTGAACGCGGGGTCTGCGAAATAGGTCTTGATCCGCTCCAGTTCGGCCAGCGGCGGTTCGATATTCTGGCTGAGGAGGTGGGCGAACTCCTCGTCCACCTGGCGCGCGTATTCGTCCTTGCCCAACTCGTGGACCAGGATTTTGATGCGCGCCTTGTACTTGTTATCGCGCCGGCCATAGCGGTTGTAGACGCGCAGGCAGGCTTCTGAATAAGTCACCAGTTCATCCAGCGGAACGAAATCGCGGATCAGCGGACCGATCATCGGGGTGCGGCCCATGCCGCCACCGACGTAAAATGCTGCACCCGGTTCACCGTCGGCATTCCGTACAATTTCGATACCGATATCGTGCAGCCGCATGGCCGCGCGGTCGCGCTTGCTGGCGATCACTGCAATCTTGAACTTGCGCGGTAGATAGCTGAATTCCGGGTGGAAACTGGACCATTGGCGGAGCAGCTCGGCATAAGGGCGCGGATCGACCAGCTCATCTGCTGCAGCGCCGGCATAGTGGTCCGAACTGATGTTGCGGATGCAGTTGCCGCTGGTCTGGATGGCGTGCATTTCGACCGAAGCGAGGTCGGCCAGGATGTCGCCCGCGTCCTCCAGCTTGATCCAGTTGTACTGGATGTTCTGGCGCGTGGTGAAGTGGCCATAGCCGCGATCGTACTTGTCAGCGATGTCACCCAGCATGTGCATCTGCGCGCCCGACAGCGTGCCATAGGGCACCGCGACGCGCAGCATGTAGGCGTGCAATTGCAGGTACAGGCCGTTCATCAGCCGCAGCGGCTTGAACTGGTCCTCGGTGATTTTGCCGTCGATGCGGCGCTGCGCCTGGTCGCGGAATTCAGCCACTCGGGCATCGACCATCGCCTGGTCGTACTGGTCATAACGATACATGTCAGATCACCCAGTTGAGTGCGGCAGGATCGGCGGGCTTGAGCGTCAGGTCCGGCCGGACGGTGGGCCCCAGCGCGCGGACGCGTTCCTTGATGTGGGCCGGGCGCACGCCTGCGGCATCGCGGGTGGCGTCGATGGCATAGGCCGCGTTGACCCGCTGAGCGCCGCTCTCGCGCGCCAGAATCGCGTCGGCATCGTCGCCCACTTCCACCGCGTCATCCACGCTGAGCGACCAGCCTTGCCCGTCCCACCAGGTGACGGCGCCGGTCTTCAGGTCGTTTCCGGTCAGGATTTTCACTTGCTCTCCACTTCGAATGCAATCTTTTCGGCAGTCGCGACCAGTTCGGCGGTCACTTCGCCAATCACGATCAGCGCCGGGCTCTTGACCTTCTCGCGCGCCACCAGATCGGGCAGGGCGGCGAGCGAACCGCGCAACACGCGCATCTGCGGACGGGCGCCGTTCTCGATCACCGCCACCGGCACGTCGGGCGCAAGGCCATCGGCCATCAGCTTTTCGGCGATCTGCGGCGCGGTCGACACGCCCATGTAGATGACAAGGGTGCGACCGATGCCTGCCAGACCGGCCCAGTTCTGCTCGGCCAGGTTCTTGCACTGCCCAGCCACAAACGAAACGATGCTGGCATGGTCACGATGCGTCAGCGGAATTTGCGCGGCGGCGGCGGCACCATTGGCAGCCGATACGCCCGGCACCACTTCGACCGCAATGCCAGCGGCGCGGGCGAATTCCAGCTCTTCCCCGCCGCGTCCGAAAATGAACGGATCGCCGCCCTTCAGGCGCACGACATCGTGGCCTTTCAGCGCCTCGGCCACCAGCAGGGCATTGATCTGGGCCTGCGGCAGCGAGTGGCGGGCGCGGCTTTTGGCGACCGAGACCAGCTTGGTATCGGGGCGGGCGAGGGCGAAAATCTCCGGATCGACCAGCCCATCGTGCACGATCAACCCGGCGCGCGCGATCAGCCGCGCGGCGCGCAGCGTCAGCAGGTCGGCCGAGCCGGGGCCTGCGCCGACGAGATAGATGGTGCCATTTGCCATGCGTGCCAGATGCGCCCGAGAGTGATCAATCGCCAGCGAGAATGGGTTGGGGCGGGGCTAGGCCAGCTTTAGCCGCTGGCTAATCCGGCTTGCCATTGGTCCGTTGGGCCAACGTGGAGAGGAGCTGCTGGAATTCTGCCGTGGCGCGCAGGTTCACGTCGCGCTGCGGGAAAGGAATTTCCACGCCATTGGCCTTGAACAGGTCCCACAGGTTCTTCAGCACGTCCGACCGCACGTTGCCCACGCCCATTTCGGGATCAACGATCCAGCAATGGATGGTGAAATCGACCGAATTGTCGCCAAATCCCTTCAACCATACCGACGGGGGAGGGTCAGCGAGCACGCGCGGCACTTTGCTGGCCGCTTCCAGCAGCAGGCGCTGGACCAGGTCCATATCGCTGGAATAGGCCACGCCCACCGGCACCTGAATCCGCACCCGGCGGCTGGAATAGGACCAGTTCTCCACCTGATTGATCATCAGGTTTTCGTTGGGAATCAAATACTCGCGCTCATCCCGCGTGATGATCGACACCGCCCGGATGCCGATCCGGCGGATCTGGCCGAAAGTCTCGTTGCCCGCCTGATCGGCAATGGCGATGACGTCACCCGGCTTGATCGACTTGTCCATCAGCAGGATGATCCCGGCGATCAGGTTGCCGAAAGTCTTTTGCAGGCCGAAGCCGATGGCGAGGCCGAATGCGCCCGAGAACACCGCCAGCGCGGTGAGGTCGATGGCCAGCAGGTCGATCCCGATCAGGATCGCGAAGGTCCAAACAAGGATCGAGAGGATCTTCTCGATCAGCAGTTTTTGCGACGAATCGAGGCTGGTCACCCGCGCCAGAACGCGGCGGGAAAGCTTGCCCAGCAGGCGTGCGAAGACGATCACGCCGACCACCACCAGCACCACCACCAGCACGCTCCACACCGAGAAGCGCGTGTCACCTACGGTGAAGCCCCAGGCATCAAGCTGGTTGATCACATTGCCGACCGTGCCGCTTTCCCGCGACATGGCTTCGCGGAATGCATCCGCGCCGCCAATGTCCTCGGTCGCCGGTGGTGGAACTGATCGCGGGCCGGCCATGATCAATCCTTGGCCATGGCCGCAAGGGCCTGCGCCAGATCGGCGATCAGGTCTTGCGGGTCCTCGAGACCGATCGACAGGCGCAGGCCCAGCTTGTCAGCCGCATCCCATCCGGCGGGTGGCCACGGTGTTTCGGTGCGCACGCGGGCAGGGTCGAACGGCACGGCCAGGCTCTCGAACCCGCCCCACGAAAAGCCGATACCGAACAGCTCCAGCGCATCGATCAGGCGCGCCCGGGCGGCGGCATCGCGCCCTTTCAGGATGAAGCTGAACAGGCCGCAGCCGCCGGTGAAATCGCGCTGCCACAGCGCATGTCCGGGTGCGTCGTCGAGCATCGGACACAACACATGCGCCACCTCCGCCCGGCTGCTCAGCCATGTTGCGACGGTGAGCGCGCTGGCACTGCTGCGGGCGAGCCGCACGTCCATCGTCCTGAGGCCGCGCAGGGCCAACGAGGCATCGTCGGGCGAGACCACCGTGCCCATCGCCTGCGCCTTCAGCCGTAATCGCGTGTGCCATTGCTCGCCCGCGCTGGCTGATCCCAGCATCAGGTCCGAATGGCCGCCGACGTGCTTGGTCAGGCTCATCAGCGTAATGTCGCAGCCGTGTGTGAGACCCGCAAAACCCAGCGGGCTGGCCCAGGTGTTGTCGAGGAGGCTGACCGCTCCGCGTGAACGCGCCATGGCGGCGAGGGCGGGCACGTCGCACACTTCCATCGTCAGGCTGCCCGGGCTTTCGAGCAGCACCGCCTTGGTCCGCTCGCAGAAGCGCTCCGGGAAACCGGCAAGGTCGAGCGGGTCGAAGAAGCGGGTTTCGATCCCGCAATCGGCCAGCAAGGTGCGCGCCATCGCGCGGCTGGGTTCGTAGGCGTTGTCGGTGACCAGCAGCACATCGCCCGCCTTGAGCACCGCCAGCAAAGCCCCCGCGATCGCCGCCACCCCGCTGGGGTAGAGCACGGTTCCGGCGGCACCTGGCTCAAGCTGGGTCAGCGCATCGGCCAGCGCCCATTGCGTAGGTGCACCACGGCGACCGTAATAGAACTGGCCGTCCTCGTTCGGGCGACCCCTGGCGAGGTCTGCGCTGTCGGCATACAGGTGCGTGCTGGCGCGCCATACCGGCGGGTTGACTACCGCACCGGTCCATTCCGGACGGCGACCAACCCCGGCCAGGCGCGTGGCGGGCCGCAAGTCCTTGCCGCCCTTGCTCAATGCGCCTCGCCCAATTCCTTGGGCAGAGCGGGGTCTGCGCCCCATTCGCTCCAGCTGCCATCGTACAGCGCGACATCGTGCTTGCCCGCCAGTTCCAGCGCGAACAGCAGCACTGCCGCCGTCACTCCTCCGCCGCAGGTGGTGACCATCGGCTGCGTCAGGTCGACCCCGGCAGCGGTGAAGGCCGCGCGGATTTCCTCTGGCGACTTGTAGGTGCCATCGGCGTTCATCACCTGGTCGAACGCCACGTTGCGCGAGCCGGGAATGTGGCCGTCGGCGATATTGGGACGGAAATCGTGGTCCTCGCCGGTGAAGCGCTTGGCGCCGCGCGCGTCGACCACCTGTTCGGCCTTGCTGTCGAGGTTGGCGACCATGTCCTTCTTGAACCGGACGACGCCCTTGCCGGGACCGGCGCTGTAGGGCTGGGCGACCATCTCAACCGGGCCGCTCTCCAGCGGACGACCTTCGGCGCGCCACTTGCCCATTCCGCCATCGAGCACGGCCACCTCGGCCACGCCGTTCAACCGCATGATAAACCACGCGCGGGCTGCGGTCTTCACATAGCTGTCGTCGTAAATCACCACCCGCGCGCCTTGCGGTACGGCGAGCGCACTCATCCGCTGGGCGAACTGCTTGGGATTGGGCACGGCGGCAGGCACCGGCGAATCCGGATCGGTGAACGTGCCGAGATCGAGGTAGCGCGCACCGGGGATGTGTCCTGCCGCAAATTCCGCTGCCGGATCGCGCCCGGCATCGGGCAAGTGCGCCGAGGCGTCGAGCAGCACGAGGTCAGGCGCACCGAGGTTGTCGGCCAGCCACTGGGTAGAGACGAGATTTTCCATGGCCGAGCGATAGGCCAAGCCGCCGCGCGGGGCAACGTGCGAGCTTGCCACAAGGTGCCCAAATCGGCATCAGGCGCGCATGACCGACACTGCTCCCCCCGTGCGCCACCTTGGCCAGCAGAGTGCGCTGCCCGCTTCGCCCGCCGAGGCGGTGCTCGATTACGTGCCCAATCCGCGCCCTGCTTCGCTGTACCTCGTGCGGTTCGCCGCGCCCGAATTCACCAGCCTGTGCCCGGTGACCGGCCAGCCCGACTTCGCGCATCTGGTGATCGACTATGCCCCGGCGGAGACGATCGTCGAGAGCAAGAGCCTCAAGCTGTTTCTCGGCGCATTCCGCAACCACAACGGCTTTCACGAGGATGTAACCGTGGGCATCGGCGAACGGCTGGTGGCCGAAATGCAGCCACGCTGGCTGCGGATCGGCGGTTACTGGTATCCGCGCGGGGGAATTCCGATCGACGTGTTCTGGCAGAGCGGCCCGCCGCCCGCAGACTTGTGGCTGCCCGATCAGGGCGTGTCGTCCTATCGCGGGCGCGGCTGAACACCGCATTTGCGAATGCCTTGCTTCGCACTTGCGGTATGGATTAGGACAACGGTCATATCGGGCCGTTATGCGCCCGTTATCGCGAGGGCCGCAATGCTCCTCTCAGGAAGGGAATCTGAATGCGTATCGTCATGATCGGCACGGGGTACGTCGGCCTGGTTTCAGGGGCCTGCTTTGCCGATTTCGGGCACCACGTGACCTGCGTCGACAAGGACAAGGCCAAGATCGACGCGCTGCTGGCCGGCCGCATTCCGATCTTTGAGCCCGGCCTGGACCAACTGGTCGAGAGCAATGTGGCAGCGGGCCGGCTGGACTTTACGCTCGATGTCGCCTCGGTCCTGCCCGAGGCCGATGCCGTATTTATCGCCGTAGGCACCCCTTCGCGGCGCGGCGATGGCCATGCGGATCTGAGCTATGTCTATGCCGCCGCCGAGGAAATGGCCCCGCTGCTGCGCGATGGCGCGGTGGTGGTGGACAAGTCCACCGTTCCTGTGGGCACCGGCGACGAGGTCGAGGCGATCATCCGCAAGGCCTGCCCGGAGCTCAAGTTCTCGGTGGCGTCGAACCCCGAATTCCTGCGCGAAGGCGCGGCGATCGATGATTTCAAGCGACCCGACCGCGTGGTCATCGGGGTCAACGATGGCCATGCCGAGGAAGTGCTGCAGGAGGTCTATCGCCCGCTCACGCGCAACGATTCGCCCATTCTGGTGATGAGCCGTCGCGCGGCCGAGCTGACCAAATATGCCGCCAACGCCTTCCTCGCCACCAAGATCAGCTTCATCAACGAGATTGCCGACCTGTGCGAGAAGGTCGGCGCCGACGTGCGCGACGTGGCGCACGGCATCGGCACCGATACCCGCATCGGCGGGCGCTTCCTGCAGCCGGGGCCGGGCTATGGCGGCTCGTGCTTCCCCAAGGATACGCTGGCGCTGCTGAAGACCGGGCAAGACTATGGCGCGCCGCTGCACATTGTCGAATCGGTGGTCAAGGTGAACGACGAGCGCAAGAAGGCGATGGGTGCCAAGGTCATCGCCGCGCTGCAGGGTCCGGATGGGGCTGGCGGCGACGTAGCGGGCAAGACCGTCGCCTTGCTGGGCCTGACCTTCAAGGCCAATACCGATGACATGCGCGACAGCCCGGCGATCGACATCGCCGCCGCGCTGCAGGCCGCCGGTATCACCGTGCGCGCCTATGACCCCGAGGGCAACGAGACCTCAAAGGCGGTCATCACCGGCCTGACCTATTGCGCCGACAGCTACGAGGCGATGACCGGCGCCGACGCAGCGGTGATCGTGACCGAATGGGACGCCTTCCGCGCGCTCGACCTCGGCCGCGCGAAGGACGTGCTCAACCGTGCGCTGCTGATCGACCTGCGCAACCTCTACAGCCGCACCGACGTGGAGAAGCAGGGCTTCGAATACGTCGCCGTTGGGCGGTGATGGTGCCGGTTAGAGGATTCGAACCCCTGGCCTGATGATTACAAATCAACTGCTCTACCAACTGAGCTAAACCGGCACGTCAGCGGCGGGCCTTTCGGTCAAACCGCGCCGAAAGTCCAGCCCTCGGTGCGTGCGAGCGATGCGGTCAGCGCGGGCGGTGACCACAAGTCCGGCTGGTGCGCCACCTTGCGCAGCCAGGCAGCGGCAACCAGGGCATCGGCGGTGTGGTCATCAATTGCCCCGCAATGGCCGACGGGCGGGCTGCCCAGCGCTGCCAGCGCCGCATCGACGTCCTCGCCCAGCCGCATCTTGGCCCGCCCGGCGCTTCGTCCCCCGGCAATGGCGGCGATGGTGGTATAGATTTCCACCAGAACCGATCCACCGGGCGGCAAAGGGTCGAACGGCCACACGGCCAGCTTGCCCGCCAGGCGGTGCAGCAGCCGCATTCCCGTCAGGCTCGACTTGCCGACCTGCGCCGCGCCGATCAGGTTGAAGTTGGAATAGGGCCGACAGCCCAGCGCCTCCTGCGCCCGCTCGGTTGCGCGAAACCGGCCGCGACCACCTGGTACTCCATCAGCACCAAACAATTCCCCCTCGCGCCCGCCGTGACGGCGGAAATAGGCGCTCGCCTGCGGGTGATCGACCAGCCCGGACGCTCCCAGATGCTCGTCTGCCGCACAATGCCGGTCGACCAGCGCCCACAGCGCCCGGGCATCGGGCGGGCTGTCCGCCCAACCGGGAAAGAAGGCTCCGCAATCGGCAAAGGGCAGCGAGAAGCCCAGGTCCATGCCCACCAGCGTATCGGGCGGCAGGTCGTGCAGCAGGAGGTCGAGCACTTCTGCCCGCGACCACCCACGCCCCCGCGCCACCAGCACCGGCGGTCCGCCTCGTGCATCGGCCAAGGCCAGCGCAATGCCCTTGTGCCGCTCCCCCGCCGCACCCGACCAGTCGATGGCGAGGAAGTGGCTGAATCGGTCAGGCGTCACGCTCCACCCGCAGCTTGTCCCAGTAGTCGAGCCGCTTCCTCACCTCGCGCTCGAAGCCGCGTTCGACGGGTTGGTAGTAGTCCTGCGGCGCCATCTCGTCGGGCCAGTAGTTGTCGCCCGAAAAGCCTTCGTCGGCGCCGTGGTCGTAGGTGTAGCCTTGGCCATAGCCCAGGCCCTTCATCAGCTTGGTAGGAGCGTTGACGATGTTCATCGGCGGCATCAGGCTGCCGGTGTCGCGGGCGCTTTTCCACGCCGCCTTCTGCGCCTTGTAGGCGGCGTTTGATTTGGGCGCGGTGGCGAGGTAGAGGCAGGCCTGCACCAGCGCCAGCTCGCCTTCGGGGCTGCCGAGGAATTGGTAGGCGTCCTTGGCGGCGATGCATTGCGGCAGCGCTTGGGGATCGGCCATGCCGATATCCTCCACCGCCATGCGCACCAGTCGCCGCGCGAGGAACAGCGGCTCCTCGCCCGCCACCAGCATCCGCGCGAGGTAGTAGAGCGCCGCCTGAGGGTCCGATCCGCGCACCGCCTTGTGCAGCGCCGAGATGAGGTTGTAGTGCCCCTCGCGGTCCTTGTCGTAGACCGCCACGCGGCGCTGCAGGAAGGCGCCAAGGCCAGCGGGATCAAGCGGTTCCGCGATCCCGGCGGCATAGAGTGTCTCGGCCTGGTTGAGCAGGAAGCGCCCGTCACCGTCGGCACTGGCGACCAGCGCATCGCGCGCTTCGGGCGTCAGCGGCAGCGGGCCTTCCAGGTCTTCCGCGCGGGCAAGCAAGTTCTCGAGCGCCGCCGCGTCGAGCCGGTGGAGGATCAGCACTTGCGCGCGGCTGAGCAGCGCGGCGTTCAGTTCGAAGCTGGGGTTCTCGGTCGTTGCACCCACCAGCGTCACCGCGCCGCTCTCGACAAACGGCAGGAAGCCATCCTGTTGCGCGCGGTTGAAGCGGTGGATCTCGTCCACGAACAGCAACGTGCGCTGTCCGGCCTGCCGGGCAACCTCGGCTGCGGCGAAGGCCTTGCGCAAGTCCGCCACTCCGCTGAACACGGCGCTGACCGCCTCGTACCGCATGCCCACGGCGGCGGCGAGCAGGCGGGCGATCGAGGTCTTGCCCGTGCCCGGCGGGCCCCACAGGATCATGCTCGACAGGCGGCCCGCAGCGACCATCCGGCCGATCGCGCCTTCGGGGCCGGTCACATGTTCCTGCCCGATCACCTCGGCGAGCGCACGAGGGCGCAGCCGGTCGGCCAGCGGGGCGTCGGCGGGCGGTTCGGCTGGGGCACCGGCGGGCTGGGGGTCATCGGTGAACAGGTCGGGCATCCAGCGCTACATAGTGGGTGACGCAAATTTTCGCGAGGGGGCTTGCAAATCATCATTTACAAGATATATCTCAAACCATCGTGATATAGGAGTTAAGAGCGATGCACTATGGTTTCGACCATCACAATACCGCCCGCCGCGCCGCCAAACGGCTCGTGGCGATCATGGCCACGGCGCGTGACTGCGCGGCCCCCGACGAGCAATGTGCCGACCGCGTCCGACGGCGTGCCTCCGGTTTCGGCCGTGGCTTTCCATTCGGTGGCGATGGACCATTTGGGCCCGATTTTCCATTCGGTTCCGGCGGCTTCCGCGGTGACGGTGGCAGCGGGCACCGTGGCGGTGGCAGGGGCGGACCGCGCGGTCGGCGTGGCATGTTCGGGCGCGACGAACTGCGCCTGCTGTTGCTCAGCCTTGTCGCCGAGGAACCGCGCCACGGTTATGACCTGATCAAGGCCATGGAGGAGCGTTCGGGCGGCCACTACGCGCCTAGTCCCGGCGTGATCTATCCCGCGTTGGCGATGCTGGCGGATGAAGGCCTGATCGCAGAACAGCCGGGGATCGATTCTCGCCGCCGCTTCGCCATCACAGCCGAGGGGGAGGCAAAGCTGACCGCCGAGCAGGATCTGATCGGCGATCTCCGCCAGCGCCTGGCCGACCTTGCTGAGCGCGCCGAACGCGGGCGCCGTCCGCAGGTCGAGCGCGCCTCGATGAACCTTGCTGTGGCGGTGCGCCAGCGTCTCAGCACCGGGGGCAATGATGACCTGCCGCACGACATCGCGGCAATCCTCGACGAGGCGGCGCAGAAGATCGAACGGCTGTGATTTGCTCCCTGTCCCGGCTGTGGTAGACCCACGGTCGGGATATGAGGGGAGAATTGCCGTGACGGACCTTGATATGGCCGCGCCCGATGAAGCTGCCGATGGCGCCGACGCGCCGTGGCACCTGTGGGTTGTTGGCGTGCTGTCGCTGATGTTCACGGCCTACGGGGCTTACGACTACCTGATGTCGCAGATGGGCAACCGGGCCTATATCGGGGCGATGGTCGAGCCTTTCGGCATTGATACCGATGTGGCGGTGACCTATTTCTCGACTTTCCCGCTGTGGGCTGATTGCGTGTGGGCGATCGGCGTGTGGGGCGCCGTGGCGGGATCCTTGCTGCTGTTGGCGCGGCGGGCGTGGGCCTATCCGGCATACCTCGCCTCGCTCGCAGGACTGATTGCTTCCAACGGCTATTCGCTGATCCACCCGGTGCCGGGGATGACCGACAGTTCGATGGCCTATGCCATGACAGCGCTGGTCGCGGCGGTGATGGTCGCGCTGACGCTCTATGCCCGTGCGCTAAGAGACAGCGGCGTGCTGCGCTAGGGCTGGCTGGGCGGCGATCAGGCGCAGGTAAACCGCACCCATCGCGGCATTGATGGCATCCCAGGCATAGGCGCGGCTGCGCAGTTCGCCCGCCGCGCCGTGGGCCTGGCGCAGGGTCTTGTCGGCGACATAGGCGGCGAGGGCATCGGCGAATGCGCCGGCATCACCCGGAGGGACCAGCTGCCCGGTTTCCCCGTCGACCACCAGGCTGGTGCTGCCGGTTGCCCGTGCCGCCACCACCGGAATGCCGCAGGCCATCGCTTCCAGCGTGACGTTGCCGAAAGTCTCGGTGACCGAGGGATTGAGCAACACATCCATACTCGCCACCGCGCGGCCCAAGTCGGTGCCGCTCTGGAACCCGGCGAACACGGCGCCTGGCACTGCTGTCGCAAACGCCTCGCGCGCGGGGCCTTCGCCCACCACCAGCACCTTGTGCGGCACACCCCGGCGCGCCAGCTCGGCCACCGCGCCACCGAACACGTCGAGGCCCTTTTCCATCACCAGCCGGCCAAGGAAGCCCACGGCCACCTCGTCATCGCCGATGCCCAGCGAGCGGCGCCATTCGAGCGAGCGGCGTTCAGGCCCGAAGACCATGCGGTCGACCCCGCGTGACCAGATGCTGATATCGCTATTCATCCGCTGCTCGCGCAGCACCTCGGCCATGCTCTCTGACGGCGTAACCAGCGCGTCGCAGCGGGAATAGACCGTGTGCGTTATCGCCTTGAGCCGCCCCTCCAGGAAGCCCAGATGGTAGTACTGGGCGTAGGTATCGAACCGCGTGTGGACCGATGCCAGGACCGGCAGGCCGCGCGCCTTGGCCCATTTGAGCGCCGACCATGCGCAGAAGTCCGGGGACGAGATATGCACGACATGCGGAGCGAACTTCTCCAGCCTGGCAAAGGTCCTGGCGGACAGCGGCAGCGGCAGGCGGTACTCGCTGCGCCCCGGGATGGGCAGCGAGCGGACCGGCACCAGCGTCCCCTGCGGCGCAAAGGCCGGCCTGTCGTTGACCGGAGAGTAGACGTGCACCGTGGCCCCGTGCCGTTGCAGGTATTCGACCAGCCGGTTCAGCGCCCGGTTGGCCCCGTCAGTGGTCATGTTGTAGTTGCCACTGAACAGGGCAATGCGCAGGCCGGCGATGTGCATGCCAGCCCCTTAATTCAGGAACTGCCGGTTGGCGAGGGGGCTGTTGGGGAACAGCGAACAGCTCCCACGCAGTTGCTGCCTTGCACGAAATGGGTATTGTCGGTCGCGCGGGGCCGCAACGGCTCGCCTAGGGGATGACCACAACATGTTCTGCCGCACTCTCGCCGCCGCCAGCCTGTTGCTTGTCGCCGGTTCGGCCGCTGCGCAAACCGCGCGCCCGATGCTCGACTATGCCTCTGGCGCGACCATTCGCGATAGCTGCCTCGCCTGGGCGCAGGAGCGCAATCTGACGGTGGCCGTGGTCGTGTACGACGAGGCCGGGCGGCTGATCACATTCGCCGTGATGGATGGCACGCCGACTGCGGTAACCGATTTTGCCATGTGGAAAGGGCGCAGCGCCGCCACCATTCATGTCGCCAGCAAGGAAACCGCCAACTGGGGACCGGGTGCGCCAGGCCTCGCCAGCTGGGAAGGCGGCACGCCGATATTCACCGCCGATGGTGCCGCGCTGGGCGGAGTCGGCGTTTCAGGATCGTCCAGCGCCGATGACAGCGCGTGCGGGCTGGCCGGGATCGCGGCGGCAGGCCTTCGACCCACCGCCGATTGAGCGCGTAATCGCGGCGAAACGTGGCGCTTAGGCCGCTTCCACCCGGCGACGGTGGCGCTTGCGCTCGTGCGGATCGAGGTAGATCTTGCGCAGGCGGATGCTCTGCGGGGTCACTTCGACCATCTCATCGTCATCAACGTAGGCGATGGCCTGTTCCAGCGTCATCACCCGCGGCGGGGTCAGCCGGATGGCGTCGTCCTTGCCGGTCGAGCGGAAGTTGGTCAGCTGCTTGGATTTCATCGGGTTGACCTCAAGGTCGTCCGGCTTGGCGTTTTCGCCGATGATCATGCCTTCATAAAGCTTGGTGCCGCTGCCGATGAACAGCGTGCCGCGTTCCTCCAGCATGTTGAGCGAATAGGCCACCGCGTCGCCCGCTTCCATGCTGATCAGCACGCCGTTGCCGCGACCTTCGATGCGGCCCTTGTAGGGGGCATACTTCTCGAACAGGCGGTTCATGATGCCCGTGCCGCGCGTGTCGGACAGGAATTCGCCGTGGTAGCCGATCAGCCCGCGCGACGGGGCACTGAAGGTGATCCGCGTCTTGCCGCCGCCACTGGGGCGCATGTCGGTCATCTCGCCCTTGCGCTGGGCCATCTTCTCGACAACCGTGCCGGCATATTCGTCGTCCACGTCGATCACAACGGTCTCGAACGGCTCGGTGCGCTTGCCGTTTTCATCCTCGGCATAGATCACGCGCGGACGGCTGATGCCCAGCTCGAAGCCTTCGCGGCGCATCTGTTCGATGAGCACGCCCAGTTGCAGTTCGCCGCGCCCGGCGACTTCGAAGCTGTCCTTGTCCTCGCTCTCGGTGACGCGGATGGCGACGTTGCTTTCGGCCTCGCGCTCCAGCCGGTCGCGGATCATGCGGCTGGTCACCTTGCTGCCCTCGCGGCCCGCCAGCGGGCTGTCGTTGACGGCAAAGCGCATCGACAGCGTCGGCGGATCGATCGGCTGCGCGTGCAGCGGCTCGGTCACGCCGGGGTCGGCGATGGTGTTGGACACGGTCGCTGCGGTCAGGCCAGCAATCGACACGATGTCGCCCGCCTTGACCTCGTCCACCGGCACCCGCTCCAGCCCGCGGAAAGCGAGCAGTTTGGAGGCGCGGCCGGTCTCGACCACCTTGCCCGACGAATCGAGGGCGTGGATCGGATCGTTGACCTTGAGCGAGCCCGAAAACACCAGGCCGGTCAGGATGCGACCGAGGAAGTTGTCGCGATCGAGCAGCGTGACGAGGAACTTGAACGGCCCGTCCAGATCGGCGCTGGGCGGCGGAACGTGCTCGACGATCTTCTCGAACAGCGGGTTCAGCGTGCCTTCGCGCAACGAGGGGTCGGCATTGGCATAGCCATTGCGGCCCGAGGCGTAGAGCACGGGGAAGTCGAGCTGCTCGTCATTGGCTTCGAGCGTCACGAACAGGTCGAACACCTCGTCGAGCACTTCCTGGATACGCTCGTCCGGACGGTCGACCTTGTTGACCACCACGATCGGCTTCAGGCCCAGGCTGAGCGCCTTGCCGGTGACGAACTTGGTCTGCGGCATGGCGCCTTCGGAACTGTCGACCAGCAGGATCACGCCATCCACCATCGACAGGATACGCTCCACCTCGCCGCCGAAATCGGCGTGTCCGGGGGTATCGACGATGTTGATGCGGGTCGGCTCGCCGCCTTCGGGGGTCCATTCCACGCTGGTGCACTTGGCCAGGATGGTGATTCCGCGTTCCTTTTCGAGGTCGTTCGAATCCATCGCCCGCTCCTCGATCCGCTGGTTATCGCGGAAAGTGCCGGATTGGCGGAACAACTGGTCGACCAGGGTGGTCTTGCCGTGGTCAACGTGAGCGATGATCGCCACATTGCGAAGGGGGGCGGACATAGGGAAAAGCCTCGGGTTCAAATTGGGGGCAGGAAGGGAGCGCAGCGCGCCGCCGTTATCGCCGCGCCTCTACCCTAGCCGATGCTGCACCGCAAGGCGGCAGAACGTGCGCTGTAACGTGAGGCAAAATTGCCCCGAAACCGCCCGCCGACGCTCTTGCTGTGGCTCATTTACTACATGCGCGGTTTCAAACGCAACCGAATCCACTGGGCAATTTGCCTTAACCATTGCGTAAAGCACGGCGCCCGGCCTAATCAGTCATCCGTAGGCCGGTCGATAGAGCGCAGCAAAGCGCCGCACTGGTCGCTAGGGAGAGATGGAGAATCACATGAAAATGCGTTTTGCCGGTCGGACCGGTTCTGCCCGCGCGCTGCTTTGCGGCGTTGCTGCTATCGCCTTCGCTGTCCCGACCCTTGCCCTGGCCCAGGATGCCACCGCCGATGAGGACGAGGCTGACGGCAACATGATCGTCGTCACCGCTACCAAGCGCGAGCAGACGCTGCAGGAAACGCCGGTGGCGGTCAGCGTGACCACCGCCGAAACGCTCCAGCGCGAACAGATCCGCGACCTGAAGGACCTGCAGACCGTCGTTCCGTCTCTACGCGTCAACCAGTTGCAGAGCAGCGCCAACACCAACTTCATCATCCGCGGCTTCGGCAATGGCGCCAACAACGCGGGCATCGAGCCTTCGGTCGGCGTGTTCGTGGATGGCGTCTATCGCAGCCGCACCGCCGCCCAGATCGGCGACCTGCCCAACGTCAGCCGCATCGAAGTGCTGCGCGGTCCGCAGTCCACGCTGTTCGGCAAGAACGCCTCCGCCGGCGTGATCTCGCTGGTCACCAGCGCGCCTTCGTTCGACTGGGAGGGCTCCGGCGAACTGTCCTACGGCAATCTCGATGCGATGGTGGCCCGCGCCTATATCTCCGGTCCGCTGGGCGAAAGCACGGCGTTCAGCCTGGCTGGCGGCTGGAGCGTGCGCGACGGTTACAATGTCGATCCCGCGAGCAACAGCCGCACCAACGAACGTGATCGCTGGTTTGTCCGCAGCCAGTTGCTGTTCGACAACGGCGAAGACTTCACCATGCGGCTGATCGCCGATTTCGATCGCATCAACGAGAATTGCTGCGGCGTGGTCAACCTGCGCCGATCGGCTGCCTCGGCCGCGATCCTCGGCCTCGGCGGCCAGTTGACCGATCCGGCCCATCCTTTTGCCAACGTTGTCTACAACAACTTTGCCTCGACCAACGAGATCGAGAACCACGGTTTTTCGGGACAGCTGGACTGGGATGTCGGCGGCGGCGTTCAGCTGACCTCGATCACCGCCTATCGCGAGACTCATGGCGAGTTCCGACAGGACGTGGACTTTACCTCGCTCGACCTGCTGCAGCGTGAGCAGGAGCAGGACCTGCACACCTTCACGCAGGAATTCCGCGTGGCGGCCGAAGTCGGTGCGGTCAACATTCTGGCTGGCGCGTTCTACTTCGATGAAGGCATTGTCGAGAAGCAGGACATCTTCAAGGGCAGCCGCTTCCGCAACTTCGCCGATCTCTCGGCAGGCGGGAATGGCACCGGTTCGACCGTGCAGGTGATCGAAGCGACCATCGGACAACTCTATGGCGTGGGCAATCAGTACATCGGCCAGTTCGGCGCGGCAGGTCTTGCCGAAACGGGTCAGTTCCGGCTGAACAACGATGCCCTGTCGTTCTTCGCGCAGATGGATTTCGAGGTTACCGACGGCCTGGTGCTGACGCTGGGCGGCAACTACACGATGGACGACAAGCGTTCGATCACCAATTACCAGTCGCTCGACGTGTTCTCGAACATCGACCTGGTGGACGCCGGTTTCCGCGCCATCCGTGCGCAGGGCATCGCGGTGACGGTGGGTAACTCGCTGGGGCTGGGCCGCCCTGCCAACCAAGGCGAGATCGGGGCCTTCGCCAACGGCACCAGTCCGGCCGGCGCAGCGGGAGCAACGGCTTTCCCGTTCATCGTGGCCGGGGCGACCGCCAATGCCACCGCCAACCAGAACAACCCGGCGGTCAACCCCTTCCTTGTGGGCCGTCCGCTGCAGCTGTTCCCGCGCTTCGTCAACATCCCCAACGGGGTGGAAAGCGGCGCAACCAGCGACAACGACTTCAGCTACACCGCGCGGCTGGCCTATGACGTGAACCCCGATCTCAACGTCTATGCCAGCTATGCCACCGGCTTCAAGGCGAGCAGCTTCAACCTGGCGCGCGACAGCCGTCCGCTGGCGAGCGACCTTGCGGCGGTGCGGGCGCTGAACCCGACGTTCAACAACCAGACCTCGGGCAGCCGCTTTGCAGGGCCCGAGCACGCCAAGGTGTTCGAACTGGGCCTGAAGGGCGACTGGGACGTGGTCAGCCTGAATGTGGCGGGCTTCCGGCAGGACATCAACGGCTTCCAGTCCAACACCTTTACCGGCACCGGCTTCCTGCTGGCCAACGCGGGCAAGCAGCGCACCTGGGGCGTGGAGCTGGAAAGCGTCTTCCGTCCGATTGATCCGTTGAGCCTGAACTTCGCGGTCACCTGGCTCGATCCGACCTATGTCAGCTTCCCGCTTTCCACCGTGGGCGACCTGTCGGGCACCCGCCCCTCGGGCATCCCCGAGTGGACCGTGGTCGTGGGCGGCCAGTACGTCCACGAGCTGGGCAATGGCGATGCCATCGTCGCGCGCACCACGTTCCACTTCGAAAGCGACGTGCAGGTGATCGAAGGCCTGCAGGGCTTCATCGGTGCTGGCCAGGCAGCGGCCATCGCCGCCGCCGCGCCGTTCCGCCGCCAGGTGGACGACCTGACCGCCTCGCTCGGTTACGAAGCCGACTCGCTTGGCCTCGACTTCACCGTGTGGGCGCGCAACCTGCTGAACGACCGTTACCTGCTGTCGATCTTCGATTCGCCCGGCCAGCCGGGGTCGATCTCGGGCTATCCCAATCAGCCGCGCACATATGGCGTGACGGTGCGCAAGACCTTCTGATTTCGGCTTAAGTAGCTGATACAACGGGAAAGGGGGCTTCGCGGCCCCCTTTTTGTTTGCCAAGCGGGGGCAAGTGTGATGATCTTGCCACAGAACTGGTGAAAGAGGGGGATTAACTATGGAATGGATGCTGATGCCACTTAAGCGCTATGCGGACTTTAAAGGCCGGGCGCGGCGCAAGGAATATTGGATGTTCACGCTCGGCGTGGTCATTGTCTATGTCGTCATGTCGATCCTTTCATCGATGTTTGCCCCCAGCTTTGATCCCAATACCGGCGCAGTTTCGGGCGGGGGCATGGCCAGCATCCTTGGCATTGTGATGTTAGTCTTCTGGCTGGGTATCCTGGTGCCATCTGTTGCCGTGGCGGCGCGCCGCATGCACGATGTGGGCAAATCCGGCTGGTTTATGCTGATCCCGATTTACAGCCTGATCCTGGCGTGCACCGACGGCGAGAAGGGTGACAACCAATATGGTCCGGATCCCAAGGGCGCCGCTTCGGCTGGTACTTTCGAATAGGGTTTGGATTGCCGTAGTCCGCGCGATTGTGCCGGGATATTGCAGCAGAGGGCCGGGGCGCGACGCTCCGGCTTTCCTGTTTTGGCTAACCTGATGCCTGGATGGATTTGAACCGATGGAATGGATGTTTGTGCCGTTCAAGCGATATGCCGATTTCAACGGCCGTTCGCGGCGGATGGAATACTGGATGTACCAGGTGTTCACCACGCTGGTGTTCGTGGCTTTCGTCGGCATCGCGGTGATCGGCCTGCCGTGGGACCAGATGGTCAAATCCGGTGCCAACTACGATCCGGACGCCTTGCCCGGACCGATCTTCTGGCTCGGCCTGGTGCTGACAGTGCTGTGGTATCTGTTCACCTTCATCCCCGATATCGCGGTGACGGTGCGGCGCTTCCACGATCAGGACTTGTCCGGCTGGCTCTATCTGATCCGCTTCATCCCTTACATCGGCTGGATCGTGGTCGCGGTCTTCATGTTTATCGATGGCCAGCGCGGCGAAAACAAATATGGCCTGGCCCCCAAGGCCGAGCACATGGGTGACGTTTTCCGCTAACCCCTACAAGCTGCGCAATGCCGCGGCCGGTCTTGCCCGCAGCACCGGCAGGCTGGCGGCGAAGGCAAAGCCCAGCACCAGCACCAGCCCGGCGCCAAGCACCATGAGGATGCGCGGCCAATCGGGCAGCCAGTCGAACTCGAACAGCTGGGTGATGACCAGCCAGCCAAGTCCGGTGCCCAGCGCCAGCGCCACGCCCGCCAGCACGGCGGTGAGCAGCCCGAATTCGGCGAACTGCAACCCCAGCAACTGGCCCCGGCTGGCCCCCAGGACGCGCAGGATCACCGTGTCATAGATGCGCGCGGCACGGGCAGCGGCTATCGCTCCCAGCAGCACGGCCACGCCAGCCAGCACCGCGACCGAGGCCGCAGCGAGGATTGCCAGCGACACCTGGTCGAGAATGCCGCGCGCCTCCCGCAGGATCGGCCCGACTTCGATCACCGAGCTGGACGGAAAGGTCTGCGCCAGCTGCCGCAGCAGGCCCGGTGGCACTACGCCGCCTGCAAAGCTGACCGTGGCGGCCACGTTGTGCGGCGCATCGGCGAGCGTGTTGGGGCTGAACACGAACACATAGTTGAACCCCATGCTCTCCCAGTCGAGCCGCCGGAAACTGGCGATCCGCGCGGTCTTCTGCACGCCCAGCACGCTGATCGTGATGATGTCGCCCAGCTTGAGGCCTGCGGCTGTGGCCAGGTCCTCGTCGACCGAGACCAGCGGCTCGCCGCGATACATCGCCGGCCACCACTCGCCCTGCGTCAGCACGTTGCCCGGCGGAACGTCGACGGAATAGGTCAGCCCGCGCTCGCCCGAAAGGCCCCAGGCCCCTTCGGGCAACTCGTCCATCTCGGACACGACATTGGGCTGGGCTGCCGGGCCATAGGCGATCACCGAGCCGCGCAACGTGGGGGTGGACATGATTTCGGCGTCCGGCGATGCGGCTTCGACCATGGTCATGAACTCGCCCACGCGCGCCTTGGGCAGGTCGAGCACGAAGTAATCGGGCGCGATGGCGGGCACCGAGCGCCGGATGTTGCCATCGAGGCTGGTCTGTACGGCGGCGAGCAGCACGAAGGCGGACAGGCCAAAGCCCAGCGCAGTCACGAGTGCGCCGGTCGCCGCGCCCGGACGGTGCAAGTTGGCCAGCGCCGCGCGCCAGATCGGGTTGGCCGGGCGCGGAAGCTTGCGCGCGGCCCAACGGATCGCCCAGCCGAGCAGAGCCAGCAGCCCGAGCAGCACCACAGCGCCGCCCATGAACCCGGCGGAAAGCAGCGGCGTGGGCGATCCGACCAGCGCCAGCGCGGCAATGCCCGCAAGGCCAAAACCGACCGGCACCAGCGCCGTGCGCCAACTGCCCGCGCCCAGCGGAGCAACCCGCTCACGCATCAGCGCCATTGCCGGGAAACAGCGTGCGCGGAGCACCGGCGGCGCGGCAAAGACCAGCGCGATCAGCAGACCAAAAGCGGCGGCGCGCAGCAGCGCCAGCACGTCCACGGTCACGCCTGCGGCCACCGGCAGCAGCTCGCCCAGCGCACTGCCCAGCAGCGGGGTGACGAGGACGCCTGCCGCAAGCCCGGCGAGCGATCCCGCCAGCGCCGCCGCGCCGATCTGCAGCGTATAGATGCGGGCAATGTCGCTGCTCGTCGCGCCGAGGATCTTCAAGGTGGCGATGCCCGCGCGGCGCGCCTCGAGATACGACGACACGCCGAGCCCGATGCCGATGCCCGCGATCACCAGCGCGGCGAGGCCGACCAGCGTCAGGAACTCGCCCATCCGGCCGACGAACCGCTCGGCCCCCGGGCTGGCGCGATCGCGGGTGCGCACGTCGAGGCCGTTTTCGGGAAATTCCTCGAGCAGCGCTTCCTCCACCGCGGCCGGATCGTCGGCCCCGGCGAAGCGCACGCGGGTCTTGCTTTCGTACATCGCGCCCGGCTGGGTGAGCCCGGCGGCCTGTGGCACGTCGAGCCCGACGATCACCGTCTGGCCCAGCGTAAAGCCTTCGGACAAGCGATCGGGCTCCTCGCCGATGATCCCCGCCACTTTCAGCGGTAGAGTTCCAAGCGTGAAGCTGTCGCCGGGGCCGATGGCCAGCCGGTCGGCCACACCCTGCGCGATCCAGGCGCTGCCTTGCGGCAGGTCGCCCGCAACCGAGCCATCGGCCAGCGTCAGCCTGCCGTACATCGGCCAGTTGGGCGCGACGGCCTTTAGCTCGACCGGCGAGGCGGCCTCGCCAGCGCTGACCATCGCCTGCATGCGCATGCCTGGCGACAGATCGCCATAGCGGGCGAGGAAGGCGTTTTCTGCCTCGCTCAGCGGGCGCTGGTAAACCTCGACCTCGAAGTCACCGCCCAGCAACACCTGCCCTTGCGCGTCGAGCTCACCCCGGATCGCGCCGGTGAGAGAGCCGATGGCGGCCAGCGCGCCGACACCCAGGAACAGGCAAACCAGCAGCAGCCGCAGGCCGCGAAACTGGCGGTTGAGGTCACGCCGGGCAATGCCCCAGGCGGCGCGCCAGGAGAGAATTGCCATGCCTCCGTCAGACATGAACATCGCTGACGATCATCCCGTCGCCCAGCGTCACCACGCGGTCGCACAGGCTGGCCAATTCGCGGTCGTGCGTGATGATCACCAAGGTCGCGCCGGTATCCGCGCGGCGGGCCAGCAGCACTTCGATAATCGCGTGGCCGGTGGCGGCATCGAGGTTGCCGGTCGGCTCGTCGCCGAAGATCAGCGGCGGGCGCGGGGCGAGGGCGCGGGCGATGGCGACGCGCTGCTGTTCGCCGCCCGAAAGCTGCGCCGGATAGTGGGTTAGCCGATGGCCCAGGCCGACCGCTTCCAGCTCCTCGGCGGCGCGCGCCCAGGCTTGGGGCATGCCCGCCAGTTCCATCGGCGTCACGACGTTTTCCTGCGCGGTCATCGTCGGCAGCAGGTGGAAGGCTTGCAGCACAATGCCGATGCGTCCGCGCCGGGCCAATGCCAGCGCATCCTCGTTAAGCGCGGCGAAGTCGGCCCCGGCCACCTGCAAGGTACCGCTGGTGGCGCGCTCCAGCCCGGTCAGCACCGCCATCAGCGAGCTTTTGCCCGATCCAGAGGGGCCGAGCAGCGCCAGCGTCTGTCCGGCGGGCACGGTCAGGTCGATCCCCTTGAGGATTTCGACGGCGGCGCTGCCTTCACCCAGCGTCAGGCGCAGGTCACGAGCGAGAATGGCGGGCTGGTCGGCGGGGGGGGTTGTCACCGGATTGGGATGGCATAGCTTGGCAAGGTTGAACAGCGAAGGATGGTAATCGAATGTATCGGCAGTTTGCGCTGGGTCTGGCACTGCTGTTGACCGCTTGCGGCAGCGAGGCGCCACCCGCACAGGAGCCCTCCGCCGCTGCCTCGCCGCTGGAGGAGGATTTGCCGGTGATCGGCCCCGAACGCACCATCCTCGCCTTCGGTGACAGCCTGTTCGCCGGCTACAACCTCGCGCCCGAGGAAGGCTATCCCGAGCGGCTGGAACCCGCCTTGCGCGCACGCGGGATCAACGCGTGGGTTGTCGACGCAGGCGTATCGGGCGATACCAGCGCTGCCGGGCGCCAACGGATCGCCTTCGTGCTCGACAGCCTCGACAGCCCGCCCGATCTGGCGCTGGTGGAGCTGGGCGGCAACGACCTGCTGCGCGGCCTGCCGCCTGCACAAACGCGCGAGAATATCGCCGCGATCCTGGCCGAGCTGAAGGCGCGCAACATCCCCGTCCTGCTGATGGGGATGCGCGCGCCACCCAACCTGGGGGTGCAGTTCCAGACTGAGTTCGACGCGTTATATCCGGCGCTGGCCGAGGAATATGGGGCGCAGCTAGTGCCGTTTTTCCTAGCTGCGGTGTACGACCAGCCTGCCTTGATCCAAGCTGACCGGGTGCATCCGACGGCCGAAGGGATCACGCAGATTGTCGGCGCCACGGTGGAGCAGGTGGCGGCGGCAATTCCGGCGACCCGCTAACTCACCCGCTCCACGCCGCCGCCGACCACGCGCCATACGGCGGCCTCGCCGGCAATGTCGCTGAATGGGGCGAGTTCGGTCCCCGTCAGCCACACCTGTGCGCCGGTAAGCCGCAGCCGCTCGAACATCGCCGCGCGGCGCACGGGGTCGAGGTGCGCGGCGACCTCATCAAGCAACAACAGGCCCGGGCGGCCCGCCGCCGCCAGCGCGGCGTGGACCATGGTGATGGCGATCAGCATGGCCTTCTGTTCGCCGGTGGAGCACAGCGCGGCGGGCATCATGCCGTCCCCACCCTTGCCGTCCATCGCCACGTCCAGTTCGTCTCGGTGCGGGCCCGAGAGCGAGCGCCCAGCAGTGCGATCGCGCGCGCGGTTGGCCTTCAGTTCGCGCAGCAAGCCTTCCTCATCAGTCGCCCCGCCGCTGACCAGCCGCAGCAGCGGGCGGGCGAAGGGTTCGGGCGGCAGGTCGGCCAGTTCGCCGGCAAGCAGGTCGACCAGCCGCACTCGTCCCGCTGACAGTGCCGCGCCGCTCGCCGCCATCTGCGCCTCGATTGAATCGAGCCATAGTGGATCGGGCTCGCCGTCGCCCGCCAGCAGGCGGTTACGCTCACGCAAGGCCGCCTCATAGCGCGCGGCGTGACGGGCGTGGCCGGGATCGAGCGCCACCGCCAAGCGGTCGAGATAGCGCCGCCGGGCAGATGCGCTGTCCATGAACAACCGGTCCATCGCCGGCGTCAACCAACCGACCGCCAGCCATTCGCCCAGGCTGACCGCGCTCGCTTCCGCGCCGTTGACCTGCACCATGCGCCGGGTGGGCCGGTCGCCCGCCACCGCGGTGCCGAGCATCACCGGCTCGCCGCCATCGTCGCCCAGCAGCCCTGCAGAGACGGCAAACCCGCCATCCGCCGCGCGCGCCGCGCCTTGCCCGGCCATGTCAGCCAGCGCCGCGCGGCGGAGCCCGCGACCGGGAGCGAGCAGCGACAGCGCCTCGAGCACGTTGGTCTTGCCCGCACCGTTCTCGCCCACCAGCAGGTTGAACGGGCGCGCATCATCGAGCCGCGTGGCAGCGTGGTTGCGGAAGTGGGCAAGGGTGATGCGTGTCAGCGCCATGGTGCGTTGCCGGGATTAGGCGAGGGCGCTCGCCATGCCCACGAAAATCCTCAGGCAAATCGCCAGATCCAAAAGTTGGTGAAAATTCCCAACTCGCGGCGGGCGAGAATCTGGAATGTTTCGCGGAGCTGAACAGGAATCGCAGAATTCTGCCATTTTTGAGAACTTGGCACGCCCCCTGCAATCACTCTGGCATCGGAGCGAATGGTCGTTCCGGCAACATAAGTAGGAGAATCTGTCATGTTCAACGAAACGTCCATCCTGCACCGCGCCCTCGCAGCCCTTGGTGCCACCGCCATGTCGATGGCCATCATGGTCAGCTATTTCGCCGCACCGGTTGCCACCTATGCCTCGAGTGTCGTCGCATGAGCCAGCTCGACACCCGTCCCGCAGTCAGCCCGGTGAGCAGCGGCTTCCGGCTGGACAAGGCCAGCGGCAAGGTCGGCGGCGTCTGCGCCGGTATTGCCAACTATTTCAACGTCAACCCGTTGCTGGTGCGGCTGCTGTTCGCCGTCGGTGCGCTGGCGGGCTTCGGCACTTTCATCGTGCTGTACCTGCTGATCTGGGCCGTGGCGGACTAAGTCGCCTTGCTGGCAAATGGCGAGAAGTCGGTGCGGGTGTCGAAAACCTCGACACCCTCCCGCCGCTTCAGAAAGCCAACGACCAGATAGGTTACCGGGGTCAGCAGCGCCTCCCATGCAGTCTTGATCGCCCACTGCGACAGGACCACCTGGTAAAGCTGCTCGGGCGGCCAACCGGCCAGGCCATAGAAGGCCAGCGGATAGAAGATCAGGCTGTCGAGCCCCTGGCCGACCACGGTGGAGCCGATCGTGCGCATCCACAGGTGCCTGCCCTGCATGCGCACCTTCATGCGCGCCAGCACGAAGCTGTTGGCGAACTCGCCGGCCCAGAAGGCCACCATGCTGGCCAGCACGATGCGCCACGAATTCCCGAATACGAACTCGTAAGCCTCCTGCCCCGGCCAGCCTGCCGCCGGGGGCAGCGCCACCACCACTGCGGCCATGAAGGCCATGAACAGCAGCGCGGCAAACCCGGTCCAGATCACCCGCCGCGCACGGGCATAGCCGTAAACCTCGGTCAGCACGTCACCGATGATGTAGCTGACGGGGAAGAACAACACCCCTGCGCCAAAGCTCCACTGGCTCCCGTCGGGCAGCGGAATGAAGCTCGGCTTGCTGGCGCCGATCACGTTGGACAGCAGCAGGATGGCCACGAAGGCCGCCATGACCAGGTCGTAATAGCGAAACTGGTGCTGGCGCTCGGCGCCGCTCTCGATACGTTGGGGTGTCTGATCCATGGGCGTGCAGGCTATCGCGATTTGCTCCACTCGCAAACCCCGCTAAAGGGTCAGCCTGATCATCGCATCGGGCGCCCGTAGTTCAACTGGATAGAGCACGAGCCTTCTAAGCTTGGAGTTGCAGGTTCGAGTCCTGCCGGGCGCGCCAACTTGTTTTGATGTCGGGAGTTATGTCCCGGGTTCCGACGTTCAGCCCCCGGAGCAGCGAACTACGACTTGGTGAGTGGCGGTTGGAATTCGGCTTTCAAATTGCTCTCCAGTGCCACCGCCGCAAGCTCGCTGGCACACGTCAACCAGGCGATCTCGCATTCTTCAAGCCATGATCGGATGGTTGCAACCTCTTGGGCGGTTGGTTGATATCGCCGTGTCTTGATATCCGCAGCGGTTGCGATGCCCAGATGCTCGGCAATGTTCCTGCGCAGAGCTGATCCGGTCATTACGGCGCCGCGACCGCAGTGATTGTTCCATATACGTTGCTGAAGCGACTTGGCCTTACCAACATATTGGCGCTGGTCGCGCAAATAGAGCGCATAGACGCCCGCATCCTGTGGGATGCCTGTTTTGGTCAGGCTGGCCATCGAGCATCTGGGGTGTGCATCCATTGATGCCCAGTTTCGCCCAGCTGATATTTCAGCATTCGTCACGTGACGATCTGACGCGATGGCTGGATCAAAATCTCTGCCGAAATACCGAGCTGGTCATGCAAACGGCGAATCATGCCGATGGATAGACTGCGCTTGCGGTTCAGCACTTCGGCAATGCGGGTGCGGGTTCCGATAATATCCTCAAGATCTTTGCGCGTCAGGCCCTGTTGTTCCATGCGGAACTTGATCGCTTCCACAGGGTCGGGCGGGTCCATCGCGTGGTGCTTGGCTTCATAGACGTCGATCAGCGTTGCCAGCACGTCCAGCCGGTCGCCTGCGGGCGTGTCGCTCGCTGCGCCCCAGAGGGCCGTCACTTCTTCCAAGGCCGCTTCATAATCCGCCTCGGTGCGGATTGGCTTCATTTCAGTTGCCATGGTCAACTTCCTTCACATCGATGCGGTCATAATCCTTGTGGGTGCCAATCCACTTGATCCAGACGATGGCCTTCTCGAAATCCACCGCTACCAACAGCCGGTAGTCGTTACCCTTGATATTGAAGACAATCCGGTCGGCACTGACGATACTCGCGGTGGCATAAAGCCGCTTCACGTCCGCCGTGCTGATCCAATCTGCCTTGCCCACTTCTGCAAACCAGGCATCGAGCGCCGCTTTCAAAGCGGGCTGATCCTTATAGCCTTCTCGCTTGGCGATAAACTCACGCAAGGTGCGCCGCGCTATAATCCGCATACAAGCGTTATATCATGTGCCCATAATGGGCGCAATGCCCTATTGGAGTAGGCCGGGTAATCTGTCGGAATGGCTTACAGCCCCCACCCGCGTTAACTTTTCGCGAACCATCGTCTGGCGCAGGAATCCGCGCCCGCCCAGAACTGGCACGCACCATGCAATGTTATCAGTGTTCAAAGGTTCTTCGAACGAGGCGGGGCCGACCCCTGATCCCCGAAGTCTCCCGGCTCCGCCTCCCCGAAGACCTTGCTCCCCACATCGCCGAGCGGCCCCACGCCCGCATAGCCAAGCCCGCCACTTGCGCGGCGGGCTTGGCTATGCGGTAAAGATTGCTTATCGGCCGGGGCCGAGGTCAGGAACTCTTGGCCACCTGCTTTTCGTCCAGCAGCGCCTGCAACTCGCCCGCTTCGTACATCTCGGTCATGATGTCGCTGCCGCCGATGAATTCGCCCTTCACGTAGAGCTGCGGGATCGTCGGCCAGTCGGAGAACGACTTGATGCCCTGGCGCACTTCCATGTCCTGCAGCACGTCGACGCTGTCAAACGCGACGCCACAATGGTCGAGGATCGCCACCGCGCGATTGGAGAAGCCGCATTGCGGAAACAGCGGCGTGCCTTTCATGAACAGCACGACATCGCTGGCATTGACGATGCTGGAGAGGCGTTGGTTGACGTCAGACATGGGTCCCACCGATCAGGTTAATTTGCATGCCGCTCACTTGGGAACGGCGGTGCTCAGTTGCAAGGCGTGGAGCACGCCGCCCATGCGGCCGCCGAGCGCGTCATAGACCATCTTGTGCTGCACCACGCGGCTGTGGCCGGCAAAGGCGGCGCTGGTGACGTGGGCCTTCCAGTGGTCGCCGTCATCGACCAGCGGGGTCATCTCGACCTCGGCATCGGGCAGGGCGGCCTTGATCATGGCCTCGATCTCACTGGCCGCCATTGCCATTGGTCAGGACTCGCCCATCAGCTGGCGGCGGGCCTCGACGCCCTTGGCTTCGAGCACGGCGCGCACCTCGGCCTCGTCGACGTCGTGGCCCGCGCCGACCAGATCGCCCAGCACCTTGCGGATCACGTCCTCGTCGCCGGCTTCCTCGAAATCGGCCTGCACCACCGCCTTGCGATAGGAGTCGGCCTCTTCCGGCGTCAGGCCCATCTTGGTCGCAGCCCATTCGCCCAGCAGGCGATTGCGGCGCGCGGCGACGCGGAAGGCGGTTTCGCCGTCCATGGCAAACTTGGCTTCCTCGGCGCGCTCGCGGTCTTTGAAATCGGTCATCGGGTTCCCTCGGTTATGTCAGGCGGCGGCGAGGCTGGCGGTTTTGTTGCCGGTGCCCTTGGCCAGCCACGGTTCGGCGGCCATCTGCCGCACCTCGTAGGCCTCGATCGCCGACCTGCTCTGCAATGTCAGGCCGACCTCGTCCAGCCCTTCGGACAGGCAATGCTTGCGGAACGGGTCGATGGTGAAGGTCCAGCGGTCCTGAAACGGCGTGGTCACCGTCTGCGTCTCGAGGTCGATGGTGATCGGCTGATCCTGTGCCACAACCATCAGCCGGTCGATCGCCTCCTGCGGCAGAGCCACGGTGAGGATGCCGTTCTTGAAGGCATTGCCGCTGAAGATGTCGGAGAAGCTGGGGGCGATCACCGCCTTCACGCCCATGTCGAGCAAGGCCCAGGCGGCATGTTCGCGGCTGGACCCGCAGCCGAAGTTGTCGCCCGCCACGATGATCGGTGCGCCCTTATGCGCAGGATCGTCGAACACGTTGGCCGGGTCTTTCCGCAGCGCCTCGAACGCGCCGCGGCCCAGGCCGTTGCGGGTGACCGTCTTCAGGTAATGGGCGGGGATGATGATGTCGGTGTCGACGTTCTTCATCCCGAACGGATAGGCGCGGCCTTCAACTTGGGTGACGGGCTCCATCAATCGGTCTCCGGCGGTTCGCCAGACGGGATCGGCGGCAATTGTGCGGGCGCGTTCTTCTTGCGCTTGCTGGCATAGAGCAGCGCGGCGGCCACGGCGGCGGAGCCGATGGCGGCCCCGGCGGCCAGCAGCATCTTCTTGTTGTCGTCGGTCATGCCTTACCAATGGGGTTGCGGCGCGCGGGAGGCAAGATGCCGCTTACAGGAATTTGCGCAATTCGAGCCATCGGCGCTCTTTTTCGGACCACGGCATGGCGGCGTGGGCCGGGCTGGAGCTCGGCAGGGCGATCACCGGCACGCCCGAGCCGGCCAGTTCGCGCGTGGCGATGCGTGCGGCGGTCTGCCCGTTACAGGCGACTACGCGCAGATCGGCCTGCGCGAGGACGAGCGACCTCAATTGGTTGGCGACCGGCTCGCGGATCGCCGAATCGAGGCTGCCGCGCCGCTGTGCCGTGGCCACCGCGTCCCACAGGCCCACGCGATGGCGGGTCAGCGCGGCCAGCCTTTCCGTATACGTCAACCCCGCCAGATCGTCGCCCACCACCGCGCCGATCAGGCGCCAGAAATGGTTGCGGGGATGGGCGTAGTATTGCGCCGCCGCCAGCGATGCCTCGCCCGGCAGGCTGCCGAGGATCAGGATGCGGGCATCTCGTTGAATAATAGCAGAAAAACTTACCTTCCTGGTCAAGTCGGAGCGCTCGCAGGTTCGTTGAGGGTGCTCGGCGTGCCGCAGGTCATGCAGTGGCGGAAGAAGGCCATCTTGCGCGTGTCGCAACTGGGGCAACGATCGTACAGCGTCATCCCACAGTGGACGCAGAAGTTGGCCTCCGCCTCGCCCGTGGTCGCCACCGGGCGATCGCAACCGGGACAGGTCTTGGCGGCCATCTTCCGGAAGGCTTCGTCGTGCGAGACCCGCTTGCGGCGTTCCTGCTCCACTTCGGCTTCGGCCGAGGCCCGCTGCGCCAGCCAGATCCGCATATGCTTGATCAGATAATGGCCGGCGGCAAAGGTCAGCGCGATCCCCACGGCGTAGCGGATATAGCCGCCATAGCTGGGCAGGTAGGGCACCAGTTCGACGAAGAAAACGAACACCGCCGCCAGCACGAACCCGCGCATCAGCGGCCAGTGGTCGCTCTTGCGCTGCTTGACCACCATCCACGCGGCGAGGGCCAGCAGGGGCAGGGTGATCAGCAGGCGCAGGCCGAAAACGCGCAGCTCCTCGGCGAAGTACTGGCGCTCCAGCTCGGGCTGGCGGGCCACTTCGAGGCTGTAGTTCTGCTCGGTCAGCGTGCTGATCCGCTGGTCGATCTCCAGACGGGAGTTTTCCAGCTCGGCAATCGTCGCCTGCAGCCCGCGCTCGTTGGCCTTCAATTGCTCCAGTTCGCGCGTGCGGGCGAGCACTTCGGGATCCTGCTGCGGATCGGTCGTGGCAGTGCGGGCGGCGATCCACGCGGAGAAGGTTTCTTCGCCGGTCTGTGAGGCGCGGCGGGCCTGTTCTTCCTTCAGCCGCTCGATTGCGAGGCGGTCGTCGATCGTGCCAAGTTCCTGCGCTGCGCTGCGCATCTCGGCTTCGTTGGCCAGTTCCTCCGCCGAGCGGGTGGGAGCCTCCTCGACGATGTGCTGGTCGACCAGCGGCAGGTCACCGATAACGAGGTTGCCCAGGCCCACGATGAACACCGCAAAGACCAGCGATAGCAGCCACAGGATGATGTTGTAGGCGCGTTCCTGCGCGCGGACCCCTTTGATCAATTCCATCGCCCGATCCCCCCTATATCGCGCAACCTACGGGGCGCCGGGATGGCTGTAAAGCAATGGCCCTCAGCCGGTCAGCTCGCGCACATCGGTCAGCCGCCCCATCACCGCCGCCGCCGCCGCCATCGCGGGCGACACCAGGTGCGTCCTCGCCCCCGGGCCCTGCCGGCCGACGAAGTTGCGGTTGCTGGTCGAGGCAGAGCGCTCGCCCGGGGGGACCTTGTCGGGGTTCATGCCGAGGCATGCCGAGCAGCCCGGTTCGCGCCATTCGAGGCCCGCATCGGTAAACACCTTGTCGAGCCCCTCGGCTTCGGCCTGCAATTTCACCAGACCTGAGCCGGGCACGACGATGCCCCATTTGATGTTGGGGTGGACCTTGCGGCCCTTGAGCACCTCGGCGGCGGCGCGCAGGTCTTCGATGCGGCTGTTGGTGCAGCTGCCGATGAACACGTTCTGCACCTCGACCTCGGCCATCTTCTGCCCCGGCTCCAGCCCCATGTAATCGAGGCTGGCGCGCGCGGCGCGCTGCTTCGATGGATCGGCGAAGCTCAACGGATCGGGCACCACGCCGCCGATGGCGACGGTATCCTCAGGGCTGGTGCCCCAGGTGACCGTGGGCTGCACCTCGGCGGCGTCGATGGTCACGCTCTTGTCGAAAACGGCACCCTCGTCAGTCTGGAGCGTGCGCCACCAGGCCAGCGCGGCATCCCAGTCGGCGCCCTTGGGGGCATAGGGACGGCCGTTGATATAGGCGAAGGTGGTTTCGTCGGGGGCGATCAGGCCGGCGCGGGCACCGCCCTCGATCGACATGTTGCACACGGTC
>JBDSUF010000032.1:0-29673 GCA_039927835.1 Alteraurantiacibacter sp.
CCCCAGCCCCTCCCCAAGGGGAGGGGAGAATGGACGGTGCAACAAAATCTCTTCCCGCGCTAGGCCCCCCACAGTCAGCCCGGTGACAACGAAGCTGAGCTAACCCCGCCCCGGCACCCGGCACACAAAGCTGCTCGCCACATTGGTATCGCCCGAACCGCTGTAAACCGCCTGCGCGGGCCAGGCACACAGCGGCCGTTCCATCGGCGCGCGCGGTGGTTGCGGCGGCTGGCCGGGGAATCCGGTGACCTGCGTGGGCCGGGTGGCGATCAGCCGTTCGGGCGCGACGCCGGTGCTCGCCCAGGCGTCGATCGCGCCCAGCGTGTCGAACTCGCTCGGTCCCTCGCCGCCCGAACAGTGGTCCATCCCCGGTGCCATGAACAGCCGCAGTTGCGCGTCACGCTGCGCGGGCGGCAGCGCGTTGAACAGGTTGTAGTGGAACGCAATGGTGTTGTTCGCCGGGATCAGCCCGTCGCCCCAGCCGTGGCTGAGCAGCAGCTTGCCGCCGCGCGCGAAGAACGGGGCCATGCCGTCATGCGGCACATTGAGGATGCCTGCGCCATATTCGCGGCCTACGCGGGTATATTCGGCATAGTCGGTGGTCCGCCAGTTCCAGCCGTGCGACGCAGCATTGGGGCCGGCATAGGCGAGATCGCGGAAATAGCTCATCGCCACGGGGAACGGCTCCTGCCCCATCACCAGCATGGCCAGCTGCATCTCGCTGCCATAGGGCCAGCCGGGCAGCAGGGCATTGCCGGCATTGTCGCGCACGCCGCCATAGATGTTGCCGACCGCCTGCGCCTGCTGCGGGGTGAGGCCGGCTACGCGCGACAGATCGATCCGGCATTGCTGCGGGTTGCCGATCAGGCCGTCCTCCAGCCCGTCGACGCCGTCGCACTGACGCAGCACCTCGGCATGGACCGCGCCGAGCACTTGCGGGGTCATGGCCGCGCCGAACCGCTGCGGCTGCCAGCCCTGCCACATCGTCTGCGTCATCAGGTCGGTCATCGGGTTGGCCGGCGCCATCGCGCTGATCGCGTCGAAGTCCGTCGGGTAGCGATAGGCCGCCATCAGCCCCTGTCGGCCACCGGTGGAGCACGAGTTCCACAGCGACAGCGTGGGCGCGCGGCCATAGAACCGCGTCGTCACCGCCTTTGCCGCCACGGTGGTGACGTGGACCGCGCGGTGGCCGAAATCTATGAGCTTTTCCGGGTGGCCAATGGCCCATTCAGCAGTCAGCCCGCTGCCCACGTGGCCGGTGTCGGTGGCGGCACTGGCATAGCTGCGCATCACGTTGCGGCCGAGTTCAGTGTACGACAGCGAGCCCGCCCAGATGCCGTTGCCGACGCCGACGTACTTGCCGTTCCAGCCATTGAGCGGCAACCACACTTCGCTGCGGATATCGCTGTCGGCGGTGGGCGTCAGCGTCATCTGCACGCGGCAGAACGCGGGGACATTGCCGAACGGGCTGGCGGCCACTCCCGGAGGCGCACTGCCACCGGCGGGCGCGGTGAAGGCGCCCGCGCTGATTTCCTGCGCGCTGGTCACCCGGCCGCCATCGAGCTGCATTCCGGCAAGGTCCGAACAGGCGGCAAGCGCGGGAGTGGCGACAGCCATCGCGGCAAGCGAACCGGCGGCGGCGAGCAGGGTCTTCAGGTGCATGGTGTTATCTCTCCCTGTGGGTCACCCTACTTGCGGATGATCAGGCTGTCAGGCCGCTTTCTCGGCACCCAGTTGCCGCGTCCGGGGAACCGTTCGAGCACCGCGCCGTCCCACAAGCGCACGACCCGTGTCCGGAAGCGCCACTTGCCGTCCGTGCCCTTGATCGCGTGATCGTCGTAATAGCCGCAAAAGCGCAGCTCGTACGGCGGCTCGCCCTGGCATTCGGTGACGAAGGCGAAGGCCTTGATCCGCATGCTGCCATCGCCTTGCGGGAAATACTTCACCTGCGTCACGTGGTGCTGGCGGCCGGGAAAGCCGGGGGCATTGGCATAGTGCGCCATCAGCCCGCGAATGCCATCGTGGCCCAGCCAGATGTCGGGATCGTCGAATACCTCCTCGCGCATTTCGCAGTCTTGCGTGAAGCACGCGACCAGCCCTTCAGCGTCGCCGGTGTCGAGCGCCCAGCTGTAATCGGCGATCAGATCCTGCAGTCCAATGCGGTCTTCGATGGTAACTTGCGGCATCATGTCTCTCCCTTGTTGCACCAACCGTAACATTCGTTAGTATCATCGCACAAGAAGGAGAGGGTTTTTGGGCAAGATCATCGTATCCGGCGCGTCCGGACAATTCGGCCATGCGGCGGCCAGCACGCTGCTCGACATGGGGCGCGACGTCATCGCGCTGTCGCGCAGCACCGCCAAGCTGGCCGATCTGGCAGCCCGCGGAGCCGAGCTGCGCGCCGCGGATTTCGACAGCCCCGACGGCCTGGTGGACGCGATGCAGGGCGGCGACAAGATGCTGCTCGTCTCCACCACCATGGTCGGCCAGCGTCCGCGCCAGCACGGCAACGCGATCGACGCGGCGAAGGCGGCGGGCGTAAAGCACATCGTCTACACCTCGATCCTCGATGGCGGGAACCCCGATCATCCGGCGGTCGAACAGCACGACCACTATGCCACCGAGCAACTGCTGCGCGCCTCGGGCGTGCCGTTCACGATCCTCTACGACAGCCAGTATGCTGAGGCCGTGGCCACCGCCATCGCCATCCCCGCGCTGCTGGCCGGCAGCAAGCCTGACAATTGCGGCGATGGCCCGATCGCCTTTGTCAGCCGTGACGACTGCGTGGCCGCCGCCGTGGCCGTGCTGACCACGCCGGGGCACGAGAACAAGACCTACAACATCACCGGTCCGGAGCTGCTGTCGGTGCCCAAGGCCATGGCCATGATCAGCGAAATGGCCGGTAAATCGATCGACCTGATCCCGGTCGATGAGGAAGGCATGTTTGCCTATTTCGACGCGCTCGGCGCGGCGCGCAAGGCCGAGGACATCACGCCAGAATCGGCGATGCCGTGGGCGAGCGAAGGCATGGTCACCTTCGGGCAGGCGATTCGCGAGGGCTATTTCAATGTCCTGTCCGACGACGTGGAGCGCCTGACCGGCCGCAAGCCGCGCACCCTGCGCAGCGTGTTCGAGCAGTATCAGGGTGCTTGGCCCGCATGATTCGCCGCCTCGCCCTGATCGCTGCGCTGGCGCTATCCGCCTGCACACAGGAAGCCCCGTCGCCGCAGGTGGATACCGGCGAATACGGCGCGGGCGCCAACTGGGACAATCCCGGCGGCGACTGGGCTGGCAGCCACTTCTCGCGTCTCGGCGGGATTACGCCCGACAATGTCGGCGAACTGGGCATGGCGTGGGAATATGACCTGGGCACCGCGCGGGTGCAGGAATCTACTCCGGTGGTGATCGACGGGGTGATGTATGCCAGCGGCAACCTCGGCCGCGTCTATGCGCTCAATGCCGTCACGGGCGAGGAACTGTGGACCTTCACGCCCGAGCTCGACATGCAGGTCGCCCGTTCGGCCTGCTGCGACTGGGCCAATCGCGGCCTCGCGGTATCGCAAGGCAAGGTCATGGTCGCCGCGCTCGACGGCACGCTTTACGCGCTCGACCGGCAAAGTGGCGCGGTGCTGTGGCAGGTCGATACCATCACCGACCACGCGCGCGGCTATACCGTCACCGGCGCGCCCGAGGTGGCGGGCGATCTGGTGATCCTCGGCAATGCCGGGGCGGAATACGACACGCGCGGCTATGTCACCGCCTACAAGGTTTCCGACGGCAGCGAGGCGTGGCGCTTCTGGACCATCCCGCACGATCCGGCGGACGGCGCGCAGGAAAGCCCCGAGCTGGAAGCCGCGCTCGACACCTGGAGCGAGGACACCCGCTGGGACATCGGCGGCGGCGGCACCGTGTGGGATGCGATCAATTACGATCCGGTGTTTGATCAGGTGATCATCGGCACCGGCAACGGCGGGCCCTATCCGCAAGCGATCCGCAGCCCCGGCGGCGGCGATAACCTGTATCTCAACTCCGTCGTCGCACTCGACCGCGAAACCGGCGAGATGAAGTGGCATTTCCAGGAAACCCCGCAGGATAACTGGGACCTGACCGCCACGCAGCCGATGACGCTGGCCGAGATTGATGTGGGTGGGGGGCAGAAGCGCCCGGTGATCCTGCATACGCCCAAGAACGGCTTCTTCTTCGTGATCGACCGCGAGACCGGCCGCGCGCTGGCGGCCAATCCGATCGTCCGCACCAACTGGGCGAGCGGCTGGGACCTGGACGCGCAGCGCCCGGTGCTGACGCCCGAAGTGTCGGACTATACCAGCAAGCCGCAGATCGTCTTCCCCGGCTCGCCCGGCGCGCGCAACTGGTATCCCGCCGCCTTCGATCCCACGCGCAACCTGTATTTTGCCCACGTGCTCGACATGGGCAACCTGCTGTTCCTGCCCGGCCCGGTGGACAATATTCCGCACGAGAAGAACTTCCTCAACGCGGGCGCGGCGATCATCTTCACGCCCGACCTTGAGGCTGCCGCGCCCACCTTGCCGCCGCCCATTCGCGCCGCTGTCGAGAGCAGCCCGGCGTGGCAGTGGGTCAAGGACCAACCCTACACCAGCCAGCTGCGCGCGATCGATCCGATGACGGGTGAGACCAAATGGTCGGTCGATGCGCTCGGCTGGCAGGACCGGCAAGGCGTGCTCGCCACCCAAAGCGGCGTGGTGTTCCACGGCAATCTGGCGGGCCGCCTGTTCGCCCGCGATGCCGATACCGGCGAGGAGCTGTGGCACGTCGATACCGGTTCCAGCATCATGGCCGCGCCGATGACTTACGAGGTGGACGGTGTGCAATATGTCGCGGTGCAGACCGGCTGGGGCGGTGGTGGCTGGGGCTTCGTGCCAATCTATGCAGCGGCCTATTCCAAGGGCAATGCCAACCGCCTGCTGGTGTTCAAGGTCGGCGGCGGCGCGGTGACCGTGCCCGCTGACCTGCCTGCACTGGAACCTGCGCCAGCGCCGCCTGCGCAAGCTGCCGGGGTCACGCCCGCGATGATCGCCGCTGGCGGCGCGCTGTTCACGTCCAACTGCACCATCTGTCACAGCAACCAGCCGCGCGCGCCGTTGCCCGATTTGCGGCGGATGCAGCCGGGCGTGCACGCCGGGTTCGAGCAAATCGTGCTCGGGGGCTTGCTGGTGCCGCGCGGGATGCCCAAGTGGGATGATCGGTTGACGCCCGATCAGGTGCGCGCAATCCACGCCTATCTGATCGACAGCCAAGCCAAGCTGCGCACCCGCGAACTGGACCTGCAACGCCGCAGCCTGCCGCTCGACACGCAGGCGCTTACCATTCTGACAAGTTACTAACGGAGAAACGAGCCATGACCCCTGAAGGCGTCAACATTACCCCTCCCGACAAGCTGTTCATCGGCGGCGAATGGGTCGCCCCGCTGTCCGGCCAGGTGATCGAGATCGAGAACCCCGCCACCGAGGAGATCGTCGCCCGCGTTGCCGGGGCCGGACCAGCCGACATGGACCGCGCGGTCGCCGCAGCGCGTGCAGCCTTCGATTCCGGGCCGTGGCCGACCACCGCACCGCCCGAACGCATGGCCGCGCTGATGCGCTTCGTCGACCAGCTGGAAGCGCGCGTGCCCGAACTGGCAGCGGCGTGGACCGCACAGATCGGCGGCCTCGCGTCTGCTGCAACGGGGATGCACGCCGGCGCGGTGATGGGCCTGCGCGGCGTGGCGGCGCACGGCGCCAACTTCGAATTCGTCGAATACCGCAAGGGCATGCTCGTCGAAAACATGGTCATCGCGCACGAGCCGGTGGGCGTGGTGGTGGCCATCGCCCCGTGGAACGCGCCGTTCGCCATTATGGCTGGCAAGGTGTTCAACGCGCTGATCGCCGGGTGCACTGTGGTGATGAAGCCGTCGCCCGAAACCCCGCTCGAAGCCTATATCATGGCCGAAGCCGCCGAAGCCGCCGGGATGCCGCCGGGCACGGTCAATCTGGTCCCCAGTGATCGCGAGGCGGCCGACCACCTGATCCATTCCAGCGGTATCGACAAGGTGACCTTCACCGGTTCGTCTGCCGCCGGGTGCCACATCGCCAGCGTCTGCGGCGGCAACATGGTGCGCGCCACGTTCGAACTGGGCGGCAAGTCTGCGGCGATCATCCGCGACGATTTCCCCATCGAGGCGGCGGCGCAGATCCTCGGCAATACCATCACCGTGTTGAGCGGGCAGGTCTGCGCCATGCTCAGCCGCGCGATCGTGCCCCGGGCGCGCCATGACGAGCTGGCCGAGGCCATCGCCAAGGTGATGCAGGGGGTCAAGATCGGCGATCCGAACGATCCGACAACGCAGCTCGGCCCGCTGGCCATGAAGCGCCAGCTCGAACGGGTGGAAATGTACATCGAGGAAGGCCGGAAGTCGGGGGCCACGCTGGTTACCGGCGGGGGTCGTCCGGCGCACATGAACAAGGGCTATTACATCGAGCCCACGCTGTTCGCCAACGTCGACAACACCAGCCGCATCGCGCAGGAGGAAATCTTCGGCCCGGTGCTGTGCCTGATACCGGCGGAAGACGAGGAAGACGCCATCCGCATCGCCAACGAGAGCGAGTTCGGGTTGAACGGCAGCGTCCTCACGCACGATGCCAAGGCCGCCTATGACATCGCCCGGCGCATCCGCACCGGAGCCGTGGCGCAGAACGGCATGAAGCTGGAATTCTCTGCCCCGTTCGGCGGGTTCAAGAAATCGGGCATCGGTCGCGAGGGCGGGGACGGGGCAATCTGGAACTTCCTCGAAACCAAGACGATCCTGCTGGACGCCTCGCCTCTGTGAGGTAAATTGCGGGCATCATGCCGAAAAAGGGTGTCACGCTCGACCAGGTCCTTGCCGCTCCCGACTGGCACGTGGAGCGCAAGGCCCTGCGCGCGATCCTGCTCGATTGCGGGCTGGCCGAAGCGATCAAGTGGGGCCAGCTGTGCTATATGACGAATGGCCACAATGTGGCGCTGGTGTTCGCGCTGAAGGATACGATCGGCGTCGGCTTCATCAAGGGCACGCTGCTCGATGATCCCGACGGCGAGCTGGTGCTGCCCGGCCCCAATTCCAAGGCCGTGATGCGGATGGATTTCACCTCGCTGGAGGAGATCCGCCGCCGCGAGAACCGGCTGCGCGCCTTCGTGGCCGAGGCGATGGCGAACGAGGCGGCGGGCAAGGTGGTGGCGCGCGATGCCAGCCAGATGCCCGATTGGCCGGACGAGCTGGACCAGGCCTTTGCAGCTGACCCGGACTACCGCGCGGCGTTCACAGCGCTGACCCCCGGTCGCCAGCGCGGGCTGCTGATCGATATCACCGCTCCCAAAAGCAGCGCGGCGCGGGCGCGGCGGGTGGCCAGGCACAGGGACCGGGTGCTGGCGGGCAAGGGTCTGCACGACCGCTGAGCCGCGAAACGATATTACGCGCAACAGCAGCATTGTAATCCCGGCACTCTTGCCCTATATGCCGCCTTGCCTGACGTCGCTTGCGACGGAAATTTGCCGGCCGCTCGCATGACCAACAGGGTCAAATGTGTGCGGCTTGATCCTTTCCTTACACGCTTCCTGGCTGCGCTCACGTGGATTGTCCGCGCGGGCTATTGCACCATTAGCTTGAAGGACCTGAGGGTTTGGCGAAGGAAGAACTGCTGACTTTAGAAGGCGAGATCGCCGAAGTGCTGCCCGATGGCCGCTTTCGCGTCACGCTCGACAACCAGCACGAGATCATCGCCTATACCGCAGGCAAGATGCGCCGCTTCCGTATCCGTACGGTGGCGGGAGACCGGGTCCACGTGGAAATGACGCCTTACGACTTGTCGAAGGGCCGCATCATCTTCCGCGAGAAGACCCCCGGAGGCGGGCCGATAGCCCGCCGCAGCGGCTTCAGGCGCTAGGTTGTATCGCCATTAAGCCCATGGCGGCCTGCAAATGGCGCCATTCCGTGCTTCCGGTGCTCACGGCCAAAAGGCCGCTGCGCTCCGGGTCACGAAACGGCACCATTTTCGGCTCGCCCTGAGCTGAATGGCGACACAACCACGTTTCATAATAATTGCGGGAGGCACGGCGCGAGACGCCGGCCCCCAGAGGATATTTCCATGACTACCCAGACTATGACCGGCGCTCTGCGCCAGCGGCCGCTGTGGCCGTTTACCCTCGTGCGTTCGCACGAAACCAAGACCCCGGCCAAGATGCACGATTGCGCCATCAGCCCCGGCGAACTGCGCCGGCTGGTTGCGGCGATGATCGACTGATCCCCTAAACCCGTTGGCCCTCGTCCACCTCGTAGACGCGCAAGGCGCGCTCGCCGAGGCCGAGGGCTGGCCACTCGGCGCGCCACGCGCCGATGTGGGCCGAGGCGAAATGCGCATCGAGCGCCGCCCGGCTCACCCACAGCTCCTTCACATGGATCAGTCCGGGGTCGAACACGTCCTCGGCATAGCCATATTCGATGCAGCCCGCCTCGGCGCGGCTGGCCAGTGCCATGCGCTCCATCACCGGACGCGCCGCCGCGAGGTTTTCCGGCGGCAACCGCACCGTTCCGACGATCAGCAGCATGGCCTCAGTCGATCCCGATGGCATTGAGAATGGCCTCATCCTGGTCGAGCGCTTCGGCGCCCGCAGGGTGGCCGTTCTCGCGCAGCAGGTAAGCGACGAGTGCCAGATACTGCGCATTGCTGAGCGAGCGCGGCGCGCCCACCGGCATGGCATCGCGGGTATAGGCGAGCAGCTGGCCGACCGATTTGCCGCGCCAGTTGGCCATGAAGCCGCCGCCCTTCAGCGTCGGCACGCCCGGCGCGGGCTGCATGTTCGCCCCGTGGCACACAGCACAGGCGCGGGCATAGACCCCGCTCCCCTCGTCCGCCTGCGCGGCGCTGAACACCCCGGCGCTCGCCTGCCGGGTGAAACTTGTCGCCAGCGCGGGATCGTCAAACCCGGGGCCGCCTGCGGTGCGGAACGCCCGCGCTGGACCGCGCGCGCCGATGCCCGTTTCGGGTAGGGCGAACACGAACAGCGTGTTCTGTGTCCCGTGCGTCAATTCGGGCGTGAAGGCATCGGACAGCCAGCGTCCGGTAGAGGCGGCGATATATTGCTGGCCATTGACCGCGAAACTGACCGGATAGCCGGTGACCGAGGAACCGAGGTTCATCGCCCACAATTCCTCGCCGCTTACCTGGTCCAGCGCCATGAACCAGCCGTCGGCATCGCCTGCGAACACGAGGCCCCCGCCGGTGGTGATCAGCGACTGCATCCCGGCGCGCTGGCGCAGTTCCCACCGCGTGCGCCCGGTCACCGCATCGACCGCGAACAGGCTGCCGAGCATCCCCTGCGCCTCGGGCACGATGCTGAGCTGCGAGCTCATGCCATAGATGCCGGGATTGCTGGCCGGATCGAGCGCGGTCATCTGCCCGCACAGGTTCTGCAGCGGCATGAACAGCGTGTGCGTATCCGGGCTGTAGCTGCCGGTCATGTAATTGGCCCCGCCGCTGGGGCCGGGACAGACCTCGTGCGCGGTGCCATAATCGGTCGGCACGCTGGCCGGGTTGAGCACCGCGCGCCCGGTTGCCCCGTCGATATGGTCGATCACCGTCTGGCGCACCGTGGGCCGCGCCCACAGGAACCGGCCGGTCTCGCGGTCGAGCGTGGTGACAATGCCGGGCTTGCCGGGAATGCCGGTGAGCGTGCGATAGGTGCGGCCGGGCTGAATATCAGGTGCCATCCACGCCACCGCGGCGGGATCGGGCGCCACTTCCTGATCGACCAGGATGCGCGCGAAAGTGTGATCGAGGTCCCAGTGATCGACCATGTGCTGGTAGTGCCACACGATCCGCCCGGTGCGCACGTCCAGCGCCAGCGTGGAGTTGTGGTACAGGTAATCGTGATCCGGCCCGGCGAGCGAGATCTTGGGCGCGGGCGCGGAAACGCTGGTGCCCATGTAAATCAGCTTCAGCTCGGGATCGTAGCTGGCGATCATCCACGCGCCGACCTGCTGGCGCCGTTCGAGCGGCACGCCGCCCCACGATTCGTCATTGGGATCGTCACCGCGCGCGATGATGCTGGTGCGCCACGCCTCGCGCCCCGTGCCTGCATCGTGCGCCACGATCACGCAGGCATCGGGTCCGCCCTCGGGCTCGCAGCTGCGCCCGGTAATGGCGAGGCCGTCGGCGATGATCGGGCCGGAGCTGATCTTGGCCCCGTTGCGATAGTCGTCGATCTGCGTTTCCCACACCAGTTCGCCGGTGCGGGCGTTCAGCGCATAGAGATAGTTGTCCGCCGCCTGGCCAATGATCAGCTGGCCATAGATCGCGAGGTTGCGGGTGGTGTCATAGACCGGCAGGAACTGGCCGATATCCTCGGGCAGCGGGCGGCGGTACTGCCACAGCATCTGGCCGCTGGCGGCGTCGATCGCCTCGATCGTGTCGCTCGGGCCGGGGAAATATAGGATCCCGTCGTGCACCAGCGGGGTGCCTTCCTGGTGTCCGGGGGCGAGCGGGCGCACCCAGACGAGGCGCAAGCCGGCCACGTTCTCGCGATTGATCTGCGCCAGCGGCGAGTGGCCCCAGCTATCGAGGGTGCGCCGCCAGCTGAGCCAGTCCGCCGGATCGGGGTGCTGGATCTCGGCATCGGTAACGGGTTCGAAGTCGGGCACCAGCACCTGGCGCAGCGGGGTGGTCGCGGACTGCGCGGCCAACTGGCTGGCAGCGAGCGCGGCGACGGCGCAGGCGAGCGCGAGTTTGGGCGCGAGTTTGGGCGCGCGTTTCCCCGGCAACTTCACCTCAGTTGTCGATCCGTTTGGAATTGGGATCGATCGGCGTGTCGGTCTTCAGCATCGGGTCCCAGTGTTCGGCGATCCTGCCGTCCTGGATGCGGAACATGTCGAACCAGGTGGAATAATAGGTCGCGCCATCGGCGCCGGTTTCGGGGCGCACGAAGGCGATGGTCACGAAGTTGGCTTCGGCCATGATGTTGATCATCGGCAGTTCCAGCTTGTCGAGAATGTCGCGCTCGGGCCGGGTGTTGCGGATATATTCCTGCACGCCCGCCAGACCCTGCGCCGCCATCGGGTTGTGCTGGATATAGTCCTCGCGGATGAATTCGCCCGCGCGCCCCGCCAGGCCCGCCTGCAGCACGATGCGGTACATATCATAGACCAGCCGCTTGTTGGCGGCGAGGCGCGGGTCGTCGCTGGCGAGCAGCGGGGCATGGTCGGCAGGCACGGTCGGCGGGGTGGCGGTCACTGGCGGGGCTCCGGTTTGTTGCGCGAGGGCAGGGCCTGCGATAGCGCTGCAGGCCAGCAGCAGCAGGGCTGCGAATGTGGTGGCAGATCGCATGAAAACTCCCTCTCGCGGCCATCCTGCCACTCATGGCTTGGCGCGGCAAGATGGACCGTCTAAGGCCCGCCGGACAAAATCAATGTAAGATGGGCCGAAGATGGAAAACCGCATGAAGTGCCTGTTGCTGGCGAGCTGTGCTGCCGTGATGTTTGCAGTCCCGGCGGCGGCGCAGAACGATGATATCTACATGGACCCGGCGCTGACCGATGCGCCGGGTGGAGATAGTGAACGGATAGTCATCGCAGATTGGCGCATCGACCGTGACACCATCGTCGTCCTCGGCGGCGGCCTTGAACAGACCGCTGGCACACCCGCCTATTCCACCGTCACCATTGACCGCGAGCAGATCGAGAACAGCAGCACCGGCCGGCTCGAGGAAGTGCTCGGCAATGTCGCGGGTTTCCAGCAATTCCGCCGCTCGGATTCGCGCAGCTCCAACCCCTCGGCGCAAGGTGCCACCTTGCGCGCGCTGGGCGGTAATGCCTCCAGCCGCGCGCTGGTGCTGCTGGACGGCGTGCCGATGGTCGATCCGTTCTTCGGCTATGTGCCCTACAGCGCGATTGCGCCCGAGCGACTCGGTTCGATCCGCGTGACGCGCGGCGGCGGCTCGGGACCGTTCGGCGCGGGCGCGCTGGCGGGTGTGATCGAGCTGGAAAGCGCCGATCCGCGCGAGCAGGGCCTCGTCACCGGGCAGGCGCTGGTCAACATGCGCGAGGAAACGCAGCTTTCGGCCAGCCTGTCGCCCGAGATCGGGGACGGCTTTGCCACCATCACTGGCCGATGGGATCGCGGCCAGGGCTTCTTCACCACGCCCGAAAGCCAGCGCGTGGCTGCCTCGGTCCGCGCCAGCTACGACAGCTGGTCCACCGGCGCGCGGCTGGTGCAGCGGCTGGGCGGGCTCGAAGTGCAAGTGCGCGGCCTCGCGTTCGAGGACCATCGCACGCTGCGCTTTGCCGGGGCGGACAACTCGATGGAAGGGCAGGACCTCAGTGTCCGCGTGGTCAGCCGCGGGCCGTGGCAGGTCGATGCGCTGGCCTATGCCCAGTGGCGCAATTTCACCAACGTGGTGATCTCGAGCACCCGCTTCACCCGCACGCTCGACCAGAAGGACACGCCCGCACAAGGCCAGGGCGCCAAGCTGGAACTACGTCCGCCGCTGGGCGACGACGTGACGCTGCGGCTGGGGGCAGACTGGCGGCGCGGGCGCGGCAACCTGTTCGAGGATGCCTATAACGCCACCACGCTGGCGCTGACCGAAAACCGCTTTGCCGGCGGGACCAACACCAACACCGGGTTCTTCGCCGACGGCGATGTCGCGCTGGGCAGGCTGACGCTGACCGGCGGGGTGCGGGCCGATCACTACACCATCGACAACGGCTATTACCGCGCCAACAACGCTGCCGGGACGATCACCCGCAACGATGTGTTCGCCGGCCGCGCCGGTTGGGAAGCCACCTGGCGGGCGGGGGCGCTCTATCGTGCGGGCGATGTCGTCACCCTGCGCGCCGCCGCCTATACCGGCCTGCGTCTGCCCACGCTGAACGAGCTCTATCGCCCCTTCGCGGTGTTCCCGGTGACCACGCAGGCGAACCAGAACCTCAACCCCGAGCGTCTGCGCGGCTACGAAGCGGGGATCGATTTCGACGCCAACGACGAGGTGCGCCTCAGCGTCACCGTGTTCGACAACACCGTCCACGATGCCATCGCCAACGTCACCGTGGGCACCAACCTGCGCAAGCGGTTCAATGTCGAGGCGATCCATGCGTTTGGCGTGGAGGCCAACGGCAGCGTGGCTTCGGGGCCGTTCGCGATGCTGGCCAGCCTCGCCGTGACCGATGCCGAAGTGCGCGACAGCGGCGTCGGCGCGGCGCTCGACGGGCTGCGTCCGTCGCAGACGCCGACGTTCTCGGCGAGCACCACGATGAGCTGGGATTTCGACGGTGGACCGCGTCTGGGAGCAACCTTGCGGCACACGTCGAAGCAGTACGAAGATGATCTCGAGGTCGATTTCCTGAAAGCCGCCACCACGCTCGACCTGTTCGCCGACATGCCGATCGCCGGGCGGCTGACGGCGGTGGCGCGGGTGGAGAATATGCTCAACGAGGAGATCGTCACGCGCAACCAGGCCGGATCGGTGGACCTTGGCACACCGCAGACGCTATGGCTGGGGCTGCGTTACGGGTTCTGATTTTTTGGCACGGGAGACGCCATGACCACCACCGCCGCCACGCTCGTCGTGCGCAATCCGCGCAATGGGCAGGTCGATCACCAGATCGCCGTCGCCACGCAGGCCGAGGTGGCCGCCAAGGCCGCCGCCTTGCGCGCCAACCAGGTCCGGTGGGAGGCCTTGGGTGTGGGCGGGCGCTGCGCGGTGATGGCGCGCTGGCTGGGCGCGGTGAAAGCCGAGGCATTGGCCATCGGCGAGGCCGACGCGGTCGACACCGGCGGATGCCACACCAGCTACCTGCAAGGCTTCATCACGATGGGCAATATCGGCGGCTGGCTGGAGGATGCCCCGCGCGCCTTCGCCGACCTCGATTTCAACGCCATGAGCACGTCGATGCCCACGGTGCAGGTGGAAAGCCAGGTCGTCCCTTATCCGCTGGTCGGCGTGATCAGCCCGTGGAACGCGCCCTTGATGCTGGCCCTGCTCGACGCCGTGCCTGCGCTGTTTGCCGGTTCCGCCGTGCTGCTGAAACCCAGCGAAGTGACCCCAAGAGTGATCGAGGCCCTGTTCAAAACGGTGCAGCAGGTGCCCGAACTGGCGGCCGTTTTCGACTATATCGCGGGCGCGGGCGAGGTGGGCCAGTGGGTCATCAGCCAAGCGGACACGATCTGCTTCACCGGTTCGGTCCCCACGGGCCGCAAAGTGGCCATCGCCTGTGCGACACGGCTGATTCCGTGCAATCTCGAACTGGGCGGCAAGGACCCGTGCATTGTCACCGAGACCGCCGACCTTGAGCGCGCGGCGACCGCCGTGCTGCGCGGCGCGGTCTATGCCACCGGGCAAGTGTGCTATTCGGTCGAGCGGGTCTATGTGCACCAGAGCGTCCACGATGCCTTTGTCGAGCTGCTGGTCGAAAAGGCGGCGGAGGTGCGCCTCAACGCCGATAACCCCCGCGCCGGGCACATCGGGCCGTTCACCTTTGCCCCGCAGGCCGCGATAGTCGAGCGGCACCTCGCCGACGCGGTGGCCAAGGGCGCGGTGATCCGCAGCGGCGGGGTGATCGAAAACATCCACGGCGGGCTGTACCTGCGGCCCACGATCCTGACCGGCGTGACGCACGACATGGAGATCATGCACGACGAGACGTTCGGCCCGTGCATTCCGGTCATGGCCTACCGCGATACCGAGCACGCGATCCGGCTGGCGAACGACACGCACTTCGGCCTCACCGCCAGCGTGATCGCGGGCACGGCGGAGGAAGCCAAGGCGATCGGCAAGCGCATCAACGCGGGCGGAATTTTTCTGCAGGACACCTTCCTGACCTTTGCCAAGATGCGCACTTTCGGCTCGGACAGCTTCGGCTGGTCGGGCTATGGCGCCCCGCGCATCGGCCCCGAATCAATCCGCCGGTTCCTCCGCCGCAAGAGCCTGCTGACCCAGACCGGCCCGGTGGCCGATATCCGCAACGATCATCATCTGGGGCCAAAGACCGGAGCGGCCAAGTGAAGATCACCGCAGCCCTGTCCGGTCGCGGCGGCCCGTCGCCCGAACTGGTCGAAATGGAGCAGGAAGACCCGCGCCCGGGCGAAATGCGCATTCGCCTCGTCGCCACCGGCATCTGCCACACCGACCTGCACGAACACCCAGGCCGCTTTTCGCCGCAACCGATCGTGCTGGGCCACGAAGGCGCGGGCGTGGTCGAGCAATTGGGCGAGGGTGTGAGCGGGTTTGATCTGGGCGATCACGTGATCCTCAGCGGCAATTCGTGCGGGCGCTGCCCCTCGTGCCTGTCGGGTCGGCCGACCTACTGCGACCTCGCCATGCCGCTGTGCTTGGGCGGCCAGCGGCTCGACAAGTCGACCGCGCTGACTTGCGACGGGACCCGCATTCACTCGCACTTCTTCGGCCAGTCGAGCTTCGCCAGCCACGCCATCGTCCCCCAGCGCACGGCGGTGAAGATGGACAAGAGCCTGCCGCTCGAAATGCTCGGCCCACTGGGATGCGGCGTGGTGACCGGCGCGGGCGGGGTGATCGAGGCGCTGAAGGTGGGCTTTGGCGACACCATTGCGGTATTCGGCACCGGCGGGGTTGGCCTCAGCGCGGTGATGGCCGCCAAGCTGGTGGGCGCCAGACGGATCGTGGCGGTCGATCTCTCGCCCGAACGGCTCGAACTGGCGCGTGAATTCGGCGCGACCGATTGCCTGCTGGGCACCGAGGACGATCTTGCCGCCAAGCTGCGCGGCATTACCGGGCGCGGGCTGGACTTCACCTTCAACACAACCAGTTCGCCGTCGGTCCATGCCTTGGCGCTGGAGTGCCTGGCGATGAACGGTACCGCCGGGTTCGTCGCCGCGCCGCTTGGTCCGTTCTCGCCGCCGATGTTCCCGATGCTCGCGGGCGGCAAGCAATTGCGCGGTATCCTGGGCGGCGATGCCAACCCGCAGACCTTCCTGCCCTTGCTCGCCGAATACTGGCAGCAGGGCCGCCTGCCGTTCGACCGGATGCTGACCTTCTACCCCTTCGCCGAGATCGACCGCGCCTTTGCCGATGCCCACGCAGGGACCGCGATCAAGCCGGTGCTGCTCATGGAGAAACCGCTATGACCCCCGACATCCGCGCCACGCTGAAGGCGCTCGGCAATGACCTCAATCCCGCGATGATCGGCGGTACGCAAGCCTTGATGGCCAGCATGAGCCGGGGCATGGCCAGTGCCACGAAGGTGAAGCGCGACATCAGCTATGGTCCCGATCCGCGCAACCGGCTCGACCTGTTCAATCGCGACGGTCTGAGCAATGCGCCGGTGTTCGTGTTCGTCCACGGCGGCGGGTTTGTGCAAGGCGACAAGCACAAGGAAGGATCGCCGTTCTATTCGAACATGGGCGATTTTGCCGCGCGCCACGGCATGGTCGGGGTGACGGTCACCTATCGGCTGGCGCCCACGCACAAGTTCCCGTCCGGCCCGGACGACCTCGCGCTGGCGGTCGACTGGCTGCGCGCCAACGTTGCGGCGCACGGCGGCGATCCGGCGCGCATCGTGCTGTCCGGCCAGTCTGCCGGCGCGACGCACGTGGCGGGCTACCTCGCTCACCGCCGCGACCATGCGGCAGGCATTGCCGGCGCCAGCCTGATGAGCGGCATCTTCGACACGCTTACCGCCGTGCCCAACCCGATGGCCGAAGCCTATTATGGCGAAGACCGCCGCGGCTGGGGCCCGGCCAGTTGCATGGCCGGGCTGCTGGCCAGCCCGGTGCCGCTGCAGTTTTCGGTGGCCGAGTTCGACCCGGATGACTTCCACAGCCAGGCCGCGCAAGTCGTCACCCAATGGCACCAGACCAAGGGCCGTTTTCCCGAGATGCATTTCCTCACCGGGCACAACCACCTCAGCCCGGCGCTGTCGATCGGCAGCGACAGCCGCGAGGTGGAACGCATGGTGGCAGGCTTCGTGCGGCGCGTTACCGGCTGATCGCTCGAGCCAGCAGCTTGCGGACGGGTCGGTCGTAAATCCGGTCGAGCAGCCAAGCGGCGGGGATCAGCGCCGTGGCCACCAGCAGCTCGGGCCCGCCGTGCTTGTCGGTCACGAACAGCAGGGGCACATGAATGCAGTACAGCGGGTAGGACAAGTCCCCCAGCACGCCGCAGGTGCGGTGCAGCGGCACCTCCCAGCGGATCGCCGCCCAGGTCAGCGCGGGCAGCAGGACCAGCACGCAGGCCAGGTCCCACCAGCGCCGCACCTCCGGGTTGGTTAGCAGCAAGGCGGCCAGCGCCAGCGGGATCAGCAGCGCCGCCCAGCGGACATGGCGCGGCGACTTGCGGTGCTGCCACGCGGCGAACAGCAGCAGGCCGGCGGTGAATCCGAACAAGGCGCGCAAGGCTCCCCCGGTCACTTGCGGCCAGAAAGCACCCAGACGGCTGAAGCCCTGTGTCAGCGTTTGCGGATCCGCCACCACGGCCCACACCAGTCCAGCGGCGCTGACCGCGCAAACCAGCGCGATCCACCGCCAGCGCAAGCGCACCAGCAGCGCGGCAAACAGCAGGTTGACCAAGAGCTCGGCGAGCAGCGACCAAAACGGCGGATTGCCCGGAAACAGCGCCGGGTTCCACGTCTCGGGCACCAGCGCGAGGATGCGCGGACCGGCGTTGAGCAGCCACATGGCGAGCAGCCCGCCGACCAGCAGCATGGGGTAAAGCCGCACCACGCGCAGCGCGGTGAAGCGGAAGAAGCCCAGCCCTCCGCTCGCCAGCCGCGCGTGGTAGTTCAGCCCCATCACAAAGCCCGACAGGACGAAGAAGAAGTCCACCGCCAGGTGCCCGCCGGGCATGTACTTGTGATCGACGTGATAAAACACCACGGCAATCGCGGCCAGGCCACGCAGGCCGTCGAGCAGGGCAAAGCGGTTGACGGCGGCGTGCATTGTAGCCGCCGCTAGCAGGGTGCAGGGGGTGCGCTCAAGCGCGTTACGTCATGTGGTCGCACCCGGCACCCAGCAGCCGTGGAAGGCCATCGGCTGGGCGAACGGCAGCTTGATCGTGGCGAGCGGCGGTCTGGACACGTCGTTGCCGTCGATGATCAGCAGGTCCATGCGCTTCTCGGCCATGCGGTCGACCGCCACCAGCAGGTAGCCGTCACCCTCGGGCGCATCGGGCGTGCGCGGCACGAACAGCGGCTCCTGGCTGGCCGCGCCTGCCAGCGGATGGACCTTGATCTCGCCGGTATCCCAGTCGATCTGGCCCACGCTCATCACCGGGAAATCGCGCAGCGCGAAGTAGCCCTTGCGGTATTTCTGCATGGCAAACCGGTCGTCGATCTTGGGCATGTCGCCGAACGCGCCGTTCACCGGGTGCAGGCTGACCGCATCGTTGCCGGGCTTGGTGAGATCGAACACGATGCGGGTGAGCTGCGTCATCGTCTCGGGCATGCTGGGCTGGTTGCCGTGCTTGTCCTTGAAGAAGCTGAAGCAGTTTCCGGGCGAGCACGGCACGTCGACCACCACGGTATCGCCTTCGGAATAGGCGTTCATCACATGGCCCATGACGAGGCCGGGGATGTCGAACCAGCGCATGTCCTTTGCCGGATCGCCATTGCGGGGCATCACACCCCACTTGCTCGGCAAGTCGGGATCATACTGGTAGTAATCGCCGCCAGCGCGCAGCCGCGCTTCGTCGGCGATGAGCGGCATGATCGGGATGACGATATGCTCGCGCGTTACGCCCCAGTCGTGGCACATGCCGGGGTAGGGGGTGTGGAACCATTGTTCGCGCACCAGCTTCCCGTCCTTGTCGAAGACGTGCAAGGACGCATCGGTGGTCGGCTCACCGCCAGCGAACACGCCGTAGGACCACCACTCACCGGTCACCGGATCGATCTTGGGGTGCGCGGTCAGTGCGGTGCTTTTCAGCGCGCCGAATTCGCCCACATCGAGCGTGTCGAGCGTGTCGGGGTCGAGCCGGTAGGGCCGACTGTCCTCGCGCAAGGCATACAGCTCGCCGTGGTGCGCGAAGGCATAGGTGTTGCCGGTATTGTCGCGCTGGGGGAGGTTGGAAACGCTGTCGTCGTCGGTATATTTGTTGCGGTACTTGCCATAGAGGCGGCGGCGCGCGGCCAACTCGTTCTTCAGCCGCTCGCCCTTCACATAGCGGCTGCGATAGCTGACGTGGCCGTCCGCGAACTTGAACATCGAGAACATCCCGTCGCCGTTCAAGATGATGTCATCCTCCAGCGTGGGAAACATCCGGTCGCCGCCGGTGCGATAATAGGCGCCGTTGCGCAGCGCCTCGGGAATTTCGCCCTCTACCTCGCACTCGAACACGTCTGCCTCGAAGCGCATCGGCATGCGCTTCTGCAGCCCGAAGCTGTGGAAGGCGTGGAACAGTTCCGGCATGTCTCTCTCCCTTTTGACGCACCCTTTTGACATGGGCAATTAAGCGTCCATTATGCCATCAGATCAAGCAGGCATTTGACGGGAGACAAGTCGGCATGGGCGACATTGGGGGAGAAGTGTGCTGGCCGGACGGCGTGCCGCAAGTGATGCCCGCACAGGATCGCGGCGAGATCGAGGAGCTTTACGCCCGCTACGCCTGGGGCATCGACCTGGCCGACGAGGAGCTCGCCATCGGCACCTTTGCGCGCGACGCCGAATTCGACCACTTGTGGCAAGGCAAGGTGAGCGGCCACGCGGCGATCCGCGAGAACCTGCGCAAGCTGTGGTACGACCGACAGCACTGGTGGTACGGGCGCCATCACCTGATGAACCATTTCATCATGGACCCGCACCCCGAAGGCGCGCGGGTGCGCTGCTTCTTCCAGATCATCCAGTGGAACGCCGATTACCGTACCAATTTTGTGTTCGGCATCGGCACCCGCGATGACCGGCTGATCAAGGAAGATGGCCGCTGGAAATTCTGGCGCCTGACGGTCAACGCCTGGACCGACGTCGACCAGGTCCCGTGGAAGGGCGAACGAACCCTCCCGCAACGCCCGCCCTACACCATGCCGCCGGTCGATACGCGGTCATTCGAGGAGCAGGGCAGGGACCCGTTTTGAGGGGGGTTTGGTTGATGAAGTACAGACGAGGCGGGCGGCCTATGCCTGCCAAAGGCGCGCGGTCCGACGGCGGGCGGCGGCACCCGGAGAGAGGGGAATGGACAGGTCAAAGAGCCGAGCGGTGGTGGCACGGCGCGGGGGCTGTAGGAAAGGTGATTGTTGGGTAACCGAATGGCAGCAAACGACCCCATTGCGGACATCGGCAGCCACGTTAGTCTTGGTCGATGGCTTACTCTGACACTCCTGGCCCTTCATGGATTGGCATCCTAAGCTTGGCGCTAGGTCTCGTTACGGCCTTTTTCTCGTTTGGTTGGTTTTTCGACCTACTCGTCGCCGAGTGCATTTCTGGAGAGTGCAGCCCTTCGCTCGATGTGCGCATTTTGGCAGCAATACTCGCTGCCCTTACAACCGGCGGTTTTATATCATGGTTGGCCGTTACCCTCGGGACGCGAGTGGTCCACCGCGGACAGAAGTAGGTCAGCTTTCCACCCTCATTTCGCTCGCTCGGCCGACTGGCCCCGGCGCTCGAAAGCAGCTGGACTGCAAACGACCACATTGCGGAAATTCGTCAGCACCGCCACTTCGTCGCAGATGCATCTCATTCAAGAAATCGTCAGCCCCACCGGCAAACGTAAGTTGCACCTCTACCGGCGGAAGGACGGCCGGTATCAATTCGAAGAGACTTACGAAGATTTTGACGAGTATGCCGGTCACTATTGGACGCCGGGTTACCAGTCAGGCGTCTATGACAGCGAGGATGCAGCCCTAGCCGAAATGCGAGCATTAACTCCGTGGCTCCGTGCAAAGGGCTAATGTCAGCTTTCCACCCTCATTGCGGACATTGATGTTGCTGGGCACAATTGTCCCCCCAAAACCCTTTCCGCCGCAAACCACTTGAACCCCGGCCAACCCCCGCTAGTCTCGCTCCCAACGCCGGGCGTCAGACCACGGCAAGGGAGAGAGCCTGGATGATGTCTCGGATTGGATTGAGCAGCCTGGCGCTGATGACCGCCGCCTTGCTGGCCCCGCCCGCCACGGCGCACCATTCGTTTGCGATGTTCGACAACACCCGGTCGATCACCGTCCACGGCACGGTCAGCGAGTTCCAGTGGACCAATCCGCACGCCTACCTCGATATCGATGCGGACAACGGCACCCATTACACCCTCGAGATGACCAGCCCCAACATGATGTCGCGCGGCGGCTGGACCTCGCGCACGATCAGGCACGGCGACGTGGTGACCGCCATCGTGGCGCCCTTGCGCGATGGCCGCGCGGGCGGCCTGCTGCTCGAAGTCACCCTGCCCAATGGCCGCACCATGCTGCCCGGCGTGCCCAACGCCAGCCGCTATCGGCGCACGCCTTGAAACGGATCGGGGGAGTTATGACCATGCACAAGACTCTGCTGTTCGGCCTGCTGCTCGCGGCGTTTTCCGTCCCGGCCCTGGCCCAACCCGACCTCACCGGCACGTGGGAACGCTACCCGCTGCCGGGTGAGGTGCCCGATCCGCGCTATGCCCCCAACCGGCCGGGCGAACCGCCGCTGAAGCCCGAATACATGGCCGATTGGCGCGCGTTCCAGGCGGTTCTGGCGTCGCGGCAGGAAGAATCGCAACCGGCGGGTGACAACTATATCCGCTGCATTCCCGATGGCATGCCGGCGATGATGATGGGCATGTTCCCGATGGAAGTGTTCCAGCGCGATGACCAGATCAACATCACGCAGGAAGCCTTCAACCAGACGCGCCGCATCTACATGAACGAGGAACTGCCCGCGTGGGATGAGGTCAATCCCGGCTTCTACGGCAGTTCGGTGGGCCATTGGGAAGGCGATGTGCTGGTAGTGCGCACCACCGGCATCAAGGACAGCGTGCGCTTCCAGTGGACCCCGCATTCCGAAGCCATGGTGATTACCGAGCGGATCAGCCTGCTCGCGCCCGATATGCTGCGTAACGAGATCACCGTTGAGGACGAGTATTTCGCGCGGCCGTGGACCTATTCGTACAGCTATCGGCGCATGCCCGATTACCAGCTGCAGGAATATATCTGCGAGGATAACCGCGATTACGTTAATGCCGAGGGGCACGTGACCATGCGGTTGCCCAGCGACCCGCCCGGCGAGTAATCTGGCCGCCTAGTGCGCGTTCTGCCCGGGAATGCGCGCCAGCTTACGGACCGCCTTGGCCGCCTTCTTCTTCGCGTGCTTCTTCTTGTTCTTGCCGTTCTTCGGCTCGAGCACGGCCTCGGCCAGGCGGCGCACACTGGCGATGCGCGGGCGGATTTCGCGGGCGAGGATGGCGCGGGCAAGCGCCTTCAGCGGCAGGTCTGCCTGGTCGACGGAAGCCGGCGGTGGCGTTTCGGTAGCGGCTGCGGGTTCGCTGTCGGTCATGGCTTGGTCACATCCCTCATTTGCGCCCTACCTGCATCGCACGGCGGGGTTTGTGCAAGGTTCAAGCCTGCGCTGTCACAGAAATGTCAGAAACCGGCGCGAGGAATCAGGCGAGAGGGCCGCCTTCGCCGCCGATCACCAGTTGCGGCTCGCAGCCGAGCCAGCGGGCCAGCACGCCAAGTTCCGCCGCGATCGAATCCGAGGCGAGCGGCGCGCGGGTGGCATCGAGCCACAGCACCACCCGGTCGCCATCGCGCGACAGGCGGCTGGTGAGCATCGAGGCGCGGCTGCCCGCACCGATACGGCGACACAGCCGCAAGGCCAGCCCCCAGCCCGCTGCGGCGCGCAAGTCCTCGTCGCTCGCCAGTTGCAGCAGTTGCGTACTCGGCTCGGGTCGTCCGGCGGCACCACGCAAGGTCGCCGCGATCAGGGCCCGCCCGCGATGGTCGATACCGATCCAGCGCTTGTCGAGCGCCCAGTCGTTGGCATGGCGCAGCCGCATGTTCGGCTCAAGGTGCACTTGCGCCTTGGCCAGCAGCGTGGCCGCCAGCCGCAGGGTCTCGCTCGCCGGACCATTGCCCCGCTCGACGCTCTGCGCCACGCCGGCAGTCCATCCGGCCATCATCGTCGCGCCGTTGAGGTTTGAACCGCGCGCGGTGGTAAAGCGCGAGACCGCCGCGATCAGCGGGTCCTGCGCACGCTCCGCCGGATCGAGCCGGTCGAACAGCAGCCCTTCGCGCAGGCCCCAGCTGGAAATGACCAGCGCGGTCGGGTGCAGCTTCTGGATCACGACGCGCAGCATGGCGGCGGCATCGGGCAGGCCATAGGCGCGGCTGGCGGGCACGCCGTTGACCGCCACCAGATCTTCCGGCTTCATCCGTGCCAGCTGCTTGGCCAGCTGGAGCGCGTCATCGGCAGTGAGCGTGAAGGCGTGCGGATCGCTCAGCGGATACTTCTTGCCGTGCATGGCCATGCTCGCCAGTGCGCGCCAGGTGCCGCCGACCAGGTACAGCGGGCCGGGCAGCCCCTTGGCCCAATGCGCGGCGACCAGTTCGGCCGCCACCGCTGCCCGAAACGCCGGCTCGCCGCGCGCTCGCAGCGGGCCGAGGCGCAAGGTGCCCAGCGGCAGGCTCACGCCCTTGTGGCACTGGCCATCGGCCACCGCGACCAGTTCCAGACTGCCCCCGCCCATGTCCGCCACCACGCCGCGCGCCCCGGGAAAGGCGCCAATTACGCCCATCGCGGCATAATTCGCTTCCTCCTCGCCGGTCAGCAGCCGGGGATCGAGGCCGAGCGCGGCCACGCGGGCGAGGAATTCCGGACCGTTGGCCGCATCGCGCACGGCGGCGGTGGCGACGCATTGTACGTCGGGCACTTCGAGGTCCTTGAGGATCAGCGCAAAGCGGGCGAGGCCGGTCAGGGCCAGGTCCATCGCCTTGTCGGGCAGGCGCCCGCTGGCCATCAGGTCGCGCCCGAGACGCGCGGTCACCTTCTCGTTGAGGAACACCGACGGCGCGCGGCGCGATCCGGTATAGACCACCAGCCGCACCGTGTTGGAGCCGATATCGATCACCGCGCGATCGGGCTGGAATTCCCCGCCGTTGATGCGGCGGGCGGTGGCGCCCATCACGCGATTGGCCGTCACGAAGCCCCCTTGCGCAGGGCAAGGCGGGGCACGCGGCTGTCTTTCAGCGCGCCGCCCCGGCCGGAAAGCGATGGGTTGGTCATGAAATAGGCGTGGCAGTTGAACGGCTCGCCGTCATCCTCCACCCGCTCGTATTCCCCCGTTTCGCCATCGAGCAGCCAGCTTTGTTCGGTATCGAGCAGGTTGGCCAGCAGCACCTGCTCCAGCACCTGATCGTGCACCGTGGGGTTGGTCATCGGCACCAGCGCCTCGACCCGGCGGTTCAAGTTGCGGCTCATCGCATCGGCGCTGGAGATGTACACCGTGGCGACATCGCTCGGCAGCGGCGCGCCGTTGGCAAAGGCCCAGATGCGGCTGTGCTCAAGGAACCGCCCGATGATCGACTTAACGCTGATGTTGTCCGACAGGCCGGGCACGCCCGGGCGCAGGCAGCAGATGCCGCGCACCACCAGCACCACGCGCACGCCCGCTGCGCTGGCTTCGTACAATCGGTCGATCATGCCCTTTTCGGTCAGCGAGTTGAACTTGGCCCAGATCGCGGCGGGCTGTTGGCGCCGAGCATTGGCGATCTCGCGGTCGATGCATTCGTACAACCGCTCGCGCAGGTTGAGCGGCGAAATGGCGATCCGCTCGGTCTGCTGCGGTTCGACATAGCCGGTGATGAAGTTGAACAGCCGCACCGCGTCGCGCCCGAATGCGGGGTCGGCGGTGAAGTAGCTGAGGTCGGTGTAAACCTTGCTCGTCACCGGGTGGTAATTGCCCGTGCCGAAGTGGCAATAGGTGCGGTATATGCCGTCTTCGGCGCGCACCACCATGCTCATCTTGGCGTGGGTTTTCCAGTCGATGAAGCCATAGATCACCTGCACCCCGGCGCGTTCCAGCTCGCCCGCCCAGTGGAGGTTCTGCTCCTCGTCGAAGCGCGCTTTCAGCTCAACCACCGCCGTCACCGACTTGCCGCGTTCCGCCGCTGCGCACAGCGCGCCGATCACGTGGCTCTGGTTGCCCGCACGATAGAGCGTCTGCTTGATCGAGATCACCGCCGGATCGGCAGCGGCCTGGCGGATGAAATCGACCACCACCTCGAAGCTTTCGTAGGGGTGGTGGACGACGATGTCCTTCTCGCGGATCGCGGCGAAGCAATCGCCATCGTGCTCCATCACCCGCTCGGGATAGCGCGGGGTATAGGGCTCGAACTTCAGCTCGGGTCGGTCTTCCGCCACCACGGCGGCGAGGCCCGACACGCCGATCATTCCCAGCGTCTTGGTGATGAAGGCCTGCCCCAGCAGCAGCTTTTCGCGCAGCAATTCCTCGCTCATCGCGTCGAAGCTCTCGTCCAGCTCCAGCATGATCACCCGGCCCCGGCGGCGACGCTGGATGGCGCTGCGGAAATAGCGGACGAGGTCCTCGGCCTCTTCCTCGACCTCGATGTCGCTGTCGCGCAGCACGCGGAACACGCCGTCACCGCGAATGGTGAAGCCGGGGAAGATCAGCGGAGCGAAGCGCTGCACCAGCCGCTCGATCGCCACATAGGTGACGCCGTCCAAGCTGCTGTGTTCGGCAGGCACGCGGATAAAACGCGGCAGCGCGGCGGGGATCAGCACCATTTCCACCAGCTGGCTGCCGTCCTCGTTTCGCTGGAGGTTGAACAGCACGCCGATGCCGCCGTTGACGATAAACGGAAAGGGATGCGCCGGATCGATCGCCTGCGGGGTGATCACCGGGATGATCTGGTCGAGGAACTGCCGTTCCAGCCAGGCCTCGGCCAGCGGATCGACCAGGTCGCCGCCCTTGATGTGGACGCCCTGCTCGGCGAGCAGCGGACGCAGCGCGGACAGCGCTTCCTGCTGGCCCTGCTCCAGCTCGCGCAGGACCACGGCGATGGCGGCCAGTTGCTGCGCCGGGGTCTTGCCGTCGATCGACACGGTCCCGGTGCCGGTGCGCACCTGGCCGACCAGCCCGGCCATGCGGATCATGGAGAATTCGTCGAGGTTGCTGCCGCTGATCGACAGGAACCGCAGCCGTTCGAGCAGCGGATAGGCCTCGTTGCGCGCTTCGGCCAGCACGCGCTGGTTAAACGCCAGCCAGCTCAGCTCGCGGTTGAAATAGCGCGCCGGGGCGCTTTCGTAAGCCGGGTCCAGCGCGTGGGCCTGCTGTTCGGATGCATCGCCGCGGCTCATGCCTGTGCCTCTAGACGAGGTCGGCCGAGCGGGCGATGGCGGTGATGCCGCGCTTGCCATCCTGCCGGCCCAGCTGGACGATCACGTCGATCACGCCTGCGGCATAGGCAATGGTATCGCTGCGGGTCAGGCCGATGCCGGTCTGCATCACCATCAGGCTCAGCTGCTCCAGCGCGCCGCGCAGCGAATTGGCGTGAATCGTCGAAAACGAACCCGGATGGCCGGTGTTGATCGCGCGCAGGAACGAAACGCTCTCCGCACCGCGCAATTCGCCCAGCACGATGCGGTCGGGACGAAGACGCAGCGCGGCCTGGAGCAGTTCGTTGGCCGAGACCTTGGCCTCGCCCAGCTCGCCCTTGACCGCCACCAGCCCCACGCCGTTGGCACCGGGCAGCTTCAGTTCGGGCGTATCCTCGACCAGCACGACGCGTTCGGCGCGGGGGATTTCGCCCAGCATGGCGTTGAGGAAGGTGGTCTTGCCGGTACTCGTGCCGCCCGAGATGAGGATGGTCAGCCGCTGGCGGATCGCCGCGCGCAGGAAGGCCACCGGCTCGGCCTGCGGATCGGGCAGATCGGCATGGGTGGCGCCGGTCAGCGGGCCAGCATCGTAGGCGTCGAGCGGCAGGTCCAGCCGGCGGTGGCGGCGGATCGCCATGGCCCAGTGCTTGCGCGTGGCGGGCGGGCCGCAGAATTGCACGCGAGCGCCATCAGGCAGCGTCGCGCCGAGCAGCGGATGTTCGCGGTTGATGCCCTGATGGCTGACCCGCGCCACTTGCTCGGCCAGACGCTGGACCAGCCGGTCGTCCACTTCGGGCGCGGCAATGCGCTGCATCCCGGGCTCGGCGGCATCCTCGATCCAGATCTCTCCGGGGCGATTGACGAGGATTTCGGTCACCGTGTCGCGGTCGAGCCACTGGCGGAACGGCGCGAGATAGGCGTCGAGATAGACCGAGCCGCTGACCGCGACGGCAGGCGCACTTGCGGCCGTCATGCTGGCATGGCTCTCGGGTTCATCACCCAGGCGGTGTATCTCGGCGGACATAACGGTTGGTTACCCGCCGCCTAGAGACGCGGCGCTTGGCTGAAATCGAGGTCGCGCGCGGTGAACACGCGGATCGGCTCACCCATGCGCACGCGCACCGTCGGCGCTTGCTGGCCATCCTGCTGCAGCGCGGTGCTGGCGGCGGTCTGTCCGCCACCAAGGATCACCGAAGCCCCGCCGCTGGCGATGGTGGTCAACCCGCCGATCACCGACAGCAGCATGGCCGAACCGAAGCGCTGGAAGAAGTGGCTGTCGACCTGCCCGGCGAGACCGGCGGTGCCATCGAACGAGGTCGCCGGGCTGGCGAGGTTGACCGAGACGCCATCGGGCCGGATCACCCGCGTCCAGATGACATAGGCGCGGCGTTGGCCCGCTTGCAGCCCGCTCTGGTACTGGCCGACGAGGCGGCTGGAGCGCGGCACGAGCACCCGGCTGCCATCGAAACTGCGCACGTCCTGGCTCACCACGGCGCGGACATAGCCCGGCACGTCGGTGTTGATCGCGGTCTCGAGGATCGCCGGGATCATCGTCCCTTGCGCCACGGTGGTGGCCGGATTGATATTCGATTGCGCGCTGGCCGCGCCGCCGCCCACGCCGCCGATGCGCGAGGCAAAATCGCCCGCGCTGCCCGATCCGGGGACCTGTCCGCCGGTTTCGGCAGCGGTCGCCACGGCGGCGGCGAGGCCGGTCACCACGGGGGCAGAACCGCCGTCATAGACCAGCGTCGGCGAGTTGTAGGGGTTGGTATAGGCCTGCGGTGCGCCCTGGAACTGACCCTGCGGCTGGTAGCCATCGATCATCATCGGGGCCGACTGGCCGGGCGCGGCGAGCGGCATGCCCGGCTGCATGGCTCCGGCATTGGCGCTGGGCAGCGCGGCCACATCGGGCGGCGGCAGCGCGACGGCGGCCTGCGCGGGCGGCACGGCGCCAGCGGCAGCATCGGACGCGCCATCCTGCGGATCGTCATTCCCGGCGTTGAGGCCCCACAAGGTCGCCGCGCCGAGCAGCGCGACAAAGCCAATCCCGGCGGCGAGGCCGAGCGCGTCCGAATGACCCTTGCGGTTGGCCACGGCGGGATAGGAGGTGCGGCTAGCGAGGTCGATCACCTCGGTCGTCGTGCTTTCGCGCGGATCCACATCGCGCGCGGCAGCGGCGTTCTTCTCGGGCAGGCGCATGGCAAGTTTCATCGCATCAATTCCCTATCAGGCACCAGTTTGGGCGACGACCGGCCCGTTGTACACCAGCCGGGCCATGTCGTCGCCCGACCGCAGGATGATCTCGCCCGGCACGGCGTCGATCACGATCACCCCGCCGCGCGTGGCATAATTGACCGGCCCTTCGAGCCCTTCGGCGTTCTTGATCAGGATCGCCGGCATCGGCTCTCCCGTCGCCCAGGTGAGGAAGGTGGCGGTGCCGTTGTCATACACCGTTTCGGGCAGCAGCGCGGGCGCGCCCGAAGTGCCCCAGGCGAAGTTGAGCGTGGCCGGGTCGATCACCGCCAGGTCGTCGGTCGCCGCCGCCATTTCGGCTTCGTTGGCGCTTTCGCCGGCGCCAGCGAGCTGGACCTCGTCCTCGGCCACTTCCTCGACCGGATAGGTGAACGACAGCACATACAGCGGATTGCGCACCGCTGGCCCGGCGACGAGGTCGAACAGGTAGACGCGCTTGCTGGTCACGACCGTCATGTTGGTGGTGGCGCGCGGCGTCAGCGGCTTGACGAACAGCAGGTCGGCGCTGCGGCTTGGGGTCACCTGCCAGGCTTGCGAATCGCCGATGGCGACGTTCTGGATCGTCTCGTCCTCGGCAAAGCGGATGGTCGCCTGCACGTTGGGTCGACCTTCGACGCGGACCACGCGGTCGGGGTCGTACTCGCGGGTGACGAGCCGCGGATCTGGGCGCGGGTCGTTCTGGGCGAGCGCGGGGCTGGCCAAGGTGGCAACCAATAGCGCGGCGATCAGGGCGCGGGTCATGTCAGAATTTCTCCGTCGAACGAATGGGCGCGGACTTGAAGCGGCTGCCGATGCCGCGTGCGCGTGACGGGCTGGCCGATTCCGCCTGACCGGGGGATGAAGGCGTTGCCCCCTGGGTGATGATCCGTGTCTCGCGGCTGGTGTCGCCGCCCGGTACGCTGCCGCTGTCGTTGGCGGGCGCGGGCATCGCTCCCGCAATGCGGATGTCGCGACCGGGTGCGGGCGAGGCAGAGGCTGCCGCAACCGCGCCGTTCAAAGCGGGCTGCACCGGCGGCGGCATGGCGGCGCGGTCGGCAGCGCGCTGGCTGCGCTCTTCGGCACGCGCTGCGGCACTGCTCGACAAGCCGAACACCGTCCAGCCGCGCAC
>JBDSUF010000033.1:0-60477 GCA_039927835.1 Alteraurantiacibacter sp.
GCCGATGGGCGGCTGTGCCACTCCCGCCGAGGCCGAAGCTGCGGCCGATGTGCGCCCCGCCGATGCCGTTCCTGGTCCCGCCTTGTGGGAACTGCGCGACGAGGATACCACGATCTACCTGTTCGGCACGGTCCACGTTCTGCCCGAGGGGCTCGACTGGTTCGATGCGCGGCTCGCCCGCACCTTCACCTCCGCCGACGAAATCGTGACCGAGATCGACACCACCGATGTGGCAGCGGTCAGCGCGGCAATCCTTAGCGCCGCGCCGCTCGACGCTGGCGGCAATCTGCGTGAAATGATGGCACCGCAGGATCGCATCGAATTCGAAGCCGCCCTGACCCGGATCGATCTACCGCCCAACGCGCTCGACCAATACGAGCCGTGGTACGCCGCCATCGTCATGTCACTGGGGCCGTTGCGGAGCGCCGGATTCGATCCCGATAGCGGCGTGGAAGCGCAATTGACCGAACGCGCGACGGGCAAGCGTCACGTGGCGCTGGAGACGATCGATCAGCAAGTGCAGATGTTTGCCGGGATGGAACTGCCGCACCAGCTCGTCTATCTCGATGGAGCGGCCGAAGGGGTGGACGAGGTGCTGCCCACGGTCAACGCCATGATCAGTCAATGGCGCGCGGGCGACGTGGAACAGCTGGGCGTGACGCTCGATGACGATCTCGACGACGATTATCTGACCACGCGGCTGCTCATCAATCGCAACATGAACTGGGCGGGCTGGATCCAGCGCCGCATGGCTCAGCCGGGCACGGTGTTCGTGGCGGTCGGCGCGGGCCATCTGGCGGGTCCGGGCAGCGTGCAGGATCAGCTGGCCGCGCGCGGACTGACCGTCACCCGCGTCTGGAAATGATGCTGCGGCTGCTGACGGGCCTCGTCGCGGCGCTGGCGCTGGCGGCTTGCACCGCGGAAAAGCCGGCGCAGGACTGGCCGGAGCCATCGCCCGCCTTGTGGCATGTGACCGGCCCCGATGGCGCGGAAGGCTGGCTGTTCGGCACCATTCATGCGTTGCCGGAAGGTGTCGCATGGGAGACCCCGCTGGTGGAACAGGCCTTCGCTCGGGCCGACGTGCTGGTGGTCGAAGTGGCCGATCTGGCGGACGGCGAGACAGCCGCAGCAGCCTTCGCACAGCGAGCCAGCAGCCCCGGCCTCGCGCCCTTGACCGACCGCGTGCCCGCCACGGATCGCGCGCTGGTGGTCAGCATGCTCAACCAAGCGAACCGATCCGAAACGGATTTCGCCCAGACCGAAACCTGGGCTGCCGCCTTGCAACTGGCGGGCGGCGAGCGGTTGGGTGATCCTGCACTCGGTGTCGACCGCGCGCTGCTGGCACGCGGGCTTCCCGTGCAGGGCCTCGAAGGATTCACCGCGCAATTCGATATCTTCGACCGGCTGCCACCCGACGAGCAGGCCGACCTGCTGGTGGCCGTGGCGCGCGAGACACAGGCGGCAGATCCCGACGCGGACCTGCGGGCGTGGCTGACCGGCGATCTTGCCACGCTGCAACAGCGGGCCTTCGGCGGAATGCTGGGCGATGCCGAACTGCGAACCGCGCTGCTCGATGATCGCAACCGCGCCTGGCTCACCCGGATTACGGCGCTGCTGGGTAGCGGGCGCAAGCCCTTCGTGGCCGTCGGCGCGGTGCACATGCTGGGCGATACCGGCCTGCCCGCCCTGCTCGCCGCGCGCGGCTATACGGTCACACGCATACAATAGTTGCTTTTGAGCGGCAGCCTGCTAATGGCCCGCGCTTCCCCGGCATGGTCATCCCTGGAGGCGTGGCGGGCGAAGCGTGTATCCCAATCGAAAGGCAATACCATGAGCGACGCTCTGAACCTGCCGGCCGAGTTGCGCGAACGGGCTGGCAAGGGAGCCTCCCGTGAACTGCGCCGCAATGGCCGTATCCCCGCCGTAATCTATGGCGGCAATGAAGAACCGACCCCCATTCACGTCGAGGAAAAGCTGCTCCGCCAGCTGCTCGGCACGGGTCACTTCATGAACTCGATCATCAAGCTGGAAATCGGCGGCAAGTCGCTGACCACCCTGCCCAAGGACGTGGCTTTGCACCCGGTCACCGACCGTCCGCTGCATGTCGACTTCTTCCGCCTGGGCAAGGGCGCGACCTTCCACGTCGCCGTTCCTGTGGTCTTCATCAACGAGGAAGACAGCCCGGGCCTGAAGCGCGGCGCAGTGCTCAACGTGGTCCGGCATGAGCTGGACCTGGTGTGCGACGCCGAGCATATCCCGACCGAGATCCAGATCGACGTCACCGGCCTCGAGGTTGGCGATTCGATCCACATCAGCCACGTCAAGCTGCCCGAAGGCAGCACCAGCGGCATCACTGATCGCGATTTCACCATCGCCACCGTGGTTGCTCCGTCGGCGCTCAAGCGCGCTGATGCCGAAGCTGCCGGGGAAGAACCTGCCGAGGGTTGATCCCGGCGGCACTACTTGCGACACACGAGGGGGCTGGCAGCGATGCCGGCCCCTTTCGCTTTTACGGAGGTTTCGGTTGATGCAACTGTGGGTCGGCCTCGGCAATCCCGGCCCGCAGTACGCCATGCACCGCCACAACGTGGGCTTCATGGCCGCCGACGTGCTCGCCGAGCTGCACGATTTCGGCCCGGTGCAGAAGAAGTTCCAGGGCTGGTTGCAAGAAGGCCGGATCGGCGGGGACAAGATCCTGCTGCTCAAACCCGCCACCTTCATGAACGAAAGCGGCCGCTCGGTTGGCGAGGCGCTGCGCTTCTACAAGCTGGAAGTGGATGCGCTGACGGTGTTCCATGACGAGCTGGACCTCGCCCCGTTCAAGGTCAAGGTGAAGCGCGGCGGCGGCACGGCGGGACACAACGGCCTGCGCTCGATCGACCAGCATCTGGGTGCAGATTTCCGCCGCGTACGGCTCGGCATCGGCCATCCCGGACACAAGGACCGCGTCCACGGCTATGTGTTGGGCAACTTCGCCAAGGCCGAGATCGATCCGCTGACAGACATGCTGGCGGCGTTATCAGCTGAGGCGGCGTGGCTGGCGGAAGGTAATGACGCGCGGTTCATGAGCGGTGTGGCCCTGCGCCTGCAGGACTGACCATCCGCAGCGGAAGGCGTCGGAATTCTTGACAGTACCATTCGCCTGCAGAACGATTAACCAAGCAAACCCGCAGAACTCCGCCATTGGCACGCGTTTTGCGGTAGTTTTCCCATATCGTTGCTAACCTTTATCGTTCGCCATCCTTGGGGGAATACACATGATCAAGAAGTCGCTAATCGCAATGGCGCTGGGCACTGCCGCTTTCGCCGCCACTCCTGCTTCGGCCACGTACTCGTGGTGGGGTGGTTCGTCGGGCGGCCACACGCATTATCCGGGTTGCGGCCACACCGGCACGACCACCAGCTCAACCAGCTCGTCGAGCACCTCCAGCACGTCGAGCAGCACCTCGTCGACCACTGGCGGTTCGACCAGCACCACCAGCGGCACCCAGGTTCCTGAACCCGGCATGCTCGGCATGTTCGGCCTCGGCCTCGCCGGCATCGCTTTCGGTCGTCGCCGGATGCGTCGTTCGGCTCGCTAAGCCACGCTCTTCGAAAACCTCTCTGCGGTGTTCTTCGGCGGGCGGGTATCCGTTACGGGTATCCGCCCGCACCCGTTTGGGCTTGCTGCATGCGCGCCCGGCCCCTAAGGCGCAGCCTCTTCCTCACCTGACCGGGGCACGCAAAAATGGGATTCCGCTGCGGAATCGTGGGTCTGCCGAATGTCGGCAAATCGACCCTGTTCAACGCCCTCACCGAAACGCAGGCGGCGCAGGCGGCCAATTACCCGTTCTGCACGATCGAGCCGAACGTCGGCAACGTGGGCGTGCCCGATCCGCGGCTCGACCAGCTGGCGGCCATCGCGGGCAGTCAGAAGATCATCCCCACCCAGCTCGGCTTCGTCGATATCGCCGGACTTGTGCGCGGCGCCAGCAAGGGCGAGGGACTGGGCAACCAGTTCCTCGGCAACATCCGCGAGGTGGATGCAATCGTCCATGTGCTGCGGTGTTTCGAAAACGACGACATCCAGCACGTCGACAACAAGGTGGATCCGATCAGCGATGCCGAGACGGTTGAGACCGAACTGATGCTGTCAGATCTCGACAGCCTCGAAAAGCGCGTCCCGGCCGCCCAGAAGAAAGCCGCGCAGGGTGACAAGGAGCAGAAGATCGTCGCCTCCGTGCTTGGTCAGGCGCTCGACCTGCTGCGCGAAGGCAAGCCCGCCCGTCTGGTCGAACCGAAGGACGACGAAGAAGCCCGCGTGTTTGCCCAGGCGCAACTGCTCACCGCCAAGCCGGTGCTCTATGTCTGCAACGTCGAGGAAGACAGTGCCGCCGAGGGCAATGCCTTTTCCGCCCGCGTGTTCGAAAAGGCCAGGGCCGAGGGCGCCAACGCCGTGATCGTCTCGGCCGCCATCGAGAGCGAGCTGGTGGACATGGACCCCGAGGAGCGACTGGTGTTCCTCGAGGAAATGGGCCTGCACGAGACCGGCCTCGCCCGCGTGATCCGCTCAGGCTATGACCTGCTGCACCTGATCACCTTCTTCACCGTCGGCCCCAAGGAAGCACGCGCCTGGACCGTCCACACCGGCGCCAAGGCCCCGCAGGCGGCCGGCGAGATCCACACCGATTTCGAACGCGGCTTCATCCGCGCCGAGACCATCGCCTATGGCGACTACATCGCCCTCAACGGTGAGAACGGCGCCAAGGAAGCCGGCAAACTGCGGCAAGAGGGCAAGGAATACGTGGTGCAGGACGGCGACGTGCTACACTTCAAATTCAACGTCTGAGGCGCCCATAAACAAGGAGGCGCGGGACCGGCCTTGCCCGTCCCGCGCCTCCTTATGGCATTCGCTGTTTGCCGCTTAACCCTGCGAAGCGATGTAAGCCACCCACAAGGCCGCCAGGGCTGCACGATCACCTTCAACTTGCGCGAACGTGGCCTGTGCTTCGGCCTTCTTGCCCTGGTTGAACTGGGCGATGCCGAGGCGCGTCAGGTCGCGATTGCGATCGGTGGAACCCTTCTCCAGCGCCATGGCGTAAAGCGCTTCCGCCTGTGCATATTCGCCGAGCGACAAGTATATCTCACCCGCTTCGTAGGCTTCCCGGCCTGAGGCGGAAGAGCGCGCATCGGCCAGCAGGCCCGGTGCATCGCGCCGCTCTGACGGAGCTCTCTCATTCGCAACGGCGAATTCGGCGGCATAGTATTCGTCGCTTTGGGGCAGCACGCCCGAGGTCTTGGCGCGGTCGAGTACGCGCAGCGTCTCGTTCGCCATCAGGCGCGAATCGATGCTGGCGATGTAGTCCGCGTAGTCACGCCGATCGGTCATCGCGTTGGCGGCAAACAGCAGGCGCTGGGCATCGGCCAGAACCGGGCCATTGTCGACATTGCCGAGGTTGGTGATCACCCGCACCGCGTTGCGCACGTTGCGTGTGGTCGGGTAATAGCGCACCAGCGGCTGCGAGAAACGCAGCGCGGCCTCGGCATTTTCGGTGTCGATCGCGCCTTGGAGGCCATAGGTCAGCCACAACTCGGGCACCTGTGTATCGCCGGCAGCGGTGACAAATTCATCGGCCGACGAAATCAGTTCGGCGAAGTTCTCTTCCAGGAACAGGCTCTGCAGGACCTGCGTGCGCGGGTCGAGTGCGGGATCGCTGGCAGCTCCAGCCGGAGTGTATCCCAGCGCGATCGCCTGACGCAGCGCAGCGCGGCCGCCAACATAGTCGCGCATCTGCAGCGCGAAGTTGCCGACGTAGTAATGGTACTGCGGTTGGGCTTCGGGCGAGACGGTGCCGCTGGCGAGCATCAACTCGATGCCCTGCCGCTGCAGTGCGGGATCGCGCAGGTTCTGGCCCACGACCAGCAGGATGTTGCCGGCGGCACTGCGCTCGTCGCCATTTGTCACCGAGGCTACCAGCGCAGGCACCATTGGGCGGGCGGCCGAGAATTCGGCAGCGCCGCTGTCGGTCACGGCCTTCACGGCGTTATAGGCGGTGACGAAGGCTTCGGTGTATTCGGCCTGCGGAGCGCGCTCTTGCTCGCGCTCGCGGTCACGGCGATTCTGTGCATCCGCCGTACCGGCCACGGCAACGCTGGTCAGCGCCGTGGCGACGGCAAACGAGCGCGCCAGTTTGGCGACCTTGCGACCACCCGCAAAAACAGAATTGGCACCCATCTGTAAGCTCTCCTGAAAAGGCAAACCCGGCTTTCCCAGCCGTCAATCACGGCGACAACGCGCCCATGCATGGGTTCGATCCCGATTGCAATTGTGCGTTAGGCACGGCGCGCTGAATGGTGTTTTAACGCCGGTGCACGCCTGCCGTTCATCAAGTGTGGATAAAGGGCCCGGCAGACCCGCCTCAGGGGCCGTTTTGCTGGCCTAACCTGCCCCCTTCGCCTAGGGTCCAAGCCGTCCCCACGAAACAACAACAACAATAGGCGACACCCGCAGGTGAGCGACAACAACGACGATATGGTACCCCCCGGCAACGGCCCAGGAAATGGGTCCGCCGTGCCCGGTGATTATGAACGCATCGACATCGTCGATGAGATGAAGACCAGTTACCTCGATTACGCGATGAGCGTGATCGTCAGCCGCGCGCTGCCCGATGTGCGCGACGGGCTGAAGCCGGTCCACCGCCGCATTCTCTACGCCGCGCAGGAAGGCGGCTATGTCGCCGGGCGCCCCTATCGCAAGAGCGCCAACATCGTCGGTGACGTGATGGGCAAATATCACCCGCACGGCGATAGCGCGATCTATGACGCGATGGCGCGCATGGTGCAGCCGTGGAGCTTGCGCGTACCGCTGATCGACGGCCAGGGAAACTTCGGCTCGATGGACCCCGATCCGCCGGCGGCCATGCGCTATACCGAAAGCCGGCTGGCGCGGGTGGCCAACGCGCTCCTCGACGATCTTGACAAAGACACGGTCGATTTCGTCGACAACTACGATGCGAGCCGCAAGGAGCCTTCGGTCCTTCCCGCGCGGTTCCCCAATGTGCTGGTCAACGGCACCGGCGGCATCGCCGTGGGTATGGCGACCAACATCCCGCCACATAACCTTGGCGAAGTCATAAATGCCTGCCTGGCTTATATGGACAATCCGGCGATCACCTCGGAAGAGCTGATGGAGCACGTGCCGGGGCCGGATTTTCCCACCAGTCCGCTGATCCTGGGGCAGCACGGCGCGCGGATGGCCTATACCACCGGGCGCGGTTCCATCCTGATGCGCGCGCGGCACGAGATCGAGACCGGCCGCAACGACCGGCAATCGATCGTGCTCACCGCGATCCCCTATCAGGTCGGCAAGTCGGGCCTGGTCGAGAAGATCGCCGAAGCCGCCAAGGACAAGCGGATCGAGGGCATTTCCGATATCCGCGACGAATCGAGCCGCGAAGGCGTGCGCGTGGTGGTGGACCTGAAGCGCGATGCCTCGCCCGAAGTCGTGCTCAACCAGATCTGGCGCTATACGCCTGCGCAGTCGAGCTTCCCGGCGAACATGCTGGCGATCCGTGGCGGCCGCCCGGAAACGCTGACCCTGCGCGATTTCATCCAGGCGTTCATCCAGTTCCGCGAACAGGTGATCAGCCGTCGCACCAAGTTCGAGCTGAACAAGGCGCGCGAGCGGGCGCACATCTTGCTCGGTCTGGTAGTCGCCGTGACCAATATGGATGAGGTTGTGGCGATGATTCGCAGCTCGTCCAATCCGGCGATTGCGCGCGGCAAGCTGCTCGCCAAGGACTGGCCGATTGGCGACATCGCCACCTACATCCAGCTGGTCGAAGCGATCGAGCCGAATGCCACCGAGGAAGGCGGCACCTACCGTCTGTCCGAACGGCAGGTGAAAGCCATACTCGACCTGCGCCTGCATCGCCTGACGGCGATGGGCCGCGACGAGATCGGTGACGAGCTGAAAGAGCTGGCCATCGCAATCGAGGAATACCTCGCCATCCTGGCCGATCGGGCACGGCTGTACGAGGTGATGCGGACCGAACTGATCGAGATACGCGACACCTATTCCACCCCGCGCATGTCCGAAATCGCCCCCGCCTGGGACGGGGTCGAAGACGAAGACCTGATCGAGCGCGACGAGATGGTCGTAACGGTCACGCTGGACGGCTATATCAAGCGCACCCCGCTCTCCACTTTCCGGGCGCAGAACCGTGGCGGCAAGGGCCGTTCGGGCATGAGCACCAAGGAAGAGGATGCGGTGTCGAACATGTTCGTCACTTCCACCCACAATCCGGTGCTGTTCTTCTCCACCGCGGGCAAGGTCTATCGTTTGAAGGTGTGGAAGCTGCCCGAAGGTGGCCCCAACACGCGCGGTCGCCCGATCGTCAACCTGCTGCCGGCACTCGACAGCGGCGAGACCATCGCCACTGTGCTGCCGCTCCCCGAGGATGAGACCACCTGGGGCGCGCTCAGCGTTGTGTTCGCCACGGCCAGGGGTGCCGCGCGGCGCAACTCGATGGATTCGTTTGCCAACGTGCCGAGCAACGGCAAGTTCGCCATGCGTTTCGATGAAGGTTCGGAAGACAAGCTGATCGGCGTGGCGCTGCTCGATGCGGGCGACGACGTGCTGCTCGCCACCCGTCAGGGCAAGGCAATCCGTTTTGCCGGTGACGATATCCGCGAATTCCAGAGCCGCACCAGCACCGGCGTGCGCGCGATGACGCTGAAGGGAGATGACGAGGTCATCAGCCTGTCGATCCTCCACCGCGTGGGCACCGATGCGGAGGAGCGCGAGCAATATGTCCGCTTCGCTCCGTGGAAGCCCGAGAAGGAAGGCGAATCGACGCTTTCGCCCGAGCGCATGGCCGAGCTGGCGACCCGCGAGCAGTTCATCCTCACCGTCTGCGCCAACGGCTATGGCAAGCTGTCCAGCGCCTACGAGTATCGCCGCACGGGTCGCGGCGGACAGGGCATCACCAATATCGACAACATTGCCCGCAACGGCCCGGTGGTCGCCAGCTTCCCTGCCAGTCGTTCGGACCAGCTGATGCTGGTGACCGACCAGGCCAAGCTGATCCGCATCGGGCTGGATTCGCTGCGCGTGATCGGACGTGGTTCCGCCGGCGTGCGGTTGTTCAACGTGGGCGACGGTGAACACGTCGTCTCCGCCGTGCGACTGGACGAGGAGGTTGAGCCGGAAAACCCTGCCGAGGAAGCCGTGGTCGAGGAAATGGCCGCCCGGCGTGGTGACCAGGACAGCGAAGCCGGCGAGTGAGAACTCCCGGCTGTTGGCTTGACCGCTAGTTCACCACGCGCAGCTCTGGGTCCTTCTTGCGCAGCGTGTCCATCACCCCGGTGGTGATCAGCATTACGCCAAGGTAGTACAGCGGCCAGACCATGTAGCGCGGCAGGAAGTGGCCCTCCAGCGGACCCATCTGCGCGAATATCAGCAGGTCGCTGGCCACGAACAGCATGGCCCCTGCTCCCACCCGGTAGCGCGGGAAGCTGCTCGCCCACGCGCTCGCCGCCATGGCCCCCAGCGCCACGCCGTAAAGCCCCACTTGCCAGGCCCCGGCGCGGTCGGCGGGCAGTAGCCAGGCGATCACCGGGATCAGACAGAAGGTCACGCCGACTACCCAACTCTGGCTGGGGCTTAAGGCCGGGCGGCGGTGGCGCATGAACAATGCGATGGCGAAGACGTGGAACAGCAGGAACAGCAAGCCGCCGATCCCCTGGTCAAACTCCATCGCCATATCGCCCAGCGCCGCTGCGGCCAGCGCCCAACCCAGCAATTTCGCGTCGGCCCCGCCGTGGCGAAGGAACGCATAGAGCGCCAGCGAGCCGACCGCCGCGCCTTTCACCAACATCAGGAACAGCTCCGGGAAGCCGGTGAAGCGCAGGTAATAATAGGCCAGCGCCGCCGCTACCGAGAGCAGCAGCAAGGGGCGTTTCTCGGCCAGGGCACGTCGTGACATGGGTCCTCCACTCGCGCCGTGGATGGCGCATGCGGCAAGCCTGCACAAGTGCCGCGCCTGCGTGATCACCGGAAGGCGGCGCCAATTCATAAGGTCTTGACGGCCGGGCTGATTTAGCTATTTCTGTTTTTACAGAAATTACGAAATAGGGGACTCGCCATGCCCGCCCAGCTGACCCGCAGTCTGATCGTCCGCACCGTCGCCTGGCGTGATCTGGTGCCCATGCGCAAGGCGGATGGCATTGTCGAATGCCTCCATCCGCTCCCCTGGCTGGCGGCGAGCCTGAGCCTGGCAGCCCACGGCTGGTTCCTCGCCGCTTTCCCCTGCACCTTCATGTTCTTCCTCACCGGCCTGCGGCTCAACCACGAGGCGATCCACGGAAACATCGGTTTCAGCGCAAGGGGCGACCGGTTCGTTCTCCACGCGTTGAGCATGCTGATGCTGTGCAGCAACCATTCCGTCCGCTGGAATCACCTGCAACACCACCGCCACATCGGCCAGGAACATGATCTGGAAGGCAAGGCCGGGCGCATGACCTTGTTGCAGGTGCTCCTCTATGGGCCGCGCTTTGCCTGGGAAACGCACCACAACGCCTGGGTTCTGGGCGGCGAGCGGCAACAGCGGCTGATGATGATCGATCTGGCACTCAATCTGGCAGTGCCTGCGCTGGCCCTGCTGCTCCCCCTGCCAGCGCTTCAACTGGCCCTCGCCTATCACCTGGCCATGATGGTGAGCGCGCAGTGCCTGACCGCGTTCTTCGCCGTGTGGATCACCCATCACGGGTGCGAGGACCGGGTGCTGGTCGCGCGGAGCCAACGCAACTGGCTGGTCAACTTCGCCGCCTACAGCATGTTCTTCCACTTCGAGCATCACACCTTCCCGGCCGTTCCGGTGAAGCGGTTGAACCTGTTGGCAAGGCGGCTCGATCTGGCCTTTCCGGAGCTGGTCGCCAGTATCGACCGGGTGGTGCCCAGATTGCAGTGACGGGCGCGAGGTGATTGCCGGGCGGGCCGCGCCTGACTATTGCACGCCGCATGGATCATGACGTTCACATCATCGGCGGCGGCCTCGCTGGCAGCGAAGCCGCTTGGCAACTGGCGCAACGGGGCGTGAAAGTGCGCCTGTCCGAAATGCGCGGGAGCGGTGACGGTACTGCCGCACACCAGACCGACGCGCTGGCCGAGCTGGTCTGCTCCAACTCGTTCCGCTCCGACGATGACGAGAAGAACGCCGTGGGCCTGCTGCATCACGAGATGCGGCGGCTCGATTCGCTGGTTATGCGTGCGGGCGAAGTGGCGCGCGTTCCGGCGGGCAGCGCGATGGCGGTCGACCGCGACGTGTTCAGCGCCGAGGTGGAGAAAGCGCTTGAACAGCACCCTAACGTGACTGTGGTGCGCGAACGGATGGACGAACTTCCGCCTGCCGGAATGACCATCGTCGCCACCGGCCCGCTGACCGCACCCGCCCTCGCCCAGAGCATCGTCAAGGCGACCGGTGAGGATCGGCTCGCCTTCTTCGACGCCATCGCCCCCATCGTGCACCACGAAAGCGTCGACATGTCGGTGTGCTGGATGGCGGCCCGCTGGGACAAGGGCGGCAAGGACTACATCAACTGCCCGATGAACAGGGAGCAGTACCTCGAGTTCGTCGCCGGGCTGATCGCCGCCGAAAAGGGCGAATTCAAGGAATGGGAGGCGACCACCCCCTATTTCGACGGCTGCATGCCGATCGAGGTGATGGCCGAACGCGGGGTGGAAACGCTGCGGTTCGGACCGATGAAGCCGGTCGGCCTCGACAACCCGCACTGGGCGACCGAGGAACACCCCAGTGGCCGCTGGCCCTATGCCGTGGTCCAGCTGCGGCAGGACAACAAGCTGGGCACGCTGTGGAACATGGTCGGGTTCCAGACCAAGATGAAATACGGCGCGCAGGTGGAGCTGTTTCGCACCATTCCCGGCCTGCAGAACGCCGAATTCGCCCGGCTCGGCGGGATGCACCGCAACACCTTCATCAACTCACCCATGCTGCTCGACCGTCAGTTACGGTTGAAGGGCGCCGAGCACATCCGTTTCGCCGGGCAGATCACCGGCTGCGAAGGCTACGTGGAATCGAGCGCGGTCGGCCTCTTGGCGGGCATGATGACGGCGCACGAACTGGCGGGGCGCCCGTGGATCGGCCCGCCGCGCACCTCGGCCATGGGCGCGCTTCTGGCGCATGTCACCGGCGACGCCGAGGCCGAGAGCTATCAGCCGATGAACGTCAACTTCGGCCTGTTCCCGCCGCTGCCGCAGGTGAACAAGAAGTCGCGCAAGGAAGCCTACACTACGCGCGGCAAGGCCGATTTCGGTAGCTGGCTGGCGGAACTGGAGCCGGTGCCCGCCTGACCTAGCAGGTGCAGCGCGGCGTCGCGCGGGGCTGCGGGCGGCTGGTGGCGAACTCGACCGCGTTGAGCCAGCTGTTGCCATCCTTGTCCATCTCGGCAAACCGGTCGCTGGTGGCCACCGCCCATTCCTCGAACGTCAGCAGGTTGTTGCCATCGGTGTCGAGGTCGCGGAAGCCATCGGTGCGGGTAGAGAGCATTTCGTTACGGGTAATGCGCCGGTCGCGGTCGCGGTCATAGCGGAAGAAGCGCTGCTCTTCGCGCGACAGCTCGCTGGCCACGGGTGGCGCGGGACCACGCAGGTCCACCGGGTCGGCGCTGGGCAGCACGTCGGGATCGGGCGAGGCAGCGGCAGGTTCGGGCGGCGGGGCGCCACGCTCGACGGCGGCCCGGCCCTGCCACCAGAACAGCCCGATCCCGACCAGCACCAAAGCGCCGAATGCCCCCAAAACCACGCGGCTCATTGAAGTTCGCCCCCTTGGCAACAGGTTAGCGCCCGAAAAGCCCGATCCGCAAGGCCAGAAGTCCGGCGCGCGGGCCGTCCAGAAGGTCGCGGGTTCCGGCCTGGAGTGCCCGCGCCGAGAGGCCGTGGATTACCGCGAGCGGGCGCAAGGCACGCGGCAAGTGGGGTCGATGCCACTTGCAAGCGAGCGCCACCTGGCGCGCGGCACGGGCTTCCGCCTCGTTGCCAAGATGCTGCGCCAGTTCGAGATAGCTGATCTCGCGCGCTGCTTGCGCCACCGCTTCTTCCGCCCCGCCTGCCCCCGCTGTCTCGGCCACGGCCGCCCATGCTGCGGCGCGACCGGCGGCGAATTCGTGGACGGTGTGGACGGTCAGGTCCTCGTCCAGCAGCCGCTCCCAGCCATCGACCAGCGGCAGGTAGGCCCGAGGGGGGACTTTAGCCTTGCGCAACATTTCCAGCAGCGGTTCACCGCGCGGCCAGACCGCAGGGTCCTCCCCCAGCCGATCGCGCCACCAGGCCAGCTTGATCTGCGCGATCAATGGATCACCCCGGCTCTGCAGGATTGCCGCAAGCCGACTGTCGAGCTGCCACTGCGCCGCAATGTCCGCCCGGCTGCCGCGCGGAGCATAGGCCAGCGCGAGTCGCTGGGGCAACGGCAGCTCTGCCGGATCAGGAATTGGGGCGTTGGCGGCCATCGGCGCCCCCAATCCGGCGTGGGGGTCAAAACGTCAAGCTCGCGCATCCCGCGCTGAGGGCGACACACCGTGGTTTGCATTCCGTTAACCGCTTTTGGACACACGACGGCAACCACATCCCTTGCAAACCCTGTTTAGTTATAGGCGTCAACGCGGGGACTTTCCGATCATGCTGGGCTACCTGAAGCGATTTGCAGCCAGCCTGCGCAGCTGCTCCAGCGGCAACGCGACGCTGATCGTGGCCCTGGGCGCGCCGGTCCTGATCGGCGGTGCGGGCCTGGGTGTGGACCTGACGCAATGGTACATGTGGAAGCGCGAGCTGCAGTTCGCGGTGGACCAGGCAGCCGTCGCCGGGGCCTGGGCGCGCACGAATTCCGCTACCGAACAGACATACACCACCCGGGCTCAGCAGGAATTCACTGCCAACCTTTCGGTCACCGAGGATTTCGCCAACACGCCGCAGGTGAGCTTGGCCAATTGGGCCGGCGGTTCCAACAACTCGGTGGTGGTGACCGCCTCGGCCAGCAAGGCCCTGCCCTTCACCAGCTTCGTCAGCGGCACGCAGGCGACGATCAGCGCCTATGCCCAGGCGAGCTACACCGAGGGTGCAACGTTTACCTCGTGCCTGATCGCGGTGGACGATGATGAGGACGGTGCCATCACCATCGGTGGCTCTGCCAGCCTGACCGCCGGCTGCGGCATGGCTGCGCTATCAGACAGTCCCAACGCGGTAATCGCCAACGGCAACCCCACGGTGGATGCCGGTTGGATCCTGTCGCGCGGCGGCATCGACGATTGGTTCAACACCAATACCGATGACATCATTATCGAAAACATGGACGGCCTGTATGACCCGTTCGAAGACCTGACCCCGCCCAATCCGGCCGAAAGCCAGGTACAGCGGAATTACACCTGCAACTCGTCCGCAGGCACGACCACCGCTTCCGTCTCCACCACCAGCAATATCTCCTATGCCTATTTCCAGGGCTCCAACTCGGGCAATGCCACGGCCTATTCGTATGGCTCCCCGAAGTCGGCGACGACGTCCAGCGACGTCAAGAACGGCCAGCTGGTGAGCAATTCGACCACAGCGGGCACCACCTCCACAACCTCGACAGCGTGGACGCATGTGTCGGGCAGCGGACAAAACAAGATCTGGGAACGCCGCACCACGCAAATTGCCACGACCTATTCGAACGTGGTCAATACCGGCGGATCGGTCGGCGGCAGCGTGGTTCCGGGCACCTATGACGAGATATTCGTCTCCTGCGACACCACCTTTGGCACCGGCGTCTACATCATCGACGGCGGCGGGCTGGATCTGACCGGCCAGTATGAAGTGACCGGTAACAACGTGATGTTCGTGCTCAAAAACGGGGCCTACATCAAGATCCGCGGCGGATCATCGATCAATCTTACCGCTATCCAGGCCTCCGACCTGATCGCGCGCGGTGTTTCGACGACCGATGCCAACCTGCTGGCGGGCATGTTGGTGTTCGAAGATCGCGAATCCGAAGGCACCAGCCGCAACGATTTCAACGGCAATTCGTCCACCGTGCTTAACGGCACACTGTATTTCCCGGTCAGCAACATCACTTTCTCGGGCACGGCGCAGGTCACCAGCCAGTGCCTGATGATCGCGGCCAACACCATCACGCTGCAGGGCACGACCGATATGTCGACCTTCTGCCCGGCCGGGTCGCAGGAAGATACCACCGTCGCCACCACCATCGGGCAGGTGAAGCTGGTCGCATGATTGCCCGCCACCTCTCTACGCTCGCGGTGATGCTGCGCTGCCAGGCCGGTTCGATGGCAATCGAGACCGCCATCATCGCACCGGTGCTGATCAGCCTGTCGATTGGCGGGTTCGAAATCGGCTCGATTGTCGCGCGGCAGACCGAGTTGCAGACCGCCGCCGCCGAAGCCGCCGCCATCGTGCGCGCCGCCACGCCTGCCACGGTGGAAGAGCGCACAGTCATTCGCGACATCGTGGTCACTTCAGCCGATCTTACGGCCGAGCAGGTGAGCGTGGTGGAAATCTATCGCTGCGCCGATTCCACCGCTTATGTGACCGATGCTGCAAGTTGCGACGCGGGCGTGGTGGTGAACAAGTTCATCCGGCTGGCGATCAGCGATACCTACCAGCCGCTGTGGACCGAATTCGGCATTGGAAACGGCCTGACCTTCGACGTCACCCGCACAATTCAGGTCGGCTAATGCACTGCCCGGCCCTCCTTCACCGCCTGCGCCGCGACACGCGTGGGGCCATGGTGGTGGAATTCGCGCTGCTGGCGCCGGTTTTCCTGATCCTGGTGTTCGGCGTGCTGTACGTTGGTATGGGATTGCAGAACTATAACGCCATCCGCAACCTTTCGGCCGATGTGGCGCGATATGCCATGGTTCAGCAGCAGGCCGGCAATACTTTGAGCAATACGCAGATCCGCTCCTACGCGTTATCCCGTGCTCGCGGTGCGCCCTATCTGCTCAACGTCAGCAATATGGGTGCTTTCGTCACCACGCCCACCACCCAGCGGGTGACCGGCGTGCGCGAGTTGCAGGTGGTGATCACCTACGAAGTGGACAACATGCTGGAGTTTGCCGGCATCCCAGCGCCCTATCTGACGTTCACCCGGCCGATCTTCCTCAGCACCACCTGATCCGCCGCCATTTGCGCGGGAATATGTAAGCAAATTAACCAAGTCCGTTGGGGATAGCGTTACATGCCCTGCCGTATGAGGCCGACCATGATCGCACTCTCGTCCTCTTCCCTGATCCGCCGCGCTGCGACCGTGCTGGCCCGGCTGGCGCGGGAATCGTCGGGTAACGTCATTATCATCGTGGCCGCATCGCTGTTCCCCTTGCTGGCACTGGTCGGCAGCGGAATTGACATGGGACGCGGCTACCTCGCCGAAACGCGGCTGCAGCAGGCGTGCGACGCCGGCACGCTGGCCGCGCGCAAGCGCATGGGCACGGCCGCAGCGGTAACCGGGACCATTCCCGCCTCGGTCGCCGATGTCGGACAGCGGTTCTTCAACCTCAACTTCCGCGACGGTGCCTATGGCAGCGAGAACCGCCAGTTCACCATGGAACTGCACGACGACTATTCGATCAGCGGTGAGGCATCGGCCGACATCGAGACCACGATCATGGGGGCATTCGGGTACGAGACGATACCCGTTTCTGTAGGCTGCCAGGTGCAACTCAACATGGGCAACCTCGATATCATGATGGTGCTCGACACCACGGGTTCGATGGCCACGATCAATCCGGGCGACAGCAAGACCCGTATCCAGGCTTTACGCGATACCGTGCTGAGCTTCTACACGCAGATGGAAGCGAACAAGACCCCCGGCTCGCGCATCCGCTATGGCTTTGTGCCCTATTCCACCAATGTCAACGTCGGTCGCCTGCTGCAGGATGACTGGCTGGTGGACGAATGGCACTACAATTATCGCCAGCGCCAAAACGCGACCAATTGGAAGTATGCCGACCTCGATCTCGATCTGGCATTCCTCGAAACCGGCGACACCACCAACGTGCCGATGGGCGGCACGCCCGCTGCACCGACCGATGTGGCCGTGCAGTATCGTGGCTGCATCGAGGAGCGCGATACCTACGAGATCAACGACTACGACAACGTCAATCTCAACCGTGCGCTGGACCTCGATATTGACCGGGTACCCGACCCGACCGACGAAGACACCCAGTGGCGTCCGATGATCAACGAACTCAGCTACGTCCGCGAGGTCCGTACCAACGGCTCTGGAATGTTCACGCCCGGCAGCGTCAACAGTCCGGACGAGTTCATCAACGCATGGTGGTGGGGCTATGGCGCCTGCCCGGCAGCATCGCAGCGGTTGCAGGAAATGACCTCCGCCCAGGTCTCGACCTATACGGCAGGTCTGACGCCGCAGGGCAGTACCTACCACGATATCGGCATGATCTGGGGTGGCCGCTTGCTGTCGCCGACCGGGCTGTTCGCCGACGACAACGCCGATGTGGGCGCGGCGCCGACCACGCGGCACCTGATCTTCCTGACCGATGGCGAGACCGCCCCGCTGGACATTTCCTACGGCTCCTACGGCATCGAGCAACTCGACCGTCGCCGCTGGCGCCCCACATCGGCTTTGACATTGACCCAGACCGTCGAGGCCCGCTTCAGCTTCGCCTGCGAGGAAGTGAAGAAGCGCAATATCCAGGTCTGGGTGATCAGCTTCGGCACCGGGGCCAACTCGATCATGCAGAACTGCGCCGGGGCCGAACGCTACTTCGTGGCGGCCAACTCGGCAGCCTTGCAGCAGACCTTCACCGACATCGCCCGCCGGATGACCGACTTGCGGATGGTCGATTGATGGCCCGGATGCGCAGACTTGCCAGCAGCCAAGACGGGGCGGCCGTGGTCGAGTTCGCGCTCGTGGCGCCGGTCTTCCTGCTCGCGCTGCTCGGCGTGTTCGATCTGTCGTACAACATGTACACCTCCTCGCTGCTCGAAGGGTCGATCCAGAAGGCGGCGCGCGATTCCTCGCTCGAAGGCGCGGCCTCCGCGCTGGATGCGGATGTTGCCGAAACGGTGCGCCTGATCGTGCCCGACGCAGACATCCAGTTCACCCGCTCGTCCTATGCCGATTACGCGGACGTGTCGGCGCCCGAAGACTTCACCGACATCAACAGCGACGGGCGGTGCGACGATGGCGAGCCGTTCGAGGACGTCAACGGCAACGCCATCTGGGATGCGGACCGCGGTATTGCGGGTTTTGGCGGTGCGCGCGATGCCGTGCTCTACGTCGTCACGGTGACCTATGACCGACCGTTCCCGGTGAGCGGGTTCGTGCCGGGCATGTCGAAACGGGTTACCACCACGGCCCGCGCAGTGCTGCGCAACCAGCCATTCGGCCAGCAGACTTCCATCGCAACGGTGGGGAATTGCTGATGCGCTCCTCGATCATGCAGCGCCTGTGGCAATCGTCCAGTGGCATCGCCGCGACCGAGTTCGCGATGACGTTCCCGATCCTGCTGGTGCTCGGCCTGACCGGGCTGGAAATGGTCAACCGCACGATCGTGACCATGAAGGTCAACCAGCTCGCCGTGCAGATGGCCGACAATGCTTCGCGCATCGGCGACGAATCGATGCTCAGCGACCGGCGGATCTATGAAAGCGATATCCAGGACCTGTTCTACGGGGCAGAAATCCAGGCGGGCGACGCGCTCGATTTCTACGGTCGCGGGCGCGTAATCATCAGCAGCCTGGAGGTCGTGCCGGGCACCTCCAACCAGTACATCCATTGGCAGCGCTGCATGGGTCGGCGGGCCGCCACGTCAAACTATGGCAACGAAGGCGATGGACTGAGCGGCGGCTTTCCCGGCATGGGCCCTCCCGGCGAGGAAGTGATCGCCTTTCCCGACGAGGCGGTAATGTTTGTCGAAGTGGTCTATGAATACGATCCGCTGGTCGGCAATCCGTTCGGCGCGCCGGCGGACATCCATACGACCGCCAGCTTCACCGTGCGCGACGACCGCGATCTCACGCAAATCTACCAGAAGAACCCGTCGAGCCCCGATAGCGTGGCCGGTTGCGGAACCTTCGGAACGACCAGCTACAGCAGCTGAACGGCTACCGGCGCCCGCTGCGGTGGTCAGTCGCGGTAACAGACCTTCTTCACCGCCGCGACGATGCGTGAGGCATCGATCAGCGCCAGCTTTTCAAGGTTCGCGGCATAGGGCAGCGGCACGTCCTCGTTGCACACGCGCATGACCGGTGCGTCGAGCAGATCAAAGCCCTGTTCCATGCACACCGCGATCACTTCGGACGCAATCGAGCAGCCCGGCCAGCCTTCCTCGGCCACCACCAGGCGGTTGGTCTTGGCGAGGCTTTCGAGCACCGTCGCGGTATCGAGCGGGCGCAGCGTGCGCAGGTCGATTACTTCGGCCTCGATGCCCTCTTCCGCCAGCTTGTCAGCGGCTTCCAGCGCCAGCTTCACGCCGATCGAATAGGACACGATAGTCACGTCCGCGCCTTCGCGCATGATCCGCGCCTTGCCGATCGGCAGCACGTGATCGTCCAACTGGGCGACCTCGAAGCTGTTGCCGTAAACCAGCTCGTTCTCGAGGAATATAACCGGATCGTCACTGCGGATGGCGGCCTTGAGCAGGCCCTTGGCATCCGACGCATCGTAAGGCGCGATCACGATCAGGCCGGGCACGCTGGCGTACCACGGAGCGTAGTTCTGACTGTGCTGAGCGCCCACGCGGCTGGCAGCGCCATTGGGGCCACGGAACACCACCGGACAGCGCATCTGGCCGCCCGACATGTAGTTGGTCTTGGCGGCCGAATTGATGATGTGGTCGATTGCCTGCATCGCGAAGTTGAAGGTCATGAATTCGACCACCGGGCGCAGGCCGCCCATCGCCGCGCCGGTACCGATACCGGCAAAGCCGTATTCGGTAATCGGCGTGTCGATCACGCGCTTGGGACCGAATTCAGCGAGCAGGCCCTGGGTGACCTTGTAGGCTCCCTGGTACTCGGCCACTTCCTCGCCGATCACGAATACGCGCGGGTCGCGGCGCATTTCCTCGGCCATGGCATCGCGCAGCGCATCGCGCACGGTCAGTTTGATCATGTTGGTACCAGACGGCACGTCCGGATCGGATTTCCGCGATGTGGGAGCCGGACGCTCGGGCGCGGCGGCGGCTTCAGGAGCTGGCGGCGGCACACTTTCGGCGGCAGCAGCGGGCGAAGCTTGCGGCGCGGCGGGAGCTTCCTCGCCCTCAACGGTCAGCACGGCGATAACTGTGCCCACTTTTACGCCTTCGGCACCCTCGGGCACGAGGATCTGGCCGACTACACCCTCGTCGATGCTTTCGAACTCCATCGTCGCCTTGTCGGTCTCGATCTCGGCGAGGACATCGCCGGTCTTGACGGTATCGCCTTCCTTCACCAGCCACTTGGCCAGCGTGCCTTCCTCCATGGTCGGGGAGAGCGCGGGCATCTTCAGCTCGATGGCCATCTCAATAGCTCCCCACCAGCACGTTGGTATACAGTTCGGCGGGACCAGGTTCGGGTGACTTTTCAGCGAAATCAGCGGCTTCTGCCACGGCGCTGCGGATGTCCTTTTCGATGTCCTTGAGGCGTTCCTCGGCCACGCCCATGGCGAGCAGTTCGGCCTTGGCCATCTCGATCGGGTCGCTCTTCTCGCGAACCCCCTGCACTTCCTCGCGCGTGCGGTACTTGGCCGGGTCCGACATCGAATGCCCGCGATAGCGATAGGTGTTGAGCTCCATCAGCACCGGCCCGTTGCCGCCGCGCACATGCTCAACCGCGATCCTGGCCGCCTGGTGCACTTCGAGCACGTCCATCCCGTTCACTTCCATGCCGGGAATGCGGAAGGCCGTTCCGCGGCGATAGAACTCGGTCTCCGCGCTCGACCGGCTGACACTGGTGCCCATGGCGTACTGGTTGTTCTCGACCACGAAGACCAACGGCAACTGCCACAGGCTGGCCATGTTCATCGTCTCGTAGACCTGACCCTGGTTGGCTGCGCCATCGCCAAAATAGGCCATGCACAGTCCGCCGTCCTCGTTGTACTTGTGGGCAAAGGCCAGCCCACCACCCAACGAAACCTGCGCGCCGACGATGCCGTGGCCGCCGTAGAACGCATGTTCGGTGCTGAACATGTGCATTGAGCCGCCTTTGCCGTGGCTGATGCCCGCCGCCCTACCAGTCAACTCGGCCATGATGACGCGCGGATCGACGCCATAGGCGAGCATGTGGCCGTGATCGCGATAGCCGGTGATGACGCTGTCCTTGCCCTCGTTCAGCGCGCTCTGCAGCCCAACGGCGACTGCTTCCTGGCCGATGTAGAGGTGGCAAAAGCCGCCGATCAGCCCCAGGCCGTAAAGCTGGCCAGCCTTTTCCTCGAAACGGCGGATCAACAGCATCTTCTGGTAGAAGCCGAGCAGCTCGTCCTCGCTCGCCTTGTAGCGGCGGCCCTTGTCGAACGCATCCTGTAGGCTGCGAAGTTCGAAATTGTCACGCTTGACGGGAGACTTGCCACCAGCAGCGGCGGCCTTCGACGAAGAAGAAGCTGATCGAGCCAAATCGGGTATCCTCATGCGCGCCGGAGAGGGCCAGCGCTGCTTATGCATGAGGCTAAAGCAGATCAGCCAAGGGCTGGCAACGGGGCGAATCGGTCTTGAACCAATGCGGTTCAAAAACCTGCGCCACCGTGCCGCAAGCGCGTTAGATCAGGGTTGCTCGTCCAGATCGATAATATATTCATCGGGATGCGCGACGTTCAGATTGTCGCGGGTGATCTCGGTCGCGAAATCGGGGTCGACGTGATCGGGATCGAGTAGATCGACCCGGTTGGCCAGTGCCGCCCGGTCTTCCTGCAAGTCGGCGATCTGTTGTTCTCGCCGATCGAGCAGCGCCGATTGCTCGCTCCACGACAGCAAACCATAGGGTCCAACCAGCGCCATGGCACCGAGCAGCAGCAGCCAGGCCAGCGAGAGCCATTGCATGCGTTGTTCGCGTTTGGCGGAATATCCGTTCATCGAGCGTCACAGAATCATACTTGCTCTCGCGATTCAAGCACTTTCCCCGTGCGCCGGAGAATTGACCACACTTCCGATGGCGGCACTTCGGGTCATGTCCGACACCTTGGCAACGGCAAAAGTTTCGTTAAGGGCGACGCAAGTGACTTGCCTGTAGCCTTTCGCAAGGCCACTGTATCGGCAATCGCAAGGGAGAGTTATCCGATCATGTTCGCGCAACGCGTCGCCTTTGTCCTCGTTGGCAGCACGGCACTCGCCCTCTTGCCGTCGTCCGCCGCAGCGCAGGTCGCCGAAGGGGCGGTCCTGGGCATCATGCGCGAGTGTTCGCGGATCGACGATCCGTCCGCCCGCCTCGCCTGCTATGACAACAACATGCGCTCGGCCGGTGGTGCGCCGCGCAGCACGGTGCCGGGCCAGGTGCAGGTCCAGGGCGGCGGCGGAGCCGTAGTCTCCGATGGACGCCCCGCCGGTTTCGGTCGTGAGGACCTGGCCGTGCCCGAAGCCGCTCGCGCGGCAACCTACGGTCCGGACGAGGTCACTGCCACGGTGACCGAAGTTACCCAGCGCGGCCCAGGCATCTATGCCTTCACCCTCGACGACGGCGCCCAATGGGTATTCACCGAAAGCGGCGGCAGTACCTACAATCCGCCCCGGCGCGGTGCGCGGGTCGAAATCCGCCGCGGCGCGATGGGCAGCTTCCTGATGCGCTACAACAACCAGGCATCGGTGCGGGTGCGCCGCACCGAGTGAGTATATTCGGGGTGAGCGGATAGGGGCCGCGCGGCTATTCGGCGCGATTCAACCCATTTCCCTGAAAGCCCGCTCCCGCTCCAGCTGGACAATGGCATTTCGCTTGATCTTGTCGAAGGTGGCCAGGAACTGGGCACGCTCCGGCTGCGACAGGGGCGACATCAGGAAACTGCTGCGTTGGCGGCTGGCATCCTGAATCACCTGGTACAGCCGCAAGCCTTCCTTCGTCGGCGAAAAGCACCCGTTCCGCCGGCCCGGCTTGCCTTCGCGCACCACCAAGTCGCGGGCGACCAATCCGGTGATCGTCCGCCCCGCCTGGCTGTGGTCGCGATCGAGCCGTTCGACCAACGCGCCCCATTCGACCGGCGCGGCCAACCCTATCTCGTTCAAGACCCACGCCTCGAAGCTGGAGAGCCCCGTCAGCCGCTTGAACATCAGCGATCCGCTACGGCTGAAGTACGAGCTCAGGGTCATCAGGGGCGAAATGATTCGGGTGCGATCGAGCACGATGCGGTCGCCCGACCGGCTTTCGCTTTCGACCGCCGCGCCGGGACGCGGATAATTTGTCGGCTCGACCCCTTGGCTCAGCCGTCGTTCCTGATCGTACAACAGGACCGCCTGGTCGAGCAGCTTGCCGATTACGGAGAAAAAGGCGGCCAGTTCGTCGTCGCCGACATCGAACGTCAATTCGCGATTGCGCAGTTCGGCCAGCTTCAGCAGCCGCTGGCTTACCAACTGGCCGCGCGATGTAAGCTTGAGTGGCGCGCGCAGTTGTCCGCGCCCAATCATGTCGATCTCGAGCAGGCGCTTGATCGAACGGCTGACCTGCGCCTTGTCGACCCCCACCGAGCTGGACACCTCCGCCGGGGTCAGCGGGCCGGCGTTATGCAGCAGGAACAGAATCCTCCGGTCCAGCTCGACCAGGTTGAGTTCGCGGGAATACGCCATTTCGGCGCTTTCCCGGACGCGGTACAACAGCTGCCACAGGTCACTCTGGATTACAGTGGGCGATGGATCTCCACTCGCCTCGGCGGCAACGCCGGGCGGCGGTTCCACCGCGTTGAGGACGATCCCCAGGCGCGAATTGAACTGCGCGTCCTGCAATCCGGCCCCGCCCGCGACTGTTCGCCCTGCCCGTTCACCCGTTTCCACAGTCGATGCGCCGATCGTGAACGCTTCGACTATCCGGATCGCTTCGGATGCCAGCGGACCCAGCGCCTTGTCGATCACCTCACGGCTAAATCTGTCGAGCGGGCGAGACTGGCCAGCGATGCCGTCCCCCGCAAGGATGGACTTTCGAAGGTCCGTCGCGTGACCGAACAACACCCGACGCCATGGTGGCATCGACTTCAGATCAACTTGCGCGGATTTCGTCTTGCGGACCCCGGCCATTCCCAATCCTCATTTGCCCCCCGATGGCAAGCTGACGAGGTTCCCCAAAACCGCCTGCAATACAAGCGGAAATCACAATAGCCCGCCACGGCCGCCCGTTCTGGCCCCAGGTCCTCCGCAGCGAACAAAACGGGCAGACGAAGTCAAGCTAACGGATGATATCAAGGATTTTCGTCCCGCGATTGCAATGCCCTCAGGGCGATGCAGCCGGGACACACTTGGCGCTGATGAGGGGGTTCGGTTGTGACATGTTTGGCGGTTTTCCGCCATTTTTGCCCCACAACCGGTTGCCATTGCAACAATTTGGCGCAGTTGTCGAACCCCCTGTGGACGGCAAATTCGTTCATCAGGTAGACATTATCCGCTAATCCCGCAGTGCAGGTACCTAGACTCTGTCAACTAAGGGCAATATGAAGCCGGACTGCGGAAGAGCTGGTTTCAATCGGCTATCCGACGGGGAGAGAGCCAAGAACAGCGCGGCCAATCGTGCCAGTCTTATGCCGGCCAGACCGGTGTTCGTGTTCTCACAACCCGAATTGAGTTCAGCTGACGGGCCCTCGGGCCTGGATCGGTTCGCGGATCAACGCCGGAATCGACCGCGGCAGCAGGATAATCGACCGAAGTAGCCGCCGTGCTGCTGCGTTCATTTTGAAGGGAGCATTAAGTGAGGATTTTCAGCAATCAGCGGGTCTTTAAGGCCCTGCTGCTGGCCGGTGGGGCCAGCTCGATCATCGTGGCCTTCCCGGTCATGGCGCAAGACGCCGCGGACGAGGAAGACCGTATCGTCGTTACCGGTTCGCGCATTACGCGTCAGGATTACGAGGCGAACAGCCCGATCGTGACCGTGGGCGCCGAACTGCTCGAAAATTCGAGCACCTCGTCGGTCGAAGTCAACCTGAACCGCCTGCCGCAGTTCGTGCCGGAAAAGAACCCGACGCAGGGCGGCGACATTCAGGCCTCGCCGTCGAACACCCCTGGTTCCGCCACGGTCTCGCTGCGCGGCATCGGCTCGAACCGTAACCTGGTGCTGATCGACGGTCGCCGCGCGACCCCGGGCAACGCCTCGATGGCGGTGGACATCAACACCCTGCCTTCGGCCGCAATCGAGCGCATTGAAATCATCTCGGGTGGTGCATCCTCGACCTACGGCGCGGACGCTGTGGGCGGCGTGGTGAACTTCATCCTGAAGAAGAACTTCGAGGGTATCGAGTTCGACGGCCAGTACGGCATGACGCAGGAAGGCGACGGCGCCGAGTACAAGCTCAGCGCGCTGATGGGCACCAACTTCGCAGATGGTCGCGGCAACATCAGCCTCGCCGTCTCGATGTCGGACCGCAAGGCTTCGTACCGTGAGGACCGTTCGTGGTTCCGCGACCTGTGGGCCAACCCGAACGTCGGTGGCAACTTCTTCTTCCCGACCTACTCGGGCATCGCGCAGACCGGCACCAACGGCAATTACCAGGCGCTGCTGAACAGCATGTTCCCGAACCGTACACCCGGCACCAATGTGTCGTCGACCGGCTCGCTGTACTTCCTGCCCAACGGCACCCCGTTCACCTTCGGCAACTCCGCCGGCGGCGTCTCGGGCGTGTCGAACTTCCCGACCAGCCTGATCGACGGTCAGGAAACCGTGCGGTCGTCGCTGGGTGGTATCTCGCAGAACTTCACGGAAGATTACCTGAACCTGCCGCTGACCCGCTACAACTTCTACATGCGCGGTTCGTACGACATCAACGACTGGGTTTCGGCCATCGCGCAGGGGTATTTCAACACCTCGCACACCGAAACCGTCCAGCAGCCCGGCCCGATCGTCGGCGGCTGGAACGTGGTCATCCCGCGTTACGCCAACGACGCGACCTGGCTGCCGTCGCAGCTGGTCACGCTGTTGAACGCACGTACCGATCCGAACGCGGTTTGGTCGCCCACCGGTTACGTTCCGGGCCTCGGCAACCGCGCGACGATCACCGACAACTACACGTACAACATGCTGTTCGGTTTCGAAGGCAGCATTCCTGACTCCGACTGGAGTTGGGATATCACGTGGCAGCGCGGTGAATCGATCACCAACTTCGTGACCACGGGCGTTGCTTCACTCGAACGTCTGCGTGCGGTGATGTCCGCTCCCAACTTCGGCAAGGGCTTCGTGCGTCAGGGCAACGCGGCTGGCGGCGGCTTCGGCGCCAACCGCGCAACCTGTACCAGCGGCCTGAACCCGTTCTCGGGTGCTCCGGTTTCGGCGGATTGTATTGCTGCGATCAATGCGGACCTCAAGGAAACCGGAACGATGCGGCAGACCGTGTGGGAAGCCAACATGGAAGGCTCGCTGTTCGATCTTCCGGCTGGCGAGATCCGTGCGGCGCTGGGTGCCACCTATCGTGAAAACGGCTACGTCTTCCGCGAGGATACCCTCAAGGAAGTCACGTCCAGTTTCCTCGACCAGGCGCTGGGCATCTATCCCGCCCGCAGCATCGACGAAAACCTGAGCAGCAAGGAAGTCTACGGCGAAATCTCGATTCCGCTGCTGCATGACCTGCCGCTGGTTCAGCAGTTCGACCTGATCGGTGGTATCCGCTATGCCGACTCCAGCCAGACCGGTGGCAGCACAACTTGGAAGGTGGAAGCAAGCTGGGAAGTGACCGATTGGCTGCGTTTCCGTGGTGGTTACAACCGTGCAGAACGCTCGCCGAACATCGGTGAACTCTACTCGTTGACGCAAAACTTCGGTCTGCTGACGGGTGGCGATGGCTGCTCGGTCGGCAACCCGTTCGCGTATTCGGCCAATCCGGCGAATGCGAACGGCGCCGCCGTGCGCGCTCTATGCGTGCAGTTGATGGACAAGACCCAGATCCCGGGTCAGCCGCTCAACTCGGTGAGCTACTACGGCAATGGCCTGCCCGCCAACAACCCGAACTACATCGCTCCGTCGGCTGGCTCGACCAGCACCTCCACGGCTCCGGGCTTCGCGTTCCCCTACTTCGTGGGTAACCCGAACCTGAGCACGGAAACGGCGAAGACGATCACGGCCGGCATGGTTATTGACTCGCCGGTCGAAAGTGGCCTGTTCAGCAACATGCGGCTGGCGGTCGACTACTACAGCATCAAGGTGAACGACGCGATTGGTCTCCAGTCGGGTCAGACCCTGCAGCAGCTCTGTCTGGACAAGGCGTTCAACCCGACCTTCGACCCGAACAGCTTCTTCTGTAACAACTTCCAGCGTGGTACCGGCGGCGGTATCGGTGCGGTGCAGCTTGCCTACACCAACACCGGCGCTTTCCGCACTTCGGGCATCGACGCCCAGCTGGATTGGCGGATTGAAGTGGGTCCGGGCACCTTTGGCCTGAACTCCACCTTCAACTACCTGATGGATCTGAAGTCGTCGCCGTTCTACTCGAACGTCCCGGCTGCAGCGCAGACCCCGTTCCGCGACTATGCGGGCACGTATGCGGCTCCGGACGCTGGCCTGAGCACCAGTGGTGCCTATCGCTGGAAGGTGTTGACGAACTTCAGCTACTCGCTGGATCAGTTCCGCCTCGGCCTGCAGTGGCAGCACCTGCCCAGCATCAACTCGGGCAACACCAACACCGGCTACGGCGCGTATGACCTGTTCAACCTGAACAGCTCGTTCGCGGCGACCGATGACATCACGCTGCGGTTCGGTGTGGACAACCTGCTCAACACTGCCCCGCCGTTCGGCAACACCAACCCGCTCGCCAACCCGGCTTTCTTCCAGCTGAGTGGCGGTGGTTACAGCACGCAGAACTACGACATCGTCGGTCGTCGGTTCTACGTTGGTGCCAACCTGGCTTTCTGATCGAAACCAGGCGCAAACAGATCGGGGCCTCTCCTTCGGGAGGGGCCCTTTTCTTTTGTGCTTTCGCCGCGCGCGCATGCTGGACAGCCAAGTTGCCGACAGGCAATCTCGCGCGGGCAAGAGGAGTCTGCGGCCATGACCAGGGTAATGCGTTTTCACGAAACCGGTGGGCCGGACAGGCTGGTGATCGAGGATCTACCGATCGGCGATCCGGGCGCGGCCGAGGTGCGCATTCGCGTCGAGGCGGTAGGCCTCAATCGCGCCGAAGCGATGTATCGCGCGGGCAACTATCCTACCCAACCCCAGCTCCCCAGCCCGATCGGCTACGAAGGTGTGGGCACGATTAACGCCGTCGGCCCCGGCGTGACTGAATACACGATCGGCCAGCGCGTTTGCGTTCTGCCGATGATCAGCCAAGGCCAGTACGGCATCTGGGCCGACGAGGCGATTGTGCCCACGCGCATCCTGCTACCCGCGCCCTCTGGCATGGACGTGGCAACCGCAGCGGCGATCTGGATGCAATACATGACCGCCTACGCGGTCTACGAGGTGGCTCACGTCGGCCCCAACGATGCCGTCATCATCCCGGCCGCGTCGAGCAGCGTTGGTGTGGCTGCGATCCAATTGTGCAACTGGGCGGGCGCCGTCCCGATTGCCGTCACCCGCACCAGCGCCAAGGCTGCTGCCCTCAAGGACCTTGGCGCCGCGCATGTGATCGCCTCGGAAGAGGAGGACCTGGTCGCCCGGGTGATGGAGATAACTGCCGGCAAGGGCGCCCGCTGCGCCTTCGACCCGGTTGGCGGACCCTATGTCGATACGCTGGCCAAGGCGCTGGCCCCGCGCGGCATCCTGTTTGTCTACGGCGGCCTCAGCGGGCAGCCAACGCCCTATCCGCACTGGCCGATGGCCATGAAGGGTGCATCGATGAGAGGCTGGGTCGCCAGCGAAATCTGGAATCACCCGCACCGGTTTGCCGTTGCCCGCGAGAAGATCCTCGCCGGACTGGCTTCGGGTCATCTCAAACCAGTGATAGCCAAGGAATTTTGCGGCCTGGAATCGTTGCCCGAAGCCAATGCTTTCCTCGAATCGAACCAGCAAATCGGCAAGGTTGTGGTGCGGTTCTAGGCTGGGTGAGGATTGGTGCACCCGACAGGATTCGAACCTGTGGCCCCCGGATTAGGAATCCGATGCTCTATCCTGCTGAGCTACGGGTGCATTGTTGCCCGCACTAAAGCCGCCGCGCGGACTTGGCAATTGACCGGAAGATTGCGGACTTAGTTCAATTCATCGGGCGGCGTCACCGGGAACGGCAGCGGCGCAACCTCGATCCCTTCCTCGATCAGCTGGAGCGCTTCAGCGGCACTCGCCTCGCCGTGGATCGGGGCCACATCGCGCTCGCCATAATGCATCGCCCGGGCATCGTCGGCAAAACGGGTGCCCACCCACGTGCTGCTGGCCAGCGCCCTCGCCTGCGCCTCGGCCAGCTGACGCATGGCGTGCTGCACTTCGCGCGGCAGCGGAACGTTGGCGATACCTTGCGCGGGCGAATGGCCAATCTGCTGAGACGAAGGTTCTGCCTGCTGGATCGCGCGCGAAGGCTGTGTGCGGCGGTTGCCCTTTACGGGCACCGCCGGGGCCATCGGCGCTTTCGCCACGTCTTCGCAGCCGCATTGCGGACAAGACAGCAGGCCACTCGCCGACTGCCGCGAGAAATCGTCGGACGAGCCGAACCAGCCTTCGAACTGGTGGCCGTGGCTGCAAGCAAGGTCGAATACGATCATGTGCGCGCCGATTGCGGCATTGGCCGACGGTTGGCAAGGCTGGGCAATTGTGCGCGTACCTCGGCGATCCGAGCCGGGTCGATCTCGGCGAATCCGAGGCCGGGCTGGTCGCCGCCCATGTCGAGCAGCACCTCGCCCCAGGGGTCGACCACCAGCGAATGGCCGTAAGTCTCGCGACCGTCCTCGTGCCGACCGACCTGGGCTGCGGCGACGACATAGGCGCTTGCCTCAACCGCGCGGGCTCGTTGCAGCAGATGCCAGTGCGCCGCACCGGTCGGCTTGGTGAAGGCCGCCGGTATTGCCACTACGTCACAGGCATGCTTGCCAAGTTCCTGATAGAGCGCGGGAAAGCGCACGTCATAGCAGATCGACAGGCCCAGCGTTCCCAGGCCCGGAACCGCAGCCGTAACCACTTCCTCGCCCGGCACATAGGCAGCGCTCTCACGCCAGGTTTCGCCGCTCGCCAACGTGACATCGAACATGTGCATCTTGTCGTAAGTGGCGGTAATCGCTCCTGTTGGATCGATGACAAAGCTGCGGTTGGCGAAGCGCCCATCGGGCCGGCGGACCGCCAGCGAACCGAGCGCCACCCACAAGCCCTGCTGCCTGGCGGCGGCGCGCACTTGCGCCAACACCGGATCCTGCCCGGGCGGGACGATGTGCGGAGCGGCGCGCGCCCGGTCACGATCTATCAGGCCGCTCATCTCGGGGGTGAACAGCATCTGCGCCCCGCCCGCCTTCGCCGCGCCAATCGCAGCGGCAATAGTGGCGGCGTTGGCGGCGGGATCGATCCCGCTGGTCATTTGCAAGACGGCGATGCGCATAGCGGTCAAACGTCCGGTCCTAAAGACCCAGCAGGGCGTCCAGCTTGCCCTCGCGTTCGAGATTGGCAAGGTCGTCCGACCCGCCGATGGCCTGCCCGTCGATGAAGATTTGCGGCACGGTCCGGGCATCGGGCTTGCGGGCGAGCATGTCGCGCCGCGCTTCGCCGCCCATCGTCGTGTCATATTCGGTGTAATCGACGCTCTTGCTGTCGAGCAATTGCTTGGCGCGGGCGCAATAGCCGCACATCATCCGGGTGAATATCTCGACTTTCGCCGTGCTCACGGGCAATTCCCTTTCATTTCATCGGTTTCCGGCCACTCGCTGCGGGGCTTGAAACCCCTTTGACCGATCCTATCTCATTTCCGTTCGTCGCGCGAGGCGCGGCGGACGCGCGGGGCGCCGAATGCGGGCTCCGCATGTGTCAAATTGCTCAATAGAGGATTTGTTTCGCCATGAATCGTATCGACTTGACCCCCTATCGTCGTTCTACCGTCGGTTTCGACCGCCTGTTCGACCTGCTCGAGAAGCAGGCCCGCAGCGCCGGTGGCGGCGACAATTACCCGCCGTTCAACATCGAACGGCGCGGACCCGATGACTATCGCATCACCGTTGCGGTCGCTGGTTTCCGCAGCGAGGACCTCGACATTACCGCGCAGCAGAACATGCTGGTCGTGCAGGGCCGCAAGCGTGACGAAGCGACCGAGGGCGAACTGCTCCACGTCGGCATCGCCAATCGCGGCTTCGAACGCCGGTTCGAGCTGGCCGACTATGTTCGCGTGGCCAATGCCGATCTCGCCGATGGCCTGCTGGTGATCGATCTGGTGCGCGAAGTGCCCGAGGCGATGAAGCCTAAGAAGATCGCCATCGGCGGTTCCGCGAAGGCTGACCAGGCCAAGCTGGAAGTCGTCAAGAACGACGACGCCGACGCGGCCTGAGCAAGGCTGGCGCGCCCTGAATAAAGGCTGGATAGATGACCGTATTGGGGGCGGCGCCACAAGGACGCCGCCCCCTCGACGCACGAGGCGCCGACAGATCCGGCCACGCAAGTTCCCCGGGTCGCAGTAGGAAACCTGGCTACCGAACAAGCTGCAACAGCTTACGCCAAACCGGCGCGCTCAATTTCGTGAATGTCCCCCGACATTTCGCCGTGAAATTAAGCTGTCGCGTCTGTACAAAGCAAGGGAAATTTCCTGCGCTGCCAACTCGGCGCGCGAATCACATTAGGCGTGACTGTTTCACCGCAGCGGCGATGAACCCGGCGAACAGCGGGTGCGGGTCGAACGGCTTGCTTTTCAGCTCGGGGTGAAACTGCACGCCGATGAACCACGGATGGTCGGGCCGCTCGACGATTTCGGGCAACAGGCCGTCGGGCGACATGCCGGAGAATACCAGCCCGCCCCGCTCCAGCGCATCCTTGTACGCCGAATTGACCTCGTAGCGGTGACGGTGGCGTTCGGAAATGTGGGTCGCGCCGCCATAGGCCTGGCTGACGTGACTATTGCCCGATAGCACCGCTTCGTAGGCGCCCAGCCGCATGGTGCCGCCAAGGTCGGCCGTGGCCGAGCGCTGTTGCAGGCCTTCGCTGCTCATCCATTCGGTGATGATGCCGACCACCGGCTCGTTCGTCTCGCCGAATTCGGTCGAGCTGGCGTCGGCGATCCCGGCGGTGTTCCGCGCGCCTTCGATGCAGGCCATCTGCATGCCCAGGCAAATGCCGAAGAACGGCACGCTGCGCTCGCGCGCGAAGCGGACGCTGGCGATCTTGCCCTCGCTCCCGCGCGTGCCGAAACCGCCGGGCACGAGGATGCCGTGCAGCGGTTCGAGGTGCGCGGTGATGTCGTTGTCGGGCAGCTCGAAGATCTCGGCGTCGATCCAGCGGATGTGGACCTTGACCCGGTTGGCCATGCCGCCGTGGACCAGCGCCTCATTGAGCGACTTGTAGGCATCGGGCAGGCCGACATACTTGCCGACCACGCCGATGGTCACTTCGCCTTCGTAGTTCACGTAGCGGTCGACCACGTCTTCCCACCGGGCCAGGTCCGGCAGGTTGGATGTGCCGAGCAGGCCGAAGTACCGCAGCACTTCGTCGTCGAGGCCCTCGCCGTGATACTGCTGCGGAACAGCATAGATGCTGCTGGCGTCGAGCGCCTGGATCACTGCTTCCTTGCGCACGTTGCAGAACAGCGCGATCTTGGCGCGTTCGTTCTCGGGTAAGGGATGCTCGCAGCGGCACAGCAGCAGGTTGGGCTGCACGCCGAGGCTGGTCAGTTCGCGCACCGAATGCTGGGTCGGCTTGGTCTTCAGCTCGCCGGCAGCCGAGATGTACGGCACCAAGGTGACGTGGATCAGGCAGGTGTGATCGGCCGGCAAGTCGTTGCGCAGCTGGCGGATCGCCTCGATGAACGGCAGGCTCTCGATATCGCCGACGGTGCCGCCGATTTCGCACAGGATGAAATCGTGATCGTCCTGGTCGTCGAGCGCGAACTGCTTGATAGCGTCGGTGACGTGCGGGATCACCTGCACCGTGGCGCCGAGGTAATCGCCGCGACGCTCGCGGGCGATGATGTCGCGATAGACGCGGCCCGAGGTGATGTTGTCGCTCTGCCGCGCGGCGACGCCGGTGAAACGCTCGTAATGTCCCAGGTCGAGGTCGGTCTCGGCGCCGTCGTCGGTGACGTAGACCTCGCCGTGCTGGTAGGGGCTCATCGTCCCCGGATCGACGTTGAGATAGGGGTCGAACTTACGAATGCGGACCTTGTAGCCACGCGCCTGGAGGAGGGCAGCGAGGCTCGCCGCCATCAGTCCCTTGCCAAGCGATGAGACCACGCCGCCGGTGATGAAAATGTACCGCGCCATGGGAGTCGGGCCTTAGGGACCAAACCGGATTCGTGGCAAGCGGGCAAATGCCCTTATTCACGGTTACGGCACTTTGGATCGGCTGGCGGGAAGCCCCGAACGCTTATTCAGCGACGCCCGATTGCGCATCGTCCAGCGGGGCTGCCGGGGCAGGCGCTGCCGGTGCGCCCGAAAGCACACCTTCCACGCTGGCAGGAACCGCGCCGCTGGCAGGCGTCACCGAGCGATCGAGGCTCTGGTCGACATCGCCGGTCGAATTGGCGCGAATGGACACGATGGCAAGGGCGATCGACAGCGAGACGAAGGCCACCGCGAGCCACTTGGTGGTGCGCGTGAGGAAGTCCGCCGCACCGCGAGCCGACATCAATCCGCCCGGGCTGCCGCCGCCGCCAATCCCCAACCCGCCGCCTTCGGAGCGCTGCATCAGCACCACGATGACCAGGACCAGCGCCACAAAGGCCTGGATGACGGAGAGGAACAGGAACAGGCTCATTGACGGGTATCCAGACTATTGGTGGCGGCACGCTGGCCTGCCATTGGTGCCGCCCATCTAGGGACAGCGAGCGCCAAGAGCAAGTATGCGGGCAAGGTTCAGCTTTCGAGCGATTCCGCCGCTGCCACAATGATGCCCAGAAAGCTTTCCGCAGTCAGGCTGGCGCCGCCCACCAGCGCACCGTTCACCTCGTCGGCGGCGAGCAGTTCCGCCGCGTTGTCGGGCTTGACCGAACCGCCATAGAGGATGCGCACCTTGGCCCCGGTTTCCTCACCATACAGCTCCTTCAGCACGGCGCGGATCGAGCGGTGCATGGCGCTGACATCGTCCACGGTGGGCGTGCGTCCGGTGCCGATGGCCCAGACCGGCTCGTACGCGACGGTGACCTTCTCGCCCGCGCCTTCGGCCAGCGGCAGCGAGCCGCGCAGCTGGCGGGCCACGACGCTTTCGGCCTTGCCGGCGTCGCGCTGTTCCTCGGTCTCGCCCACGCAGACGATCACCGCCATGCCGGCCGCCAGCACGGCGTCCGCCTTGGCGCGCACGTCGGCATCCTTTTCGCCGTGGTTGGCGCGCCGTTCGCTATGACCCACGATGGTAAAACCGGCGCCCGAATCCTTGATCATGGCGGCGGAAATGTCGCCGGTATGCGCCCCGCCCTCGCCCGCATGGCAATCCTGCGCGCCAACGCCGATCAGCGCGGCTTCCTTGCGGGTGGCGTGAATCAGCGTGAACGGCGGCGCCAGCGCCACCTCGACCTTCATCAGCCGCTCGGCACCGCGATCGATCGCCCGTGCTTCGGCGAGCATGGCGCGGGTCCCGTTCATCTTCCAGTTGCCGACAATATAGGGGCGTTCGGCCATTGGGGTACCTTGTCTGGAGTGGGGCACTATTTGCACATCTTGCGATGAGGGTCCCCGCCGCTAAAGCGCGCGCACTCGGTTGTCAAAGCCACAATACTCCATACCAGACAATGCCGCTTCGGCTGTTGCGGGCACGCCGCATGAGCGATAAAGCGCCTCGCCAAAGCCGTAGTCGGGCAGCCCCAGTTCGCACTGGACGCTCGCTCAGGCGGGCGCTGTCCGGAAAGACCGTTAAATGCTGCAATTGTTCCGCAACTTCTTCAAATCCAAGCTCGGCGTCGGCATCACCCTCGCCTTGCTGGTGCTGTTGGCCTTGGCATTTGTCAGTGGTGACGCGCTGAGCAACTTTACCGGCGCGGTCTCCGGCGGCGACAAAGTGGCCGTCGTCGGCGATGACCGGATTGACACCGCGGAACTTGACACCCGCGCCCGCGAGGCACTGAGCCAGATGCAGCGCGAAGACCCCACCGCGACGATGGCCAGCTTTATCGCCAGCGACGGGCTGACCGATACGCTGGAAGGTCTGATCAGCCGCCGCACCCTGCAGCAGGTGGCCGCCATGTTCGGCTTGCGCACCGGCCAGCGGCTGGTCGACAGCGAGATCGCCAAGGACCCCAACATGCGCGGACCTGACGGCAATTTCAGCCAGGACACGTTCCGCCAGGCGCTGGCCCAGATGGGCCGCACCGAAGAGGACTATCGCGACGACATCAACATCCGGCTGCTGGCGCAAACGATGCTGTCGCCCGTGCAGGCAGTGCCGCAGATGCCCGCCAGCATCGCGCGGCGCTATTCCGAACTTGGGCTGGAAACCCGCAGCGGCGATTTTGCCGTGCTGCCCGCTGCTGCCTATGCCCTCACCGGCGCGCCGACCGATGCCCAGCTGAGCGCATTTTACGCCGAGAACCGCGACCGTTATATCCGGCCCGAGCGCCGGGTGATCCGCTATGCCGTGTTCGGCGAGGACGCTTTCGGCAACCTTCCGGACCCCACCGAGGTGCAGATCAGCGCCCGCTATACCCGCGACCGCGCCTTGTATGCCGCACGCGAGACACGCACCTTCACCCAGCTGGTCGCCACCACGCGCGCGGCGGCGCAGGCCATCGTTGACGAGGTGAACCGCGGCACCACCCTCGAAGCATCGGCGCGGGCAAAGGGCCTGTCGACCACTAGCATTGCGGCGACGACAAAGGACGATCTGGCCACCGCAACGTCCGCCCCCGTGGCCAATGCCGGGTTCGCCGCTGAGCGCGGCGCGCTGGCTGCTCCGGCACAGGGCCCCATCGGCTGGTACATCGTGCGCGTGGACGAGGTGGCCCGCCAGCCAGCCCGCACGCTTGCCCAGGTGCGCGGCGAAATCGCCACCGCGCTCACCACCGAACAGCGCCGCGAGGCCCTGAACGAGGCCACCGCGCGGATCGACGATGAGTTTTCCGACGGCAAGTCGCTGTCCGACGTGGCGCGTGAGCTGAACCTGACGCTCTCCACCACCCGCCCGCTCACTGCCGCTGGCCTGGTCTATGGCACGCAGGAGCCTGCGCCCGCCGAGCTGACGCGACTGCTGCCCACAGCGTTCGAAATGGAAGAGTCAGAGCCGCAATTGGCCGAGACTGTGCCAGGCGAGCAGTTCATCGTGTTCGACGTCAGCCAGGTGACCCGCTCGGCCGCCGCGCCGCTCGTCCAGATCCGCAACCAGGTGGTCACCGCGTGGCGGCAGGATGAAGGCATGAAGCGCGCCTCGGCAGCTTCTGCGCGCGTGCTGGAGCGCGTGGCGGGCGGCAGTTCGCTGCGTGACGCCGTCGCTGCCGAAACCGCGAGTCTGCCAGCGGTCAGCTCTGTCAGCCTGTCGCGTCAGGAAATCGAACGCAGTCCGCAAGTGACGCGGCCGGTGATCCTGTTCTTCTCGATGGCCAAGGGTACGACCAAGGCGCTCGAAGTGCCCGAGATCGGGGCCTATTACCTCGTCCATCTGGCCGATGTGCGATCACAGGCCGTCGCCGCCGACAATCCGCGCGTCGCAGCGCAGCGCGGTCAGCTCGCCCAGTTGTTGCCCGACGAGTATTCGCAGCAGTTCATCGCTTCGCTGCGGCGCGAGGTCGATGTCGAGGTTGACGACGACGCAGTCACCGCGCTGGCAAACCTCCTGGGCGGGTCGGCCAATTGACCGCATTGCCGCCGACACCCTCGCTTGCCGCATCGGCCGCGCCGAGCAATGCTGTGGCGGCGCGGGCGGCGCTGGCCGCCGGGCAGGCCACGCTCGTGTGGCGCAAGCTGGTCGCTGATACCGAAACGCCGGTGGGCGCGGCGGCCAAGCTGATCGAGCCGGGTCGCGGCGATTTCCTGCTCGAATCGGTCGAGGGCGGCGAAGTGCGCGGGCGCCATTCGATGCTCGGGCTGGCACCCGACCTGATGTTCCGTGCCAGCGGTGCCGCGTGCGAGGTCAACCGCGACTGGCAGCATGACCGGGAGGCGTTCACGCCGCTGTCCGGCAACAGCCTCGACGAATTGCGCGCGCTCGCCGCCAGCTGCCGGATCGACGTGCCCAAGGAGTTGCCGCCCGCGCTCGCCTTCCTGGTCGGTTACTTCGGGTACGAGACCATCGGCCTCGTTGAAAAGTTGCCGCGTGCGCCGCAGAGCGAGCTCGACCTACCCGACATGCTGTTCGCCCGCCCCACGCTGGTGCTGGTGTTCGACCGGCTGAGCGACAGCCTGTTCTGCGTCGCGCCGCTGTGGGGAGATGACGGCACCGATCCGGATCGCGCCATCGAGCGAGCGGGGGAGCGGATCGACGAGGCCTTGCGCAAGCTGGCCGAGGTCGCCCCGCCCGCCGTGCGCGCCACCGACCTGCCCGAAATGGACCTGCAGGCGGTGATGGACCCGGCGGAATATGAGCGCATCGTGCTCAGGGCGAAAGACTACATCACCGCCGGCGATATCTTCCAGGTGGTGCTGGCGCAGCGCTTCACCTGCCCGTTCCCGCTGCCGCCGTTGACGCTGTACCGCGCATTGCGGCGGGTGAACCCCTCGCCGTTCCTCTATTTCCTCGACCTGCCGGGCTTTGCCGTGGTCGGGTCCAGCCCCGAAATCCTCGTCCGCGTGCGCGATGGTGAGGTTACCATAAGGCCCATCGCCGGTACGCGGCCGCGTGGCAAGACTGAGGAGGAGGACCGCGCCAACGAGGTCAGCCTGCTCGCCGATCCCAAGGAATGCGCCGAGCACCTGATGCTGCTCGACCTTGGCCGTAACGACGTGGGCCACGTGGCCAGCGAAGGCAGCGTCAAGGTCACCGCCAGCTTCACCATCGAACGCTATAGCCACGTGATGCACATCGTCAGCAACGTGGTCGGCCGCCTCGCACCCGGCAAGGACGCGGTCGACGCGCTGTTCGCGGGGTTTCCGGCGGGCACCGTCAGCGGCGCACCCAAGGTCCGCGCCTGCCAGATCATCGCCGAGCTGGAGCCCGAAACGCGCGGGCCCTACGCGGGCGGTGTCGGCTACTTCGCGCCCGACGGCTCGGTCGACAGCTGCATCGTGCTGCGCACCGCCGTGGTCAAGGACGGGGTCATGCACGTGCAGGCAGGAGCCGGCATCGTGGCCGACAGCGTGCCCGAATACGAAGCCGCCGAATGCCGCCACAAGGCCAGCGCCCTGGTCGCCGCCGCCCGCGAGGCCGCGCGGGTTGCGGGTGAGGCCGGGTTCGGGCAGTGAGCACAGCCATGACCCCCAATTCCACCATCCTCGTGATCGACAACTACGACAGCTTCACCTTCAACCTGGTCCATTACGTGATGGAGCTGGGGGCCAAGGTGCAGGTGGTGCGTAATGATGCGATTACCGTGGCCGAGGCGCTGGCGATGAAGCCCGCTGGCGTGCTGCTCAGCCCCGGTCCGTGCACGCCCAGCGATGCGGGCATCTGCCTCGCCATGGTGGCCGCCTGCGCCGAGGCCGGGATGCCGTTGCTCGGCGTGTGCCTGGGCCATCAGGCGATCGGTCAGCACTTTGGCGGCAAGGTGGTGCGCGGCGGGCTGATGCACGGCAAGACCTCGCCGGTGGAGCACGACGGCACCGGCGTGTTCAAGGGCCTGCCCAGCCCCTATACCGCCACCCGCTATCACTCGCTGATCGTGGACGACATTCCTGCTTGCCTGGTGGTCAACGCCACCAGCGAGACGCCGGGGCTCGACGGCACCGCCGTGATGGGCTTCCGCCACGCCACGCTGCCGATCCACGGCGTGCAGTTCCACCCGGAAAGCATCGCCACAGAACACGGCCACGCGCTGCTCGCCAATTTCCTCGAGATCTGCGGCATCAAGGCGAAAGTGCTCGAGAAAGCCTCGGCATGAGCCTGAGCTTTTCGGAGGCCGAGGCGCTTTTCGGGCGCATGCTCGATGGCGGCATGGCCGATGACGAAATCCGCGACCTGCTGATCGAGCTGACCGACCGAGGCGAAACCGCGCAGGAAATCGCCGGCGGGGCCAAGGCCTTGCGCGACCGGATGAACCGCATTGTCGCGCCCGCCAATGCCATCGACGTATGCGGCACGGGCGGCGACGGGCAGCACAGCCTGAACATTTCCACCGCCACCGCCATCGTGGTCGCGGCCTGCGGCGTGCCGGTGGCCAAACATGGCAACCGCGCGGCGAGCAGCAAGGCGGGCACCGCCGATACGCTGGAGGCGCTCGGCCTCAACCTCGACCGCGCCGGGCAACTGGCCGAGCAGACGCTGGACGACATCGGCATCGCCTTCCTGTTCGCGCAGGCGCACCATCCAGCGCTGAAGCACCTGACGCCGATCCGCCGCTCGATTGGTCGTCGGACGATCTTCAACCTGCTCGGCCCTATCGCCAATCCCGCCGGGGTCAGCCGCCAGCTGATTGGCATTGCCAACCCCGACTACGTCGCCGCCTATCGCGACGCGATGACGCTGCTGGGGATGGACAAGGTGATGATTGTCTCCGGACTGGAGGGTCTGGACGAGTTGTCGATCGCCGGTCCCAGTCGGGTGGCGACCATCGGCATCGACGGTGTGCCAGACTTCGTGACGCCCGAGGACGCCGGGCTGCCGCGCCATCCGCTGTCCGCCATTCGTGGCGGCGAGGCGGACTTCAACGCTGCTGCCCTCACCCGCCTGCTGCACGGTGAGACCGGCGCCTACCGCGATGCCGTGTTGCTCAATGCAGCCGGCGCGCTGATCGTGGCGGGCGAGGTTTCCGGTTGGGCCGAGGGGGCTGAGGAAGCTGCCGAAGCGATCGACAAGGGGCTCGCCAAGGCCTTGCTCGACTGCTGGGTGGATGCCTGCAAATGACCAACAAACTCACCGAAATCTGCGCCACCAAGGCCGAGGAAGTGGCGCTGCGCAAGACGCTCGCCACGGTCGAGGACCTCGACCGGCAGGCGCTGGAACAGACCGCGCCGCGCGGGTTTGAGGCGGCATTACGCACCAGGGCGGCGAACGGCTTCGCGCTGATCGCCGAGATCAAGAAGGCCAGCCCTTCCAAGGGCCTGATCCGCGCCGATTTCCGCCCGGCCGAACATGCCCTCGCCTACCAGCACGGCGGCGCGGCGTGCCTCTCGGTGCTGACCGACGCGCCCTATTTCCAGGGGCACGAGGATTTCCTGATGGACGCCCGGGCAGCCTGCGACCTGCCGGTCCTGCGCAAGGATTTCATGATCGATCCGTGGCAGGTCGCCGAGGCCCGCGCGATCGGCGCCGATGCGATCCTGATCATCGTCGCCGCGCTGGATGACGCGCAGATGGCCGAGATCGAGGCGGCAGCAGTCGAGCGCGGGATGGCCGTACTGGTCGAGGTCCACGACGAGGCCGAGATGGAGCGCGCCGCGCGCCTCCGTTCGCGTCTGATCGGGGTCAACAACCGCGACCTGCGCCGCTTTGTGACCGATCTGGGGACCACCGAACGACTCGCCCCGCTGGCGCCCGCAGGCACGTTGCTGGTGGGCGAGAGCGGCATCAACACCCACGCCGACTGCCTGCGGCTGGCGGCCAGCGGCGTGCGCACGTTCCTCGTCGGCGAGAGCCTGATGCGGCAGGATGATGTGGCGGCAGCCACGTGGGAATTGCTCACCGGCAGCTGACACACAAGTGCCCCAATTGCCGCCTAGCCTTCCCTTCCAAGGGCAGCCATGCCGCAGCCCCGACACAGGAGAGCACAATGGGCATTTTCAGCTCGATCAAGGATGCGATTTTCGGCAAGGCCGACGCGCAGGAAACTCCCGCTCCGGCTCCCGCCGCCGCACCCGCTGCCGTCAAGCCGACCAACCTCGACAAGCCGGTTGCGCCGCTGGTCGATATCGAGGCGGTGCTCGATGCCAAGCCGGGTGCCGACAAACTCAACTGGCGCACCTCGATTGTCGATCTGATGAAGCTGGTCGGCATGGATGCCAGCTATGCCGAGCGCAAGGAACTGGCCGAGGAGTTCGGCAACACCAGCTATGCAGGGTCCGCCGAGGACAACATCCTGCTGCACAAGCAGTTGATGAAGCAGCTGCACGCCCACGGCGGCAAGGTGCCCGCCAACCTGACCGACTGACGCATCGCGAAATTGCTTGCCGGGCATCTGCTGGCCGCATTCCAATGTGTGTGTGGCCAACAGGTGGCTGGTGATCTATGACCTCCCATGGTCACACAAGGAGGGGGTCAATGAGCACTCTGTTTCATCACGTTTTCGCAGTCATTTCGGTGGCACTCGGGGTGTTGCTGGTCATCATGGGCGGCGTGTGGATCCTGCAGGGACTGGGCATCGCCTTCCTCGACAGCTTCATGGCCAACGATATCCAGTGGTCGGTCTATGGCGCCATTCTGGCAGCCGTCGGTGTGGGTCACATCGTGTGGACCGCCACGCGCGGGCGGGCCTATCGCCGGGTCTGATTGGCCGCAACGCCATCTGGCCTAGCCGGCCCCGGCCCGCTAGGCGCAGCGGCTTCACGGCAGGAGTTTTTGAGCCATGGCGGGTCTGAGCCATATCGATGAGCGCGGCGCGGCGCGCATGGTGGATGTGGGCGGCAAGGCGGAAACGCGCCGCTCGGCCACTGCCGAAGGGCGCATCGTGATGGCGCCCGCCACGCTCGCTGCGGTGCGCGACGGCTCCGGCCCCAAGGGCGATGTGCTCGCCACCGCGCGCATCGCCGGAATCATGGCCGCCAAGAAGACCGGTGAACTGATTCCGCTGTGCCATCCGCTGGGTTTGGAAAGCGTAACGGTCGACTTCGCGCTTGGCGATGGTGCCATCACGGTCACCGCCACGGCAGCGCTGACTGGCAAGACCGGGGTCGAGATGGAAGCGCTCACCGCCGCTTCGGTGGCGCTGCTGACGATCTATGACATGGCCAAGGCGATGGAAAAGGGCATGGTCATCGAACAGGTGCGTCTGCTCGAAAAGACCGGCGGCAAAAGCGGAACCTGGGCAATCGAGGGCTACCGGGCGGAATGAGCGGCGGGCTGCCTCCGCTGCTACCGCTGGACGAGGCGCAGGCGCGGCTGCTGCGCGATGTCGTGCCGCTGGGGGCCGAACCGCTGCCGCTGGTCCAGGCCGATGGGCGCATCCTGTTTGCTGACTTGCACGCCGGGCGCACCCAGCCTGCCGCCGATCTTTCGGCCATGGATGGCTATGCCATGCGCGCCGACGATCTCGCCGGTCCGTGGCGGCTGGTGGGCGAGAGCGCAGCGGGTCATCCCAACACCCATTCCCTTAAGCCGGGCGAGACGATCCGCATTTCCACCGGTGCGCTGATGCCGCCCGGCGGCGGCGCGGTGCTGCTGCAGGAGAATGCCGCGCGTGGCGGTGACGAGATCAGCGTCGCGGGCAAGGATGGTCCAACCGCAAGGCATATCCGCCGCCAGGGGTTCGACTTTGCGAGCGGCGACTTGCTGCTGACGGCTGGAACCAGGCTCAACCCCGCACGCATTGCGCTTACGCTGATGGCTGGGGAGTCGGGCGTGCTGGTGCGCCGCCGACCGCGCGTGGCGATCCTCGATTCTGGCGACGAACTGGCGTGGGACCCGGGGACTGCCTTGCCGCACCAGATTCCGGCCAGCAATGGCGCCATGCTCGAGGCAATGCTGGCGCCCCACGCCTCGCGGATCGACCGGCTCGGCCCCGTGGCGGACCGGATCGAGGCGCTGGTCAATGCATTCGAGGCGGCGGACGACTGCGACGTCATCGTCACCAGCGGCGGCGCTTCGGTCGGGGATCACGATCTGGTGCGCCCCGCGCTCGAGCAATGGGGCGCGACGATCGATTTCTGGCGCATTGCGCTCAGGCCGGGCAAGCCCTTGATGGTTGGTCGCAAGAATGAACGCTACATCATTGGTTTACCTGGAAATCCCGTTTCAAGCCACGTCACGGCCTATCTGTTCGTCCTGCCGTTGCTGCGCGCCTTGGCCGGCGCCGCACAGTGCCTACCGCAAGCACTGCCGCTGCCGCTGGCCACGCCGCTGCCAGCAGTCGGCAACCGCACCGAGTTCGTCCGCGCCCGATTGATCGATTCCGCCGCCGCCCCGATTGCCGAGCAGGACTCGAGCGCCTTGCGCGCCCTCGCGCAGGCCGATCTGCTGATAAGGCGCGAGATCGGCGCATCGCCTGCACCGGCTGGCACCATGGTTCCGACCTATCTCCTCGACAATGGCGGTATCGCTTGACTTGAGCACTTCTGTTTCATACTTGTTCCTCGTTCGTTCACTTAATGGAACGAATCCACCAATTCGCGGGCCCACATATCCGGGCACCAACAAGTGAGGGGACCAGACAGATGTTGACCGCCAAACAGCGCGAATTGCTGATCTTCATCCAGCGCAAGCTGGAAGACAGCGGAATTTCGCCCTCGTTCGAGGAAATGAAGGACGCGCTCGACCTGAGGAGCAAGTCGGGCGTTCACCGCCTGATCTCGGCGCTGGAGGAACGCGGTTTCATCCGCCGCCTGCCCAACCGCGCCCGTGCGCTCGAAGTGCTCAAGCATTCGGATGACGTGGCCGCGTCGCGCACGGTGCGCGCCAATGATGCGGTGGGCGGCATGATTGCCGCGCCGCGCACCGCTCCGCAACCGGCGAACGACGTGATCGAGGTGCCGCTGCACGGCCGCATCGCCGCCGGTGCCCCGATCGAGGCGATCGAGGGCTTCAGCTCGCTCCCCGTCCCCGCTGCGCTGCTTGGTGCAGGCGAGCATTACGCACTCGAGGTGTCGGGCGATTCGATGATCGAGGCGGGCATATTCGACGGCGACTATGCACTCGTCCGCAAGACCAGTTCGGCGCGCGATGGAGAGATCGTGGTGGCGCTGATCCGCAATGAGGAAGCGACGCTGAAATTCCTCCGCCACGAAGGCGGCAAGATCCGGCTCGACCCGGCCAATGGCGCATACGATCCGCAAATCTACGACGAGCGGGACGTCCAGGTGCAGGGCAAGCTCGCCGGACTGCTGCGCCGGTACCACTGAGGCAAGAGGCAGCCCAAGCGAACGGCGGGTGTCCCAGCGGGCCATCCGCCGCCCGCGTCAGCAGGCAGAACTCAGTCGCCTTGCCACCACTTGGCACCAGTCAGTCGTCGCGGCCCCCAACCCACCACGGGTGATTTCCTTGCTCCTCGCCCACCGTTCGCAGCGTTGGAGGATCGAGCAATATCGCCAGCCCGCCGCTCTCGTCCAGGTAGTCGCGGTCGGCCTTGAGCCAGCGTGGTTGGCAGGAATATGGCAACCAGCGCTCCGAGACGACGATGTCGGCCCGCTCGCACGCAGCGGCCAGCGCGCGCTCCTCGATCCGCTGGCGGTTGCGGCTCATCAGCGAGTGCCAATCGCGCCCGCCACGCCGCATGGTGATGACGCAGAAGTCGGCCGAACATTGCGCGTCCGGCCAGTCTTCCAGCGCCACCGGAAGTCCCGACACGCCCGCCAGTTCCATCATGTTGTCGCGCGTGTAGTCGCTGCGGCTCTCGCGCAGGACCAGCAGTTGATCGGATCTTTCCGCGACAGACTGGCCTGCGACAGATTGGCCCGCGACAGGTTGGCCGGTAATCCCCACATGGCGGCCATCGCCCGAGATCAGCAAGTCCGGCACCGGCGTCGTGATCAGCAGCAGCACGCCCAACGCTGACGGAAGCAACCCCAGGAGTCGACGCCGCCCGCGCCACAGCCCCAGCCACAGGCTGCCCGTCAGGAACAGCGCGAAGGTCGCCCCGGTCATCTGCGGCATCAGCTTCACCGCACCGGGCTGTCCAGCGGTAAACCGCGCGATGCCCAGCAACAGGTCGAGCGCCTGCCCGGTGAGCCACCAGAACGGCGCGCCCGCCCCGACCAGGTCGAACACCAGCGCGAGTCCGATCAGCGGCATGGCAATGAACGTCACCAGCGGGATTGCCACAACGTTGGCCAGGGCGCCGTAGAAGCCCGCGCGGTGGAAGTGAAACAGCACGATCGGCATCAGCGTCAGCTCGATCACGAATCCGGTGATGAAGAGCATGGCCACATGCCGCCCCAGGCGCTTCATCCCGCCTTCGTCACGCGGGGCGAGGAAATTGCGCACGGGTTGCGCGTCGTGCAGGGCGACGATGCCGATAACCGAGGCAAAGCTCATCTGGAAGCTCGGCGAAGCCAGCGCCTCGGGCCACAGCAAAAGGACGCTCGCGGCCACCACCGCCACCATCCGCAGCGACAGAGGCTCGCGTCCCAGCGCCAGTGCCACCAGCACCAGCAGCGCGGCGAGGCACGAGCGCACCGTCGGCACCTCGCTGCCGGTGAGCAGGGTATAGCCGATCCCGGCCAGTGCCCCGACCGCCGCGGCGACCACGGGCAGGCGCACCCGCAAGGTCAGCCACGACCACAGCGCCAGCAGGCGCATCGCGAGAAAATAGGCGGCGGCGATCACCGCGCTGACGTGGAGCCCGCTGATCGACAGCAGGTGCGTCAGCCCCGAATCGCGCATGGCATCCTCGTCCGCCTGGTCGATGGAACCGCGGTCTCCGCTGGCAAAGGCTGCGGCGATGTTCCCCGCCGCGCCGGGCAACTGCCCGCGCACGTGATCGGCGAGGCTGCGCTGCGCGCCCGCCAGCAGCGGTGCGCGGCCCGCGGGTTCGATCACCTCCGGTTCGCGCTGTACGCTGCCGGTCGCGGCCAGCCCATCGAACCACGCCGTGCGGGCGAAGTTGTAGGCGCCGGGCAGCATCGGCGGCGCAGGCGGCATCAGCCGGGCCTGAAACCGCAGCAGCGCGCCTTCGCCGAGCGCGGCGCGGTCAAATTCCAGCGGCACGTTGACCCGCACCTTGATGGCCCTCCCGGTCTCGGGCTCGCGCATCGCCAGCACAAGGCGCACGCGCTCCTGCGCGGGCTGCTCGATCCGCTGGAGGACACGGCCTTCGAAGGTCCCGCTCAGCGGCCGCTCGATCGCTGGCGTGCCGACTATTTCGGAGCGGGTCCAGACGAGCCCCAGCCCCAGCGCGAACACCAGTGGCACCGCCAGGGCGGCTTGCAACAGTCGCGCCCGGTTATCGTTGCCGCGCAATGCAGCCAGCGCCCCCAGCGCGGCGATCACCGCAAGTCCCAGCGCCGCCACCCACGCGGCCGGCCCGGACAGGGCAAACCACGCGGCTATGCCCCCAGCCAGCGCCACGGTCAGCCACGGCCCGCGATCAAATCCCGCCCGGTCGAGAAAGTGTTCCGCCCCATCGAGCGCGCTGGACAAAGACAGCCGCTTTCGCCAAGGCGAATGCCGCATCGCAGCATTGCCGGGCTCGTCCCCCCCCCAAAGGGATCAGTGGCGTCTGGCTGGTGGCCATGCGTGGACAGGACAGGAAACAGGGCCTCATGGCAAGCACCAGCGCAACACCCCCCGGCGCCACTCGCCCGGTGGTTACGCGTTTTGCCCCCTCGCCCACCGGATACCTCCACATTGGCGGCGCGCGCACCGCACTGTTCAACTGGCTTTATGCCCGCCACCACGGCGGCAAGTACCTGCTGCGGATCGAGGATACCGACCGCGCCCGCTCTACAGAACCGGCCATCGCGGCGATTTTCGACGGGCTCGACTGGCTGGGCTTGGGCGGGGACGAGGAGCCGGTATTCCAGTTCGCCCGCTCGGCCCGCCATGCCGCGGTGGCGCACGCGCTGCTCGAAGCCGGCAAGGCCTATCGCTGCTACCTGACGCCCGCCGAACTGGCCGCCCGTCGCGAGAAAGCGCAGGCCGAGCGCCGCCCGTTCCGCATCGATAGCGAATGGCGCGATGCCACGCCCGACCAGTGGCCCGCCGACCTGCCTTATGTCGTGCGGATCAAGGCACCCAAGACCGGCGAGGTGACCATCGCCGACGCCGTGCAAGGCAATGTCACCGTCGCCAATGCCGAGCTCGACGATTTCGTCCTCCTGCGCAGCGACGGCACGCCGACCTATATGCTGGCTGTCGTTGTCGACGATCACGACATGGGCGTGACCCACGTGATCCGGGGCGACGACCACCTCAACAACGCCTTCCGCCAGCTGGTGATCATCGACGGGATGACGACAATCGAGAATGGCTGGGAACGGCCGGTTTATGGCCACGTCCCGCTGATCCACGGCAACGACGGCGCCAAGCTCTCGAAGCGGCACGGCGCGCTGGGGGTCGACAATTACCGCGACGAACTCGGTATCCTCTCCGAGGCGCTGTTCAATTACCTGCTGCGCCTTGGCTGGGGCCACGGTGACAAGGAAGAATTCACCCGCGAAGAAGCCGTGGCGCTATTCGACATCGCCGATGTCAACAAGGGCGCGAGCAGGTTCGACATGAAGAAGCTGCTCAACATGAACGGGCACTATATTCGGCAGGCCGACGACGCCCGGCTGGCGGCGCTGGCGGCGGCACGGATCGGACCGCAGGCTGATCTGGCGCTGCTGACCCAGGCCATGCCGGTGCTGAAAACACGCGCGCGCGACATGATCGAGCTGGCCGACGGCGCAGCCTTCCTGTTCAAGCGCCACCCGCTGGACATGGACGAAAAGGCCGCAGTGCTGCTTGATCCAGAGGCACGGGCCCGGCTGGCAGAGATTGACGCGCGTCTGCGGGCCGAAACGGACTGGACAAGCGAAGCTCTGGAGGCCAATCTCAAGGCCTATGCGGAAGCGCTTGGCTTGGGGTTGGGCAAGCTCGCGCAGCCGCTGCGGGCAGCTTTGACGGGGCAGACAACTTCGCCCGGAATTTTTGATGTATTGGTGCTCCTCGGCCGCGAGGAAAGCCTGGCGCGCATTGCCGCCCAGGCCGGCGGCTGACGGGTCCACAGGGGTTCAAGGAGACGGAAATTGACCGACACCAACGCCAAGCTCACCGTGGGTGACAAGAACTTCGATTTTCCGGTCATGGCGGGCACTACCGGCCCCGACGTGGTCGATATCCGCAAGATGTACGGTCAAACCGGCATGTTCACCTATGACCCGGGCTTCACCAGCACCGCCAGCTGCGAAAGCGCGCTGACCTTCATCGATGGCGAGGAAGGCGTGTTGCTGCACCGCGGCTATCCGATCGGCCAGCTGGCCGAACAGTCCAGCTTCATGGAAGTCTGCTACCTGCTGCTCAACGGCGAACTGCCTGACAAGGCGACGCTGGAAACCTTCGAGAACACCATTACCCGCCACACCATGCTGCACGAGCAGCTGGCGACGTTCTATCGCGGCTTCCGGCGTGATGCGCACCCGATGGCGATCATGTGCGGCGTGGTTGGCGCGCTGTCGGCGTTCTATCATGACAGCAGCGACATTGCCGATCCCGTCCAGCGCAAGATCGCAAGCCACCGGTTGATCGCCAAGATGCCGACGATCGCGGCCAATGCCTACAAGTATTCGGTAGGGCAGCCGTTCGTCTATCCGGACAATTCGCTCAGCTACACCGGCAACTTCCTCAAGATGACGTTCGGCGTTCCGGCCGAGCCGTATGAAGTGAACCCCGTTGTCGAAAAGGCAATGGACCGCATCTTCATCCTCCACGCCGACCACGAACAGAACGCCTCCACCTCCACCGTCCGGCTGGCGGGTTCATCGGGTGCCAATCCGTTTGCCTGCATCGCAGCGGGTATCGCCTGTCTGTGGGGCCCGGCACATGGCGGCGCTAATGAAGCGGCGCTCAACATGCTCCACGAAATCGGCACCCCCGACCGCATTCCGCACTATATCGAGCGCGCCAAGGACAAGAACGATCCGTTCCGCCTTATGGGTTTTGGCCACCGCGTGTACAAGAACTACGACCCGCGCGCGACGGTGATGCAGAAGACCGTGCGCGAGGTGTTCGAAGCGCTGAAGGTGACCGATCCGGTGTTCGAAACGGCCTTGCGGCTGGAGGAAATGGCCCTGTCCGATCCGTATTTCGCGGAAAAGAAGCTGTTTCCCAACGTGGACTTCTATTCGGGCATCATCCTCTCGGCCATCGGCTTCCCGACGACCATGTTCACCGCGCTGTTTGCGCTCGCCCGCACGGTCGGCTGGGTCGCGCAGTGGAACGAGATGATCAGCGATCCCGGCCAGAAGATCGGCCGCCCGCGCCAGCTCTACACCGGTCCGACGCAGCGCGATTACGTGCCGGTCGACCAGCGCTAGGTCCGCGTTCATTGACATGATGACGGGGCGGCTGCGGCTGCCCCGTTTTCGTTTGCGGGTTAGGTGCGCGGTTCGCTGCGTCGGTCGGCAAAGCCGGGCAGTTCGAGAATGAACCGCGCGCCCTGCCCCTTGGCGCTTTCCACGCTGAGCGTTCCGCCCATGGCCTCGGCCAGGCGGCGCGAAATGTACAGGCCAAGTCCCGACCCACCATCGCCGCTGCGACCGAGCCGTTCGAACTTGCCGAACACCCGCGCCTGCTGGTCGGCGTCGAGCCCTTCGCCCTGGTCGGCAACGATCACGCGGGCGAGATCGCCTTCCTGCTCGACCCGCAGCCACACCCCGGCACCCTCGGGCGAGTAGTTGATCGCGTTGCCGAGCAAGTTGAGCAGGATCTGCAGCACACGGCGGAATTCGCCCACGGCGGGCGCGGTTTCGTCGGCCTTGGGGGCGTCAACGGTCAGCCCCCGCTCGCGGGCGCGCACGCCGAGAATTCCGGCCGCGCGGCGCGCCACGTCGGCCAGGTCGATCTGGTCGGGGGCGGTGGTGAACTGTTCGTCCTCGACCAGTTCCAGCGTCGTCAGGTCGTCGATCAGTGCCAGCAGGTGCTCGCCCGCAGCGGCGATGTCGGCGGCATAAGCGCTGTATTCCTCGGCCAGCGGACCGGCCATCTGCGTGCGGATTGTTTCGGCATTGGCGATGATGCGGGCGACCGGCTGGCGCAGCACCGGCGCAATATCACGGCCCAAACCGGGCTGCCGGACGCGCGCATCGGCAGCGGGAGCGGGAGGCGGCGGCGGCGCTTCGGGCAGCGGCTGATCGGCGCACAGCAGCAGTTCGAACCCGCTGCTGCCCGCCACCGGCTGGCCTTGCGGAACCAGCGTGGCGCGCCATTCGCGGGTCGACCCATCAAGCCGCAACTTCGCGCCATCGAGCAGGCGCCAGTGCACCGGCTGACGCAGGTTGGCGCTGGGACTGTCGCCCGCCAGTTCGACAAATTCGGTCCACGGCCGCCAGCGACCTTCGTTCATGCGCGCGATGAGCGGCTGCAATTCGGGCGAGCTGCTTTCGGCGACCAGCAATTCCTGCTTTGGTCCCAGGCGCGCGGTTAATTCGGCGGTCAGGCGAGCGAGCGCCACTTGCCGCTCGCGCTCTTCGGCCGGGGTCGGATCGATCAGCGGCTCAGCGCGCCAATTGGAGATGGTAATGCGGCAGCCGTCGCCTTCGCAATCAGGTTCAACCTCGACCCACGCCCGCACCTGCTCGCTGGCATCGCGCAACTGCACGGCCCGCGCGAGACGAAACCCGTAAGTGCGCGCCTTGCGGACGAGTTCCAGCAACGCCGGCGCCATGATGATGCCGGGTAGATCGCCGCCGATGCGCAATTGCAACCCGGCCAGCGGCTCGTCCGCCTCGACCAGCCAGTCACGACCGTCGCTGCGCGCGCGCGTTACCAGAGGGGCCAGCGTCGCCACGATTCAGGCCGAGACCGCCACCGGCGAAGCGGCCAGCACAGCGATTGCGCGCGCCGTAGTCAGGCTGTCAAACCCTTCGGGCAGCAAGGCATCGGGGTGAATGTAAAGGAACTGCTCCTCCACCGCGCCCTGCCCCAGCCCGGCAGCGCGCAGCGACAGAGCGAGCCGCGCCAGCTGACTCTCGCCGAACGCGAGCACAGCCAGCGTGCGGTCCTGGTTGGACGCCATGCCCAGCGCCGTGGCGAATAGCGCCAGCCCCGCATGATCGATCGCCAGCGCGCGGGCGGCACGGCCACCCAGTGCCATCACCAGACGGCTCAGCTGGCCAATCCGGCCGTCACCCTCATCGAACGAAGCGCGCAAGGCGGCGGTGGCGGTTTCGACCACCGGATCGCCGCTCATCTGTGTTTGCATCAGCAGCAGGGCCTTGTGGAACAGGTCTCCCGGCAGCTCGCCCAGCGGCAGCTCCATCCGGCGCATCTGCTGCAGGAAGCGGGCCTGCGCCGCGATGACCCGCATCGCGCCGGCGGCCAGCTGCGGTTCACTCGCGGCTGCCAGCTCCTGCAACAGCGGAGACAGCACGCCGTCAATTCCGCTGCGCCGCTGGAGGTCTTCGGCAAGACCCGCCTCCTGGGTCAGCGCGTGGGCGTGCGAAAGAAACGCGGTGTCCTCGAGCATCAGGGCCGCCAACTCTTCATGACCCGGCAAGTCCTGCCTTACCTCCTCGTCCGCGTCGGCCGCATCGGCACAAGCGCGCAGCAGCTGCTGGGCGACATGCGCGATCATCCCGCGCACGCGCGCGATCACCTCGTCGCTGAACAGCGTCTGATCGCGATTGGCCAGTAGATGACGCAGGATCGGCCGGGTGCTGGCGAGCACGGCATCGCCTTCGGCCAGCTCGCCCTGCATGATGGTTTCGACTTCGGCTGCCGAAACGGGGATTTGCCCTTGGTAACTCATGCGGCGGTCATAGGCGATCAGGGTTAAATCCGCGTTAGCTGCGCGGGCGCGATGCAACAGCGCCGATCAGCAGCGTCACGCCGCCCAGCATCATGCCCACTTCGGGCGATGCGGCCAGCGCCAGCACGGCTACCACGGCGGCAATCAGCGCGCGATCGGCCAAGGCAGCGCGCCACCAGGACCCTTTGACCGCCCTTTCCCGAGGCAGGTTGAGCGCGAGAACCAGCACAATCGCGGGGAAGGCTTGCCGGAACCAGCGCCCTTCAACATTGAGGTAGCCCGTCGCCAGCAGCGCCAGGTCGATCACCCAACGCAGCTTGGGCAGGTGCCGGTTCAGCCGCTCGCGTCCGCGTTGAAGCGCGGCAATTGCGCTTCCCAATTCCAGCGCCAGCGCCGCCACGGCAACAAGGCCGAGCCCCGCCGCTCCCGCGCCGTAGAAAGATGCCGCGACCCCACCCGCTGCCAGCAGCCCTGCCAACGCGAGAGTGATGGGAACGGCAGCCTGCTTGCCCGGCAGCGCCGTGCCCCAGCGGCGCAGCGCAGCGCGGCACATGCGGCCCGTCAGTGTATCGCCAGGCGAAATCGTCGCTTCGAGCCGTTGCGCCAGCCACTTTTCCTCATGCAGCCGCACCGGCACACCGCGCCCCAACACCGGCCATGCGCCGCTGGCCAGCACCTCGTCCGGCAGGCGCAGTTCGGGCACTCCGGCCTGCAAAGCTACCCGCAGCAAGGCTGGCGCCGCCTCCACATCCTCGGGCAATTCGAGCAAGCGATGCACCGCGTGGCCCGGGATCAGCATCGCGCCGGCCCAGGCACGCGACAGGTCGATCCGCTCGAACCCCGCTTCCACCCCGGCGGCAGCCGGGAAGGTGAGTACCAACCCCTGATGCGTCGCCTGGCGCCACCAGTCGCTGGCTGAGGGGAGCACTTGCGGTTGCAGCACCAGCAGCAGTTCGCCCGGCGCAATGGCGCCGGCGAGCGCGTGCGGCGTGGCGATTTCGCGCACCTTCAAACCCTGACGCTCGGCAGCGAGGCGCGTGCCGACCGCTTCCGGTCCGCCGCCACCGCCGAGGATGAACAAGCCACTGCAACCCATGTCGGCAGCGTGATCCACCTGCCATTCGCCCAGCCACCGATCGAGCACGCGGCGGGCGCCATCGCCCGCTGGCGGCGGCAGGCACACAAGCGCTTGGCGGGTAATGGGCAGGAGATCGGTCACCGCGTCATAGCTAGGGCCGCAAGCGGCACCTGCCAAGCAGCCTGATTGCGGTCAGGCGGGTGCGGTAAAGCCTTCGGTAAAGCGGCCCAGCTTGCGCAGGATCACCGGATCGCCCGGCGCAGCTTCAAGCGCTTCGTCGGCCAGCGTTGCCAGCTGCCCCGAATGGAACGACACGCCGAGGCTCTTCAGCCGCCGTGTCGCCACTTCCCAGTTGCCATCGCAGCGCGCGCGGCGAAGCAGGTCGATCTGGTGATCGAGGCTGCTGGCGAACGAGGCAAGCAATTCGGCGCGCAAGGAACCGTCGTCGCCCGCAGCGGCGGCGAGATTGGCTTCGAAATCGGCGCGATCCATCGTCATCGCACCCTTCATCGGCGCATATCGGTTAAGGCGGGTTTAAAGCGGCGCTGCAGCCTGTTATCCTGCGCTGCATGAGCAGACGCAAAACACTGATGTCGCTGGGCGGAACGGACGACGCCGAAGGGGCTTCGCTGGCCGATGAAGGCGGCGCCGAGACGTTCGCCGCAGGTCCGGGCGAGACGCCGGTGTTCGAGGACGGGTGGGAAGAAGAACCGCACGGCGCCCAGCGTCGCTGGCTCATGCCCGCGCTCGGGGTGCTGGCGATTGTGGCATGGAGCGGGTTCTTCGCCTGGAGCCACGTGCCGCAATTCCGCGTCGGGGTGACGCCAGCGCAAGGCTCGGCTCTGGTCAGCGATTGGGCGGTGCCGGTGGTGCTCGTGCTCGGCCTGTGGCTGCTGGCCTTGCGCAATTCAACGCGCGAGGCGTCACGGTTTGGCGATACGGCGCGGATGCTCGCCAGCGAATCGCAGGCGCTCGAGCGGCGCTTGGTGTCGGTCAACGCGGAGCTCAGCCTGGCGCGCGATTTCATCGCCGCCCAGTCGCGCGACCTTGAATCACTTGGCCGGATGGCGGCGGAGCGGCTGTCGACCAATGCCGGGCAATTGCAGGACCTGATCCGCGACAACGGCGCGCAGGTGAACGCGATTGGCGAAGTCAGCGACACCGCGCTGGCCAATATGGACAAGCTGCGCGAGCGGCTACCGGTGGTGGCCAACTCGGCGCGCGACCTCACCAGCCAGATCGGCCACGTCGGCAACACCGCGCAGCAGCACCTTGGCGAGATGATCGCCGCATTCCAGCGGCTCAACGATTTCGGCGAGGCCTGCGGGCGGCAGGTCGATGGCTTGCGGCAAAATGTCGATGCCACGCTGACCACGCTGGAAACGCACCTCGGCACCTTGCAGGGCCAGCAGGAATCGTTCCACGCAAGGTTCGCCGCCGCAGTCGATGCCATGCACGATCATATGGCCCAAGCCATCGCCGAGATCGCGCGGATCGACGAGGCGGCCATCGCCAATGCCCAGCGCCGGGTCGAATCGCTGGCCGAGGCGGAGCGCACGGTGCGCGATGCCCTGGCGCAAAGCGCAACCGAGTTCGAGACCGAGCACGCCCAGCGGAATGCGTCGATGGACGCGTCCCATCGCGATGCCCTCGCCGCGCTGAAGGACAAGATTGCCGCGTTCGATGCCGCCGCCGCAGAGCGCCAGCAGGAGCATCTGGCGCATGTGGAAACGCTGGCCCGGCGCGGCGCGACGCTGGCGGCACAGCTGTCCGAGGTCGACAGCGAGATTGCCCGTCTGGCCGAACTTGGCCGCGAGCAAACCGAACAACTGGGCGAGGCGTCGCGCAAGTTCACCGCCAACCTGACCCAAGGCCGCGACGTGCTCGAGGATCACAAGGCACGCCTGACCCTGCTGACCGACGGCAGCGTGCGCCTGCTCGAACTGATCCGCGCCGGGGTGGACCATTCCGAAGGTGCGCTGACGACAGCAATCGGTCAGGCTGACGAGCGGCTGTCCGGTTTCGCCGATCGGGTGGAAGCGCTCGGCGCGGCGATGACGGAGGCCGAAGGCAAGGGCGCTGCCCTGCAACAGCATGTCGCCGCCACCGGCACTGGCTCCACCGAAATGCTCGCCACCTTGGCCACGCTGGAGGACCGCCTCACCACGCTGGGCGAACAGGCGCAGACGGTTGCCGCCAAGGCGAGCGCCGATCTGGAGCAATCGCTGGCCACACTCGACCAGGCCGCCACGGCCTTGATCGCACAGATGCACGCCGGCCAGGCCGACGCCGTGCGAGCCATCGCCGAGCGGGTGGGCGAGGAAGCCGGTACGCTGATCGGCGAAACGATCGCCACCAGCTCCGCGCAGGCCATCGCCGACTTGCAACTCGCCACCAACGAGGCAGCCGCGCATGGCCGTGCGACGGCGATCCAGCTGCGCGACCAGCTGGCCAAGGTCAACCAGCTCGCCGGCAATCTGGAGCAGCGCGTGGCGCAGGCGCGTGTTCAGGCCGAGGAGCAGGTCAACAGCGACTTCACGCGGCGCATGGCGCTGATCACCGAGAGCCTCAATTCATGCTCGATCGACATCGCCCGCGCGCTCGATGCCGAGGTCACCGATACGGCCTGGGCCGGCTATCTCAAGGGCGATCGCGGCATCTTCACCCGGCGCGCGGTGCGCCTGCTCGACAACCAGGAAGTGCGCGCGATCAGCGACGCCTATGATTCTGACGAGGAATTGCGCGCCGCGGTCAACCGCTACATCCACGATTTCGAGGCGCTGCTGCGACCGATCCTGTCCACCCGCGACGGCAATGCCATGGGCGTGACCCTGCTATCGTCGGACATCGGCAAGCTCTACGTAGTGCTCGCCCAGGCGATCGAGCGCCTGCGCGGCTGAGGCGATCAGCTGACCGGTTGTGTCGGCGCCCAGAAGTCGAGGTCGGCCACGGTCACCCAACCCTGCGTATAGTTGGCAATGTACAAGGCGCTGAGCAGAGCGGCGATCACCGTGGCGCGCAAGGCCAGGCGGCCGGGACGGAAGTTGGCCGGGGCGCTGTCGGCCTGACCCGGCACTTTGGCGATACCCGCCTCCTCGTGCGTCTTGACCCCGAACGGCAGCAGGACAAACGCCGACATCACCCAGAACAGCAGGTAGATGGCGACGATACTGGTGATCTTCACCGGCGCCGGCCTGTGCGATTGTCGGCCTGCTTGTCGCTCCGGGGTTCGAGCTGTTCGAGCGGCAGGATCACGCGCGTCTGCGGCTTCTTGCCGCTCCACCGCTGGGCTGCACGCCGGGCAGAGAGGCGCGCGGCTTCCATGATCGCCTCGCGGTCGCGCGCGGTCGGTCCGCGCAGGTTGGAGAGCGCCTTCTTCACATCCGCAATCGCGTCGGTGACAAAGTCATCGTAATCTTCGTCAAGCGGTAGACCCACGCCTTCGATCTGGATGCCACCGCCGCGCTCCAGCACCACCAGCAACAGGCCATCGCGCGCAAGGCGGCGGCGCATGGCAATCGCCTCGCCATCGGCGGGCACGATGATCTCGCCATCGAGCACCAGACGGCCATTGGTCACTTCGGCCAGTTTGCCCGGCTTGCCCGGTGCCAGACGGACGATGTCGCCGTTCTTCTGGAACACCTGGTTGGGAATGCCACGCGCCTTACCGAGGCGGCACTGCTCTTTCATATGGCGGATTTCGCCGTGCACCGGCACGAGTATCTGCGGCCGGATCCACGAATAGAGCGCTTCCAGTTCGGGCCGCCCCGGATGCCCGGAAACGTGGATGTGGCTCTGCCGGTCGGTCACCATCACGATGCCGCGCAAGGCCAGCTGGTTCTGGATCTTGCCGATGGCGAGCTCATTGCCCGGGATCACGCGGCTGGAGAACAGCACCACATCGCCCTCGACCAGTTCGATCTGGTGGTTGCCGTCGGCAATGCGCGCCAGCGCGGCGCGCGGCTCGCCCTGTCCGCCGGTGCCGATGATCATCACCTGCCCGCGTGGCAGCTTCATCGCGGTTTCGAAATCGATCGTCGGCGGAATATCCTCCAGATAGCCGCTGGCCTTCGACACTTCGATGATCCGGTCGAGCGAGCGCCCGGCCACGCACAACTGGCGCCCGGTTTCCTCGGCCACCGATGCCAAGGTCTGCAACCGCGCCACGTTGGAGGCAAAGGTGGTGACGAGCACGCGCTTGCCCTGATGCTTGCGCACTTCCTCCAGCAGGCCGAGATAAACCGCGCCTTCGGAGCCCGAGGCTTCCGGGTTGAACACGTTGGTCGAATCGCACACCAGCGCGAGCACGCCCTCGTCGCCGATCTCGGTCAGCTCCTCCTCGGTCGCCGGTTCGCCGATGATCGGCTCCTCGTCCAGCTTCCAGTCGCCCGTGTGGAAAATGCGGCCGTATGGCGTCTCGATCACCAGCGCATTGCCCTCGGCGATCGAGTGCGCCAGCGGCACATAGCGGATCGAGAACGGGCCGAGCTCGAACGGGTCTTCATCATCGATGATGTTGAGTTCGACCTGATTGGTGATCCCGGCCTCGTCCAGCTTGCGCAGGATCAGCTCGGCGGTGAACGGCGTGGCGTACAGCGGCACGTCGAAGTCGGCGGCGAAATAAGGGATCGCGCCGATGTGGTCCTCGTGCGCGTGGGTCAGCACCACGCCCAGCAGGTCGTCCAATCGGTCCTCGATAAAGGCGGGATCGGCGAACATCAGCTCGGTGCCGGGATACTCCTGCGCGCCGAAGCTCATGCCCAGGTCGACCATCAGCCACTTGCCCTGGCAGCCGTAGAGATTGACGTTCATACCAATCTCGCCCGAGCCGCCGAGCGCGAGGAACAGCAATTCGTCTTCGGGGGTATAATCTTTCTTCATGGGGTCCTTGCGCGGTCTGCGATCATCGCCAGGCCTTGCAGGGTCAGGTCCCCGTCAACCGCGTCGAAAATCTCGGTATGCTTGTCGAACAGGATGGCGAGGCCACCCGTCGCGATAACCTTGGCGGGGCGGCTGATCTCGGCCTTCATGCGGGCGACCAGCCCTTCCATCATCGCCACATAGCCCCAGAATACGCCGATCAGCATCTGGTCCTCGGTGTTTTTGCCGACGACGCTGGTCCCGCGCGGAGCCTCGATCGCGATGCGCGGCAGCTTGGCGGTGTTGCTGACCAATGCATCGAGCGAGAGGTTGATCCCCGGCGCGATGATGCCGCCCTTGTAGGCGCCGTCTGCGGAAACCACGTCAAACGTGGTGGCGGTGCCGAAGTCGATCACGATCAGGTCGCCCGGATACTTGGCGTGCGCCGCCAGCGCGTTGACCGCCCGGTCCGCCCCCAGGCTGCGCGGTTCGTCGACATCGATGGGAAACTGCCACGCGGCGGCGCCCTCGCCCGCGAACAGCGGCTCGACGCCGAAATACTTGCGCGCCAGCACCTCGATATTGTGCCGTGCACGCGGGACCACGCTCGATACGATCATGCCGGTAACCGCCTCGCGCCCGATCCCTTCGATCTGCATCAACTGGACCAGCCACACGGCATATTCATCACCCGTGCGGCGCGCATCGGTGGCGATGCGCCAGCGGGTGCGCATCGCGCCGCCGTCGAATAAAGCGAAGACTACGTTGGTGTTGCCGACATCGACCGCGAGCAGCATTTCAGTCAGATCCTTGGTGGGACACGTCGCCAGCGTGAATCGTGCGCCTAGTGCCATCATCCAGCACCAAGCGCAAAGCACCATCGGGCTCGAGCCCATCGTAGTGGCCCGAAATCGCCGTACCGTCGCCATCGTGCACGGTCAGGCGGGTGCCGGGCGGATGGGCGGCGGTCTGCCAGCGGGCGAACAGGGGGCCCGTGCCCTGCTTGCGCCAGCGGTCCAGCTCGGTGGCAAAGCGGGCAGCGAGGTTGTCCGCAAACATGTCGCGGTCGGGCCGCGGGCCGCGCTCGCCCAGCGCCAGCACCTTACGCCCGCTAACCGACGGCGCGGCAGCAAGGTTGACCCCGATGCCGATCACCGCGTGCCCGCCCTCACGCTCGAGCAGGATGCCGCAAAACTTGGTGCCCGCCAACAGCACGTCGTTGGGCCACTTGAGCTGGAGCGCGGACGGGGTCGCGATCTGCCCGGACACCGCAGCGTAAACCGCCAGCGCCGCCACGAACGACAGACTGCCAGCGGGCGGATCGTCCGGGTCGAGGTGGACGACCGTAGAACCCATGAAGTTGCCCGGAGCATCGAGCCAGCGGCGACCCTGCCGTCCGCGCCCCTCGCTCTGCCGGTCGGCGATCAGCCAGTACCCCTCCGGTAGCGCCGCGCCCGCAGCAAGCCGCGCCAGCATGTCTGCACTGGTCGAACCGGTTTCGGGAACGATGTCGCGCCGGTAAACCAATTCAACCGGCGATGAACAGCGAGGCCGCCGCCATGTCGGCCAGGTTGCCGATCCACCCGGTGGCGAGCCACGCCAGCGGCGAGATCACCAGCACGGACAAGCCGAGCAATGCCCAGTGCGCCCAGTCGCCGGTGTCCTTCACGCGGTCCACCGGCTCATCGAAGAACATCACCTTGATGAACTTCAGGTAGTAAAACGCGCCGATCACGCTGGCGGCGATGCCAATGGCGGCGAGCGGCAGGAGGTTGGCTTCGACGGCGGCCTGGAAGACGACCAGCTTGGAATAAAATCCCATCAGCGGGGGAATGCCCGCGAGGCTGAACATGATCGCCAGCAGGCACCAGGCCAGCGCCGGGCGGGTGGTTGACAGGCCCTTGATATCGGCAAAGGTTTCCAGCGCATTGCCGTCCGCATCGCGCAGCATCAGCAGGCCAACGAAGCTGCCCACGGTCATGGCGACATAGAACACGAGGTAAACCAGCATCGAACTGGCCCCCGCCGCGCTGGCAGTGGCAAGGCCGATCAGGATGAAGCCGACGTTGTTGATCGACGAGTAGGCCAGCAAGCGCTTGATATTCTCCTGCCCGATGGCCCCCAGCGCGCCGACCACGATCGAGGCGATGGCGGTGAATGTGACGATCTGCTGCCACGCCGCTGCCTGGCTGCCAAAGGCTTCCAGCGAAACGCGGGCGAGCAGCGCCACGGCAGCCACCTTGGGTGCGGTGGCGAAGAACATAGTCACTGGCGTCGGCGCGCCTTCGTAAACGTCGGGCGTCCACATGTGGAACGGCACCGCGCTGATCTTGAAGGCGAGGCCCGCCATCACGAAAATCAAGCCGAACAGCGCGCCGCCGGAAAGCCCATCAGACATCGCTACGTTGATGCCATCGAAACTGGTCGAGCCAGTGAAACCGTAAAGCAAGCTCATGCCGAACAGCAGGATGCCCGAAGCCAGCCCGCCGAGCACAAAGTACTTCAGGCCCGCCTCGGCGCTCTTGTCGTCATCGCGCAGATAGGCGGCCAGCACGTAGGCCGACAGCGATTGCAACTCGAGCCCGATGTACAGCGCCAGCAGGTCGCTGGCCGAGACCATCACGCTCATGCCCACGGCGGAGAACACCACCAGCACGGGGAATTCAGGCCGCATCGCGCCGAGCCGTTCGAAATAGCGCGGCGCGACGACCAGCGTGGCACCGG
>JBDSUF010000034.1:0-57104 GCA_039927835.1 Alteraurantiacibacter sp.
ACAGCTAGTTATCATCGTTTACGGCGTGGACTACCAGGGTATCTAATCCTGTTTGCTCCCCACGCTTTCGTACCTCAGCGTCAATACTTGTCCAGTTAGTCGCCTTCGCCACTGGTGTTCTTCCGAATATCTACGAATTTCACCTCTACACTCGGAATTCCACTAACCTCTCCAAGATTCTAGTTATCTAGTTTCAAAGGCCGTTCCGGGGTTGAGCCCCGGGCTTTCACCTCTGACTTGAATAACCGCCTACGCACGCTTTACGCCCAGTAATTCCGAACAACGCTAGCTCCATCCGTATTACCGCGGCTGCTGGCACGGAGTTAGCCGGAGCTTATTATCCAGGTACTGTCATTATCATCCCTGGTAAAAGAGCTTTACAACCCTACGGCCTTCATCACTCACGCGGCAGTGCTGGATCAGGCTTTCGCCCATTGTCCAATATTCCCCACTGCTGCCTCCCGTAGGAGTCTGGGCCGTGTCTCAGTCCCAGTGTGGCTGATCATCCTCTAAGACCAGCTAAGGATCGTCGCCTTGGTGAGCCTTTACCTCACCAACTAGCTAATCCTACGCGGGCCCATCTAATGGCGATAAATCTTTGGTCCGAAGACATTATCCGGTATTAGCAGTCATTTCTAACTGTTATTCCGAACCAAAAGGCAGGTTCCCACGCGTTACGCACCCGTGCGCCACTCACCCCGAAGGGTTCGTTCGACTTGCATGTGTTAGGCATGCCGCCAGCGTTCGTTCTGAGCCAGGATCAAACTCTCAAGTTTGTGTCACACACCAGGCAGGCACGATCTGACGATCGCTGACCTGCCAGGCATGAGCTTCAAGGAGCCGATACCTGCACATCAAACGTAATGGATACGAATGAACATGCATCATCACAAACCACCCTGTGGGGGCGATCAGGATGTGGCAATCGGCTTGCTTTAAACTGGTATCCGGAGCCTTAAAACCCCCGGAACCAGGCGCCGTCGCCCACATGTCCCTTCATCGAAAAACTAACAATGTCAAAGAACCCACCGACAGAAAGAAGCGGACAGTAAACGTTCCCCGATTTTATCTACCGGGGGACTGTCTGTCCGTTCTATGTTGGCGACCGAGTAGCGAGGGCGGTTGAAACCGTCTGCGCCGCGTCGGTGAGGTGCAACTAGGCGGGGTTCGAGATTCGGTCAACCGCATTTTTGCAATTTTATTGCGCTCGTCAGAAATAACCATTATTTCAGCTACTTATCCATCTTATCCGGCTCGGATTGTCTTCATTTCGCCCGTTTCAGGCGATTCGATGGGTGAATCGGCGCCTTCTTTGCCGGTGTTTCGTGCCGTGTATCGGACGGGCTGCTCGCGCGCGCAGGTATCCTTCATACAGCACAGGCGCAGTCGAAGTCGTCGTTACTCCCGTAAGGCAATGGGCGCCGACATTGACCCGATCTTTACGCGCCGGCGCATAAGGAGGGGGTGACGAGAAGGACGCATTCGGGCCCGCCCATGACGATGACTACAATTGCCAGCGCATTGCCCGATCCCGGGCCGGTGCCGCCGCTGAGCGTGGCGATGAGCGTCTATAATGGCGCGCGCTTCCTCGAATCCGCGATCGACAGCGTCCTGGCGCAGGACTTCAACGACTTCGAATTCCTGATCATCGACGACGGTTCGACCGATGCCACGCCCGATATCCTGCGCGCCTATGCGCTGCGCGATCCGCGCGTCCGCCCGCTCATTCGGGAGAACCGCGGGCTGGTCGCCAGTCTCAACCAGCTCCTCGGCCTCGCCCGCGCGCCGCTGGTGGCGCGGATGGATGCCGACGACATCGCCATGCCCGAGCGCTTCTCCACCCAGCTCGCCTATCTGTCCGACCATCCCGAATGCGGTGTGCTGGGGAGCTGGACGCAGGACATCGACGAGGACGGCGAGCCCTATGTCACCGGCGGGCCTGACCATCCGATAAGCCATGCGCAGTTCCTCGACCATGTCGCCAACGGTGGCCCGTTGCTGGCGCACCCGGCGGTGATCTACCGGCGCGACGTGGTACTGGCGGTCGGCGGCTATCATCAAGCCTTCCGCCATTGCGAGGACTTTGACCTGTGGCTGCGCCTGGCGGATCGCACGCAGATCGCCAACGTGCCGGTGCGGCTGCTGCGCTATCGCCACTATGCCGGGCAGGTCTCCAACCGCCACGCGCTGGAGCAGCAGATCGGCGTAGCCGTGGCCCGTGCGGCGCATGAGGAGCGGGAAGCCGGACGGCCCGATCCGACCGAACATCTTGCTGCCTTGCCGCCGATCGAGCAGCTCGACCACCTGTTCGGCCGCCCCGGTGTTGCCCAGCAGGTGCGCGGTCGCGCCGCCCGCGCGCTGGTCTACTCCCGCGATGCCATGACCGGCCCGGGTTTCGACCTCCTGCTCCGCCATGTCGACGAAGGCGGGCGCGGTGCGGACCTGTGGCGCACGGCCGCCCGGCTGATGCGGTTTGGCGAGCCCGCGCGGGCCTGGCGGCTGGCGACCGCGCTGGCGGCCCGACGATGAGCATCCGCCGCGCCGCACTGTGGTCGCTGGCCGCGCAGTACGCCAGCTTCGCGATCCAGTTCGCCACCAGCGTCGTCATCTCGCGGCTGTTCCTGCTGCCCGCCGATGTCGGCCTGTTCTCGATCGCGCTGGCGGCGGCGATGGTGGTGTCGATCTTCCAGGACATGGGCATCAGCCGCTTCGTTACCGGGCAACCGGCGATGCGCGAGGACCACGTGCGCGACTATGCTGCGGTGGCAGTTGGCATCGGCTGGGCGGTCGCTGCTGTGGTTGCCTTGGCAGCCGTGCCACTCGAGCGCTTCTATGGCGAAGCGGGGCTGGCCACGCTGGTGCTGATCATCGCGGCCGCCTATGTCGCCATCCCGTTGGGGATCGTGCCCGCCGCGTTGCTGACGCGGCGGATGGACTTCAAGGCGCTGTTCTTCGCCAATGCCGGCAGCGCGCTGGTGGGTGGCGGCGTCGCCGTGGCCACGGCTGCGGCGGGCGCCGGTCCGGCCTCGCTCGCCTGGGGCATGCTGGCGACTGCCGTGGTCAAGCTGGCGCTGGTGCAACGGGGAGCGCCTGTGCTGCCGCGCTGGCCGCGCGATCATGCCGTGGTGCGCCCGATGCTCGGCTTTGGCGGGGCGACGTTCATACTGAGTCTCTCGGGGTCGCTCGGCTTGCGCAGCCAGGACCTGATCGTGGGCCGCCTGCTGGGCATGGCCGCCACCGGCCTGTTCACCCGCGCGGGCGCGCTGGCGGGCCAGATGTCGATGCTGGTGGTGGGTGCGATCAACGCGGTGTTCTATCCCGCCTTTGCCAGGAAGCGCGACGCGGGCGAGCCGCTCGCCGCGCCCTATCTCCACCTCGTCGCCTGCAATACCGCGCTGCAATGGCCCGCTGCCGTTGGGCTGGCGCTGGCCGCCGAGCCGGTGGTCTACCTGCTCTATGGTCCCAATTGGATGGACGTCGCGCCGCTGTTGCGGTGGACCGCTCTCGCCGAGATCTTCTTCGTAGCCATTCCGCTGCAGATGGACATTCCGATCCTGCTGGGACGGATCAAAACGCTGGTGTGGGTCAACCTGATCGACACCGCGCTGACCGTGGCGCTGCTGGCCACATTCTGCCTGTGGGGCGTGGAGGCCGCCGCGCTGAGCCGCATCGCCACCGGCGCGCTGTGGTTTGCCATCTATGCCGTGCTGCTGTGCCGCCTGCTGGAACTGCCGATAGGCGCGGCGGCGCTGACTTACGCCAAGAGCGGCATGTGCGCGCTGGCCGCAGGGCTGCCGCTGGCTCTGGCCCGCTGGTTCGGCTGGTTCGGCGATGACATCGGCTTCGTGCCCCTGGTCGGCCTCGTCGCGGCGGGCGGGCTGTGTTGGCTCGCCACGCTGCCGCTGGTGCGCCACCCGTTCTGGGGCGAAGTGCAGCTGGGGCTGGCGCAGGTTCCCTTCCTTCGACCGACTCGCCACGGCGCCTGACCGCCATGCGCATGGCCTACCTGATCATGGCACACGCGGATCGCGGCGGCGTGCAGGCCTTGCTGCACGCGCTGCTGCCGCCGGGCACGCCGGACCTTGCCATCGTGCACATCGATGGCGGATCGGACCTGTGGCGCGAGGTGCGGGGCGGCGGTCTGAGCGACGACCCACGCGTCATTCTGCTGCCCGACCCGGCCAAGGTGATCTGGGGCCATCGCAGCCTCGTCACCGTGCACCGCCTGCTGCTCGAAGCGGCACTGGCGGAAAGGGTCGACTATGCCCATGCCCTGAGCGGTGTGTGCTGGCCCGTCGCCAGTCGCGAGTGCATCGTGGCCGAGATCGCCGCCGCCCCGCCGGGCGCGTGCTTCGCCGAGGCCATTGTGGGCGCGCAGGCCGAGCGGATGCAGGACTATCGCCTCGACACGCGCTGGCTGCGGCTCGATCCGGCGCGCGACCGGCTGGCTTATGCCGCTACATGGGAGTTGCGGCGGCTGGCCCGCTGGGGCGGCCACCTGAGACATGCGCTCAAAATGCCGCGCAGCATGCCGCTGGGACCGTGGCACAAGGGATCGGGCTGGTGGAGCCTGCCCGCCTCCGCCCTCGCCAGCACGGCCCGCGACCTGACCATGCTGGAGGACAGCGGGCGGCTGAAGGGCACGGTCTGCGCAGACGAGCACGCCGTGCCCACGTCGCTGGCCCTGCGCCACGGCGAGCACCTGCAGCCCAACCGCCGGTTCATTGCCTTTCCGTCCGGCCAATCGAGCCCGCGGGTACTCACCAAGGCCGACCTGCCCGCGATCCGCGCCAGCGGTGCCTGGTTCATGCGCAAGGTTGATGCCGAGGTCGACCGGTTCTTCCGCGTCCTGCCCTGAGGCAGCGGCCCCCTGACCAGCTCGCCAAGCTATGCGCACTCTCGTGGCTGTGGTATCTTCCGCCCGGGAATGAGGAGCAACGGGCATGAACTGGCTGAAAATTGCCGGCGTCATCGCGCTGACCGCAACATCGGCCGGCGCATTGGCTGAATCGCAGGTCGAGGGAGTGCCGGATCCCGTCTTGCCGGAAGCACAGACGCTGGCGCTGCAAACCGACAGCTATCGCCGCATGACCGTGGCCGTGCAGCTCAACGGCCAGGGTCCGTTCCGCTTCATGGTCGATACCGGCGCTCAGGCGACCGTGCTCAGCCATCTGGTGGCCGATCAGTTGCAACTGGGTCCGCGGGCCACCGCCACACTGGTGGGCATGGCTTCAACCCGGCAAGTGCAGACCGCGCAGATCGCCGAGATCGCCTTTGGCAACCACAGCGCCTACGATGCGCGCGCGGCGCTGGTCGACGGGGTGAACATCGGCGGTGCCGACGGGATCCTCGGTCTCGACAGCCTGCAGGATCGACGCGTGCTGCTCGACTTCGCCAATCGCGAGATGCTGATCGGCCATGCCAGCGAACGGGCGAGTTCGCGCGGGTTCGACATCGTGGTGCGCGCCCGCAGCCGCAATGGCCAGCTGATCATCGCCAGTGCCGAGATCGACGGCGTGCGCACTGCGGTGATGGTTGATACCGGGGCGCAGGGTTCGATCGGCAATGCCGCGTTGCAGACCCGCCTGCGTCGGGCGCGCGAGAACGTGTCGGCCGAAATGACCGACATCAACGGGGTGCAGACCACCGGCACCTCGCGCATGATCCGCAAGCTCGATTTCGGCTCTGCGCAGATCAACAACCTGGTCATCACCTTTGCCGACAGCCCGACTTTCGCCGCACTCGATCTGGTCGACGAGCCGGCGCTGATCCTCGGGATGAACGAACTGCGCCTGTTCCAGCGCGTGGCGATCGACTTTCCCAGCCGCCGCGTATTGTTCGATCTGCCACCCGGCGCGCGGCTGCCCGATGCTGCGGCTTTTGGCGGCTTGGCCGGCCGATAGGCAAACTGTGTTGCCCCGTGCCGCCTTCGCCCCCACTTGAGGAGCATGGCTGACAGCGCGCAAACCCCTATCGACCCGGATATTGACCCGGATAACGACAAGGTTGTCGTCAATCCGGACTGGGGCACGATCCGCCGCTTCCTGCCGTACCTGTGGCCTGCTGACCGGCCCGACCTGCGCCGGCGGATCATGCTGGCCGCGCTATTCGTGTTGCTGGCCAAGGTGGTCGTGCTGGCCCTGCCCTTCGCCTATTCGGGCGCGGTCGATGCGATGGCCGCCACCGGCGACGCCAGGACGCAAGCGCTGGCGGTCGCGCTGGGGCTGGTCTTCGCTTATTCCGCCGGTCGCTTTGCCACCGTGGTGTTCGACAACGTGCGCAACGTGGTGTTCGAGCGGGTGGGCCAGGACGCGGTCCGCTCGCTGACCGAGGACGTGTTCGAGCGCCTGCACCGCCTGAGCCTGCGGTTCCATCTTTCGCGCCGCACCGGCGAGGTGACACGGGTGGTCGAACGCGGCACCAAGTCGATCAACTCGATGATCTACTTCCTCCTGTTCAACATCCTGCCCACGGTGCTGGAACTGGCGGTGGTCGGCGTGATCTTCCAGATCAAGTTCGGATTCGAGGTGGTCGCCGCCACGGCAGTCACCGTGGTCGCCTACATCTGGGTCACCCGCCGCGTGACCGAATGGCGCACCGCCTTGCGCAAGGCGATGAACGACCTCGACGGCCTGGCCATGGCGCGCGCGGTCGACAGCCTGCTGAATTATGAAACGGTCAAATATTTCGGCGCCGAGGTCCGCGAACGCGAACGCTTCGGCAAGGCGACGCGGCAATATGCCGAGGCTGCCATCCGCAGCGAGAACTCGCTCGCCCTGCTCAACGTGATCCAGGCGCTGATCATGAACCTGCTGATGGTCGGCTGCATGGCCTTTACCGTGTGGCAGTGGAGCAAGGGCCGGTTGACGCCGGGCGATCTGGTGCTGATCCAGACCTACCTCGCCCAGCTGTTCCGCCCGCTCGACATGCTCGGCTGGGTCTATCGCACCATCCGCCAGGGGCTGGTCGATATGGCCGCGATGTTCGGGCTGATGGATACGGCGGTCGAAGTGGCCGACAAGCCGGGGGCACCCGCGCTGATCGTGCGCCGCCCCGGCGTGGTGTTCGACAATGTCGACTTCGGCTACGATCGCGACCGGCAGATCCTGCACGGCCTGTCGTTCGAGGCGCCGGCGGGCAAGCACATCGCGCTGGTGGGGCCGTCGGGCGCGGGCAAGAGCACGATCGGCCGACTGCTGTTCCGCTTCTACGATCCGTGGGCGGGTCGCATCCTGATCGACGGGCAGGATATCGGCGACGTGACGCAGGAGAGCCTGCGCGCGCACCTGGGCATCGTGCCGCAGGATTCGGTGCTGTTCAACGACACCATCGGCTACAACATCGCCTATGGCCGCGAACTGGCGGACGACGCGCAGGTGATGACCGCGGCCAAAGGCGCGGCGATCTGGCCGTTCATCCAGAAGCTGCCGCTGGGGCTGGCGACCGAAGTGGGTGAGCGCGGCCTGAAGCTGTCGGGCGGCGAGAAGCAGCGCGTGGCCATCGCCCGCACGCTGGTCAAGGACCCTCCGATCCTGCTGCTCGACGAGGCGACCAGCGCGCTCGATTCGCAGACCGAGCAGGATATCCTCGCCACCTTGCGCCGGGTGTCGGAAGGGCGCACCACGCTGGCTATCGCGCACCGCCTGTCGACCATCGCAGATGCCGATTTGATCTATGTCATTCACGACGGGCGCGTGGCAGAGCATGGTAGCCATGCCGCCTTGCTGCGCCACGATGGGCTCTATGCCGATATGTGGACGCGGCAACTGCGCGACGAAGCGGACGAGGGTGAGCCGGTTCCGGTGCCCGAGCCTGCACAGTAGAGAGGATCAGCCCATGCGTGCCGTTCTTGCCGTTTCGCCAATTCTTGCAGCCTCGTTGGCCGCCCTTGCCTTTGGTGCAAGCGCCGCCTCGTCGCAGGACTCAGCCCCGGTCGACGTGCGCCACGTGATGCAGACCGAGGTCAATCCTGCCATCGTTGCCATCTGGGACGTGACCAACAACGCGCTCGACGATAACGGCAATCTCGTCCCCGCGATGATCCCCGACGAAGGCTGGACGCAGATCGCCAGTTCCGCCGCACTGCTCGCCGAATCGGCCGAGCGGATGGCTGCAGCCCAAAGCTTCATCGCCGCCTCGCCCGGCAACCGCGCGACCGAGGAATACGAAGTGTCGATGGACGTGGTCCAGGCCAGCATCGATGCCGATCCGGCGGGCCTGCGCACCTTCGCCGCCGCCTTCGCCGCCAATGCCCGCGAACTGGAAGCCGCCGCCCGCGCCCGCGACGCCGCGCGCACCAGCGAAATCGTCACCGGCATGGATGGCACCTGCGCCGCGTGCCACGGCGCCTACTGGTATCCCGAGTACTGAGGCTTAGACCCTGTTTAGCGCAGCGTCGGGCTGGCCAAGTCCAGCTCGCTCACCGGGATCACCTCTACATCGGGGCCGATAGCGCGTAGATCGTCGATGAAGGCAGCGGCGTTGCCGACGATCAGCAGCGACACGCGCGCCGGATCGAACCAGCGCCCACCTGCAGTCGAGGCGGCTTCGGCGCTCGCTGCTTCCAGACGGTCGCGATAGAGCGCGGCTTCGGCGGGATCGATGCCTTGTGCCAGCAGGTCGACCATCACCGCGCCATAGCCGCCGCTGGTTTCCAGCGAACGCGCCCGGGCACCCGCGAGCATCACCCGGCGGCGCGCCACGGTATCGGGATCAAGCGGCTCGGTGCCCAGCCGCGCAAACTGCTCGAGCATCACGGCGGCCACTTCGTCCGCCGTCTCGTTGGCGGTCTGCGCGCTGGCGGTCAGCGGCGGGTCCTGCGCCAGCGAGCCGAGCGACGAATAGGCGCCATACGACAGCGAGCGGCGGGTGCGGATTTCCTCGAACAACCGTCCGTTTGAACCCACGCCCAGCACTGCATTGGCAAGGTCGAGCGCATAGACGTCGTCGGCGGTCCGCGCTGGGCCGCGCGCCACCAGCACCACGGCGGCCTGCCCCGCTTCGGGCATATCGATCACCACGGTGCGCACCGGCAAGTCGATCCCGGACGGGTGGGCAACAGGTTGCGGCGCTGGGGCACTGGCCTGCCAGTCACCGAACAGGTTCTCGACCAGCGCGAAGGCTGCATCGGGGGCAATGCCGCCGGTCACCACCACCCGCGCCGCGCCCGGTTGCCACCAGCTGCCCGCATGGGCCTGCAAGTCCTCGGGGGTGATCGCGGCCAGACTGGCGGGGGTGCCGCCGGTGACGTTGCCATAAGGCGCCGCACCGTACAGCAGCGGGCGTATGACCATGCCTGCCAGATCGCCCGGGTCCTGCATGGCGATCTGCAAACTGTCGATCGCGCGGGTCCGCTCGCGGGCCACTTCATCGGCGGGATAGATCGGTTGGCGGATGACGTCGGCCAGCACCGCGCCCGCCTCGGCCATCACACCAGCGGGCGCGCTGAGCGTGAACACGGTGCCATCGCTGCGCGCAGTGGCGCTCATCTCGGCCCCGAGCCCTTCGAGCCGTGCGGCGATGTCGCGAGCAGTGCGGCCTGGCGTGCCCTTGCTGGCGAGCATGGCGGCGAGCTGGGCCAGCCCCGCAGCCTCGCGCGGATCGCTGGCGCTGCCACCGGGCAGAAGCACGCTGAGGCTGACCAGCGGCACTTCTCCCGTTTGCGCGGCGATCACCTGTAGGCCATTGCTGAGCGTGCGCCGGACGAGGTCGGGTACGATGACCGACGGCCGCTCTCCCGGCGCAGGCGGCGGCTGGCGCTCGGCTTCGGGCAGAACAGCACGCGGCTCACCCGTCGCCGGCGGCAGGGTGACATAGGCGGGCATCGGCACCGGATTGGCATATTCGGCAGGATCGTGCGGACCGCGCTCATAGGTAATGTCGGTCCGGCTCTCGGGCGCCAGCCAGCGACGCGCGACGCGCTGCACATCGGCGGTAGTGACAGCAGCGATGCCCGCCAACCGTCTATCGGCCGCTTGCGGATCGCCGGTCATCACCAGGTATTCGCCCAACTCGAACGCGCGCCCGCTGGCGGTTTCGCGTTCGCGCAAGCTGGCGGCGACCAGCTCGTTGCGCGCTTCGGCAAGTTCCGCATCGCTCGCCGGCTGTTCGCGCAGTGCAGCCGTTGCGGCGGCGAGCGCGGCGGCGGTCGCGGCGATGTCGCCCCCGGCACTGACCGTGGCGAACTGGACGAACAGGCTGCCTTCCTCCGACAGATCGACATAGCCCTCGGTCTCCACCGCCAGCCCGGTTTCGACCAGCGCGGCGTGGAAGCGGCTCGAATCGCCGAGCGCCAGGATCGCGCTGAGCACTTCAAGCGCGGGCATGTCGGGGTCACTCGCACCGGGCAGCTGCCACACGGTCCCGGCGACCGGCAGCGGCACGCCAGGCGCATGGGCGACAACCGAGCGCGGCGCGGTGCGACCCGGCTCGCGCTGCGGCACGGCCACGTCCACCGGTGCCGCGCGGCGGGGAATGTCGGCGAAGTAGCGGTCGACCAGCGTGCGCAGGTTCTCGGGGTCGAAATTACCGGCGACGATCAGCGTGGCGGTGTCGGGCCCGTAATAGGCCTGGTGGAACGCGCGCGCATCGTCGAGCGTGGCCGAATCCAGGTCGGCGATCGAGCCGATCCCCGGACGCCGCTGCGGCAGCAGGTCGAACCCCACTTCGGGCAACACGAACCGCGCCAGGATGCCGTACGGCGGCGCGAGCACGCGGGTGCGCAGTTCCTCCTTCACCACCCCGCGCTCGCTTTCGAACACGTGGTCGTCGATCACCGGCAGCGCCATCCGTTCGCGGTGCGTCCACAGCATGGTCTCGAGGTTCTCGGCCGGGACCATCTCGTAATAATTGGTCCGGTCCGAGCCGGTCGAGGCGTTGCGCGTGCCGCCCACATCGGCGACGAGGCCGTAGATCATGTTGTACGGCATGTTCAGCGTCTTGCGGCTGAGGATATGCTCGAACAAGTGGGCGAACCCGGCGCGGCCCTGCGGATCGTTCTTGGCACCGACATCGTACCACAGCGACGTGGTGACGCTGGCGGTAGAGTGATCCTCCAGCGCAATCACGGTCAGGCCATTGGCCAACTGCCAGCGGGTGTATTCGATCGGCGGGGCGACCAGCGCGCCCTGCTCGGGCTCCTGAGCCGCGGCGGGATAACAGGCCGCGAGCAAGGCACCAGCGGCCAGCAACAGCGATTTCCTCATGCCCATCCACACACCCCGCAAGTCGCCGCGATTTGGCGGACTGGTTTCAACGTAAACCATAGCCCGTCGCGAACACAAGCGTCGCACCCGTTCGACGGGCGGGTGTGGTGGATCGACGGACGCAATGAGGGTCAGGACCCCTTAACCGCGCCATCGAGGCGTCGGAATGGCGAACAGATCGGGCCGAAAGGGCCGCCGGGAAGGCTGTTTGCCTTTCCAAGGCCGTTTCGGTTCGAGCTGGAAGCCATTCCGGCGTCCCGCAGGGATTTGGCCAAAATGGCCCAGTGCGGCGTCAGGAAGCCTTGAAATATCGACATATTCCTGTGGCTTCCTTCCTTGCACCGAGCCATTTTGACTCAAACCTCGATGGCGCGGTTAAGGGGTCCTGACCCTAGGCCATTGCAAGGCGGCGGGCGCTGGCGCAGACGGTGCTTGCTGGATCGTTCGCTTGTTCAAGGACTGCCGAAGTCATGACCCGATTTCTATCCCGCGCGGCATTGGCCGCTGCTTGCGCCTCGCTGGCGCTCGCCGCCTGCAACCAGACTCCCGAAGAACCCGCCGCGCCGCCCACACCGACGCTGCACGAGGTGATGAAGGACCAGATCGACTTCAATGCCGATGCGCTGTGGGACGTGACCAATTTGGCCATCGCCAACGATGCCTCGCTCGACCCGGCCAAGCTGGACGACGCCAAGTGGGCGCAGATCGTGGACTTGTCGGGCAAGGTGGAAGCGGGTGCGCGCGCGCTGGCGGCGATGGACCCGATCGTGGTTGCCGCACCGGGCGTCAAGATCGCCGATTCGGATATCGAGGACGGCCACACCGCCGCGCAAGTGCAGGGCTTCGTCGATGCCGACCCTGCCACCTTGCGCAATCTAGCCACCACGCTGGGCGATCACATGCAGGCGCTGACCGTGGCCGCGCGCGCAAAGGACACCGATACCGTGGCGCGCCTCGTCAACGAGCTCGATGGCGTGTGCGAGACCTGCCACCTCTCGTACTGGTATCCCGAACAGGCCGAACTTGTCCGCTCGATCCGCGCAGCGGGCGGTGACGATCCGGTGTCGGACGAAGGCAAGTAAGGCGAGCGTTCAGGCGGCGGGTGTCCCGCCGTAGCCGGGCCAGACCACCGCCTGCGCGACCTTCATCTTGCTGCCCCACCAGTCATAGGTCATGCGCGGCTCACCGTAGAGGTGCCAGCCTTGCTCCAGCGCCTCCGATACTCGCTCGCAAAACTCCCTGTCGTCTTTGCCGGTGAGCAGGCGGTAGGGGAGTTTTCCGGGTGGCGGCTGGCTCGACATGACGATGTCTCCGGTTACAGGATATACTTGCTGAGGTCGGTGTTGCCCGCAAGCCCGGCGAGCCGTTCGCGCACATAGGCGGCATCAATCGCCACGCTCTCGCCCTGGCGGTCCTCGGCGGTGAAGCTGAGGTCCTCGAACAGCTTTTCCATCACCGTCTGCAACCGCCGCGCGCCGATGTTCTCGACACTGGCGTTGACCTGCGCGGCGATGGCCGCAACTTCGCGCACCGCGCCAAGGTCCATTGTCACGGTCACACCCTCGGTGCCGAGCAGCGCCTGGTACTGGCTGACGAGGTTGGCGCGCGTTTCCGACAGGATGCGCACGAAGTCGGCCTCGGTCAGGCTTTGCAGCTCCACCCGGATCGGAAGGCGGCCCTGCAATTCGGGCAACATGTCGCTTGGCTTGGCGACGTGGAACGCCCCCGAGGCGATGAACAGAACGTGGTCGGTCTTCATCGGGCCGTACTTGGTGGCCACCGTGGTGCCCTCGATCAGCGGCAACAGATCGCGCTGCACGCCTTCGCGACTAACCGAGCCGCCGCGCACATCGCTGACGGCGATCTTGTCGATCTCGTCGAGGAACACGATCCCGTTGGTCTCGGCATTGTGGAGCGCGACGCGGGCGACGTCGTCCTGGTCCATGCGCCGCTCGGCCTCTTCCTCGACCAGCTTGTCCCACGCATCGGGCACCTTGAGCTTGCGCTTCTTCTTCGGGCCGCCGCCGCCGAACGCCTTGCCCATCATTTCTGACAGGTTGATCATCGTCGCGCCGCCGCCCATGCCCGGAATGTCCATTTGCATGGCGGGCGCGTCGGCCACCTCGATCTCCACCTCGGTGTCGTTCATGGCGTTTTCGATGATCCGCTGGCGGAAGCTCTCGCGGGTCGCCTGGCTGGCGCTTTCGCCCACCAGCGCATTGAGCAGCCGCTCCATCGCCGCCTTGCTGGCCGCTTCGCGCACAGCGTCGCGGCGGCGGTCCTTCTCGAGGCGAATGGCATCTTCCACCAGATCGCGGGCAATCTGCTCCACGTCACGACCGACATAGCCGACCTCGGTAAACTTGGTCGCTTCCACCTTGACGAACGGCGCATCGGCCAGCTTGGCCAGGCGACGGCTGATCTCGGTCTTGCCGCAACCGGTCGGGCCGATCATCAGGATGTTCTTGGGCGTCACCTCGTCGCGAAGTTCGGGCGAAAGCCGTTGCCTGCGCCAGCGGTTGCGCAAGGCCACGGCCACGGCGCGCTTGGCATCCTGCTGGCCGACAATGTGGAGATCGAGGGCGGCGACAATCGCCTTGGGGGTCAATGAGTCCATATTTTCCGTCAAATTGTCTCGACCGTCACCCGGTCATTGGTGAACACGCACAGGTCGGCGGCCACGGCCATGGCGCGGCGGGCGATTTTCTCGGCGTCGGTCTCGTAATCGGTCAGCGCGCGGGCGGCGGCCAGCGCATAGTTGCCGCCAGAGCCGATCGCGCAGATGCCGCCTTCGGGTTCCAGCACGTCGCCGTTGCCGGTCAGCACCAGCAGCACTTCGGCATCGGCTACGATCATCAGCGCTTCGAGGTTGCGCAGGTACTTGTCGGTGCGCCAGTCCTTGGCCAGTTCGACACAGGCGCGCAGCAGCTGGCCGCGATGTTGCTCGAGCTTCTTCTCCAGCCGTTCGAACAGCGTGAAGGCATCGGCGGTGGCCCCGGCGAAACCGGCGATGACCTTACCTTTATCCGGGCCGCCCTCACCCAGCCGGCGCACCTTGCGCGCGTTGGGCTTCATTACCGTGTTGCCCATCGACACCTGGCCGTCGCCGGCGATGACGGTGGACCCGCCGCTGCGGACGCCAATGATGGTGGTTCCGTGCCAGGGGATCAGCCCGTGGCTGCTGCCGTGATCGTTCATGACCGCAGATATGGGAGCCGTCATGCGGCTCCGCAAGCGCAGCTTAGCTGCCGCCCGGTCCGCCGCCAGCGCCGCCGCTGCCGCCCGGAGCAGCCGTGCCGACCGTGCCGATATTGCCGAACAGGTCCTGCAGGAAGGTGCGGGTGCGGCCCAGCGCGGGCGTCTCGTCACTGTCCGGATCGAGCCGGACGACGTTTTCCATACCCGTCTGGTCCATCCGCGTCACGTTGCCGCGTTCGTCAAAATGGACCGCCAGCACGCGGTGCGTGGTAATGCGCGGGCGGGTGAACGGCGCCTGCGACGTGCGGCTCGCCACATAGTACCACACCGGCTCGCCAAACTGGCTGATCAGCGTGGGGCGGCCAAGCGTGCCCTGCACCGAATCGCGGTTGTCGATGCCCGGCTGGACCGAGGCGACCAGCACTTCATCGACCAGATAGCCGCGCGTCGACTGGATCGACGAACAGCCAGTGGCCAGCAGCCCCAGGCCGGCGACAGCCGCCATCCGCAAAGTGGCCGAGATCCGCTTGTTCGAATGCATGTTTACCAATCCGTCCTTCGATCACCTGAGCAAGCACCGCTTTGCGCGGCGGCCGGCGGCACCTATATGTCTCAGCCAAAGCCTTAGGGGCTGGCGCGCGCCGGTGCAATCCCGGCAACGAGCGTGCTTGGTCCCCCTCGGGTTTGTCTAGGTGCTTTTGAACCACCGCTTAACCGCAGCGCCTTCGGGCGCTCCTGCCAGATGGAGCCTGACCGCTTGTCCTTCCTGTCCCGCCTGCTGGGCACCGGCCCCGATCCGCGCGCCGACCTGCTGCCGCTGTGGCATCGCGTGGTTGAGCTCAGCCGCACGCCCGCGTTCTATGCGCAGCACCATGTGGCCGATACGGTGGACGGGCGGTTCGACATGGTCACCACCCTGCTGGCCATAACCATGCTGCGGATGGAGCAAAGCCCGGCGCTGGCCGCGCGCTGCTCGCTGCTGACCGAGTTGTTTGTCGAGGACATGGACGGCCAGCTGCGCGAATCCGGGCTGGGCGATGTGGTGGTGGGCAAGCACATGGGCAAGCTGATGAGCGCGCTGGGCGGCCGGCTGGGCGCCTTGCGTGATGCTTTGGCCAGCGCCGATCCCGCCGCCGCAGTGGCGCAGGCGGTGAAGCGCAACACCCATTGGCGCGAGGAAGGCGCAGGCGATGCGGCGGGGCTGGCCGCGTGGCTGCTCGCCTTTCGCCAGACCCTGGCCGATACCCCTGACGATGAGCTGGCCGCCGGAAGGATCGATGTATGAGTGCGGCCCTGCCCCCGCCCGAGTTCAGCCGGACCATCGATCCCCGGCACTTGACCGAGGCGCCGTTGCAGCTGGTCGCCAACGAGGAGGAGCGCGCCGCGCTGTCCCGCCGCTTCGCGCTGGTCCGGATCAGCAAGCTGGAGGCCAGCGTCCTGTTGACCGGCGATGGCGACGTGATCCGTGCAAGCGGCACGCTGGTGGCCGACATCGTGCAAAGCTGCGCCATTTCGGGCGACGACCTGAAGGTGAAAGTGCGCGAGAAGCTGGCTTTCGCTTTCGTGCCGGAAAGCTCTGTCACCCTGACCGAAGAGGAGATCGAGCTGGAGGCGAATGCGCTGGACGAAATTCCCTATGCCGCGTCCGGTCCCACTGCGTGGATCGACGTGGGCGAAGCCGTGTCCGAAAGTCTGGCCCTGGCGATTGACCCCTATGCCACCGGCCCGCAGGCCGACGCAGTGCGCCAGCAACACGGCCTGGCCGACGAAGGCCGCACCGGCGCGCTGGCGGCAGGGCTGGCGGCATTGCTGGGGAAGAAGGACTAACTTGCAGCGTCCTCGCGCCACGGATTGAAGAACAGGTCCTCCACCGCCACGCCGAAGAACGCGGCCAGCCGGTAGGCCATCGGCAGGCTGGGATCGTACTTGTCAGCCTCCATGGCGATGATCGTCTGGCGGCTGACCTCCACTGCATCGGCCAGTTCTGCCTGGTTGAGGCTGCGCGCCTTGCGCAGTTCGCGCAGGCAATTTTTCACGATGACTCGCCCCGGCGGAGCCACATCCATACGGCCCAGAAGATCAGGAAGCCAACGACTTGCGCCAGAAGCAGCGCCACGGCACCTTTTACTGCATCGCTTTGGGCACCTGCGCCAGCCACGAGCCAAGCAAACATCGCCGAGCCTCCGGCCATGCCTCCCCAATACCAGCTGATCATGTGGCCATGCTTCTGCATGTCATCCATCGTGCGCCACCACGGCACTGCGGCCGCAAAGGACACCGCGAAGACCAACAATATTCCCGCCAACACCCACCAGAAGTGCTCGCCCGGGCCCGGCTCAGCAGAATTGAAAATCACGGCCAGCGGCACGGCCACAATCATAGGAACAAGGAATGACCGCCAGGTGACCTTGCGCAGTTTGTGGGAATAGTTGGACGAACTCATTGCCTCACTCCTTTATGTAAAGAGAGTTAGGCATTTCAGGACGGAATGTCAAGAGAATTGGACATTATCCCCTAGCGACAAGAAAACAGAAAAGGGCCGCAGCTTGCGCCACAGCCCCTTGTCTGATTGCCAAACCGCAACCCGATCAGAACGGGATATCGTCGTCCAGATCGTCGCCGAAGTTGCCGCCGCCGCCGTTGCCACCATTGCCACCGCTCTGGTTGTAGCCACCGCTGGAACCGCCGCCCGATGCACCACCGCCGCCGCCGAACGATCCGCCGCCGCTGCGCTGGCCACCGCCACCGCCACCGCCACCGCCGCCACCAGCACCACCGGCTCCGGGCGCGCCATCCAGCATGGTCAGCACGCCGCCGATGCCGCCCACCGAAACCTCGGTGGAATAGCGGTCGTTACCGCTGGCATCCTGCCACTTGCGGGTGCGCAGCTGGCCTTCGATGTAGACCTTGGAGCCCTTGCGCAGGAAGCGTTCGGCCACGCCCACCAGCCCGTCGGACTGGAGCACGACCGTGTGCCACTCGGTGCGCTCCTTGCGCTCGCCAGTGGCCTTGTCCTTCCAGTTCTCGCCGGTGGCGATACGCAGGTTGGCGATGCGCCCGCCGTTCTGGAAGCTCTTGACCTCGGGGTCGGCCCCCAGGTTGCCGATCAGGATTACCTTGTTGACGCTGCCCGCCATCGAATCATGTCCTCTCTTGGTGTGCGACGTGGCCTAGCCAATCGGAGACGCAGGGCAAAGGGCGCGGCGGGTTTTACCCCAAGCCGAATGCCACAGCCGTCCAATAGGTGATCCCGGCAAAGACATAGGCGAGGCCGAACAGGTAGCCGAGCATCACCAGCGGCCATTTCCAGCCATTGGTCTCGCGCCGGGCGACCGCGATGGTCGAGAGGCACTGCGGCGCAAATACGAACCAGGCGAGGAAGGCGAGCGCGGTGGCGAGGCTCCAGTCGGCGGCCAACTTGGGCCCCACGGCCTCGGCCGCAGCCTCGTCATCCGCCGCGTCGACCGCGTAGGTGGTGGCGAGGCTGGCCACGGCCACTTCGCGCGCAGCCATCGCCGGGATCAGCGACAGGGCGATCTCGTGATTGAAGCCGATCGGCGCGACGATCACTTCCAGCCCGCTGGCGATGTGCCCGGCAATGCTCGCTTCGGACTGGCTCTCGCCCGGTTCAGCCTGCGGGAAGCTGAGCAGGACCCACAGGACCACGGTAACGGTAAAGATGATCGTGCCCGCGCGGCGCAGGAAGATCCACGCGCGTTGCCACAGGCCAAGCGCCAGATCGCTCAGCGGCGGCAACTGATAGCGCGGCATTTCCATGATGAAGCCCGAGGCGGCACCCTTGGTGACCGTGCGGCGCAGCACCAGCGCAGCCAGCATCGCGCCGATGACCCCGGCAAGGTAGAGCGCAAACAGCACCAGTCCCTGCAAGCCCACGCCCACACCGACCGAACGCGCCGGAATGAACGCGCCGATGATCACCGCATAGACCGGCAGCCGCGCCGAACAGGTCATCAGCGGCGCAATCAGGATCGTGGTCAGCCGGTCCTTGGGGTCGGCGATCGAACGCGTGGCCATGATGCCGGGAATGGCGCAGGCAAAGCTCGACAACAACGGGATGAAGCTGCGGCCCGACAAGCCGACCGACGCCATTAGGCGGTCCATGATGAAGGCCGCGCGGGCCATATAGCCCGATTGCTCCATCGCCAGGATGAAGGCGAACAGGATGACGATCTGCGGCAGGAACACCACCACGCTGCCCACGCCAGAGAGCACGCCTTGCGTGATGAAATCGCGCACCAGCCCGGCAGGCACATTGGCGACGGCGAGGTCGATCAGCCAGCCGACCGCGCCGTCGAGCGCATCGGCAAACGGGGTCGCCCAGGCAAACACCGCCTGGAAGATGACGAACAGCAGACCGAACAGGATCAGCGGCCCGGCCCACGGATCCAGCAGCACCTTGTCCAGCTTAGTATGCAAGCGGTGGACGCCGCTTTCGGACAGAGTCGCGCCCGCGGCCATGGCGTGCGCGGCCACGCGGCGCTCGATCAGGCCGAGCCGCTCCACCTTGTGGCGCAGGCTCATGTCCTGCCCATGCGCGCTGGCAATTGCCTCGGTCAGCTCGCCCAGCCCGCGCTTGCGCACGGCGACGGTCGGGATCACCGGCACGCCAAGCGATTGGGCGAGCGCCTGAGCATCGAAGACCAGCCCGTCGCGCTCGGCCATGTCGATCATGTTGAGCGCCACCACGGTCGGGCGGCCCAGCGCGATGATCTCCTGCGCGAAAACGAGGTGCTGCTCGAGGTTGCCGGCATCGAGCACCAGCACCAGCGTATCGGGCATGGCCTCGCCGGGAAATTCGCCCATGACCACGCGGCGGGTCACTTCCTCGTCCGGACTGGAAGCATCGAGCGAATAGGAACCCGGCAAATCGATCAGGTCGACCGCCGCGCCATCGGTCAGCGCCAGCCGTCCGCTTTTGCGCTCGACGGTAACGCCCGGGTAGTTGGCGATCTTCTGCCGCGCGCCGGTCAGCGCGTTGAACAGCGCGCTCTTGCCGGCGTTGGGATTGCCGACCAGCGCCACGACTGCGGGGCTGATGGCTGCTTCGGGAACGGCGTGGGTGTTCATAGTTCGCGCACCGTCATGGCGCGGGCGTGGACGCGGCGCAGCGCCACGGTCATGCGGCCGATCAGGATGGCGATCGGGTCCTTGCCGCCGAACACCCCGCGATGGGCAATCGCGATGCGCGCGCCTGCATCGATGCCGAGCGCCTGCAGCCGCTTGGCTTCCTCCGGCGCGAGCACGGACCAGTCCACCGCGATAATTTCGGCGCGGGTCAGCGGGGGAAGGGTGTCGAGTGTCATGGGCGGGTTCACTGGAATGGCGGTGCCAGACCCAAAGCCTAATTGCAACTAATTCGCAATAGGATGATCGCGATCACGTACTCGGATATCGCAACCGTCCCAAAAACCGCGCCAGGTCGAAATGCTCCCGGTTCCCGCCCAGCAGCTGCGCCTTGGCCTTCTCGAACTTCATCACGCCGTCGATCCGCCGGTCGAGGAAGGCGCGGGACTCGGCCTTGCCTTCCGTCTCGTCGTTGACGTAGACGCCCAGCGATGCGGCATAGATGCCGGCCAGGATCGCGCGCTTGGTATAGTGGTTGTAATCGGTCGCGGTATCGCCCGCCAGCCGCCACATCACGTCAGCGCTGTGCCAGCCGAGCTTCATTGCCCGCAGGGCATTCTGCGGCATGGCCTGGATTGCCAGCGCGCGGCTGACCGCTTCGTCCATGCCATTGAGATAGTCGAGGCGGAACCATACCAGCGCGGCAATCCGCTCGCGGATCTTCATGGCGGCCAGCGAGCCATCGGCAAACCGTGCCAGCATTGCGGTGTCGACGCTTTCGACAAATGCCGCGATCATGTCCATTGCGCCGCCTGGGAACGCCAGCCGGGCCACTGCCGGATCGGTGCCATGCACCTCTGCTGCCGCCACCAGTGCCGCGTCGCTCCACCCGTCGAATACCGCCGCGCGGGCGATCTGTGGGGCCAGCGCCAGCCGCAGGCCGGCCAGCGACTGGTCAGCGTTATCAAGGACGGCGGCGCTCGCCATCAGAAGCTGGGTCCATAGGTGGCCCCGGCGCCGCGCTGGCTGGCGGGCCGTTCATAGCGAGTGATCACGTCGTTGGTCACATCGGTCGCCCCGCGCAGCCGCGCATAGTCGCGCGCCGAGCGGCCCGAATTGTCCTTGCGATCGGGGTCCGAACCGGCCTGCAGCAGCACGCGCATCATATCGCTGTTGCGGCTGTGCACGGCGAACATCAGCGGCGTTTCGCCCGAGGCATTGGCCACGTCGACCCGCGCGCGGGCGGCGAGCAGCGCTTCGGCGCCTTCGGTGTAGCCAACCTGCACCGCAAGGATCAGCGGGGTCACACCCTGGTTGTCGGCCAGGTTGACGTTGGCGCGCTGGCTGATCAGGTAATTGAGCCAGGCCGTATCGCGCGCGGCCACCACGATGTGCAGCGCGGTGCGACCGCTGGTCAGGTCGCGCGAATTGATCACCGTGGAGCCGGGCACATCGATCATCTCGGTCACCTTGCTGGCATCCTCGTTGCGCTTCTCGATTGCGCGCAGGAACGTGGTCCCCTCCGAGATCATCTGTGCTGCCGCTGGCGCAGACAGGCCGGCGAGCGCAAGCGCGGCGAATAACGTGCGGATGGCGACCATGGTCAGCCCAAACTCCCTGTCTAGATTTGTGCGGACATCGTCTTGCCCCTGAGGGATTCGTCCTTGCCGCTCCAGCGTTAGCAGAGCATGAACCGGCTTGCCATGTTGAAGCTGATCCCCAAGCCATTCCACGCCCGTACCCTGCCGCTGCTGCTGCTTGCCACAACGCTGTCTGCCTGCGGCCCGTCAGCACCCGCCGGTCCGCCGCCACTGGAAGGCGCGGCGATTGGCGGGCCGTTTGAACTGGTCAACGGCGCGGGCGAGACGGTGCGCTGGAGAGACTTCGACGGCAAGTGGCGGATGGTCTATTTCGGCTATACTTGGTGCCCCGACGTGTGCCCGTTCGACCTCAATCGCATGATGCTGGGCTATCGCCAGTGGTCGCAGGACAATCCCGATCTGGCGGCGGACGTGGTGCCGCTGTTCATCACGATCGATCCGGAGCGCGACACGCCTGCGGTGATCGCCGAATATACCGGCAAGTTCGGCCCGCAACTGATCGGCCTGACCGGCACGCAGGACGCGATCAAGCAGGCCGCCGATGCCTTCGGCGCTTATTACGAGCGCGGGCCTGACGATGCCAACGTCGGCTACAAGATGCAGCACACCAATGCCGCCTACCTGATGGACCGGCAGGGCCAGCCCATTGCGCTGCTCCCGGTCGACGAAAGCGCTGACGGCGTCGCCGCGCAGCTTGCCCAATGGGTGCGATGAGGGACAGGTTCTGGGAACTGCCGCTCGACTCGCTCGACCGCGACGAGTGGGAAGCGCTGTGCGACGGCTGCGGGCGCTGCTGCCTGCACAAGCTGGAGGACGAGGATACCGGCGAAGTGGCCGAGACCAACGTCGCCTGCCGCCTGCTCGATACCACCACCGGGCAATGTTCGAACTACCGCCACCGCAAGGCCTTCGTCCCCGATTGCCTGCGGCTGACCCCCGAACTGGTGCGCCGCGTGCCGTGGCTGCCGCCGACGTGCGCCTACCGCCGCCTGGCCGACGGCGATCCGCTGCCCGAGTGGCACCCGCTGCTGACCGGCGATGACAAAGCGATGAAGGCGGCGGGTGCCTGCGTGGCCGGACGCTGCATCAGCGAGATCGACGCGGGGCCACTGGAGCACCACCTGGTCGACTGGGGCGACCGGCCCCCGCTCGGCAAACGCAAACGGAAGCGGGCATGATCGACTGGCTGCGCGGAAGCTCGCGCGATCCCGAAGTCGAGATCGCCGGGCGCAGGCTGCCTGTCGCCGTGCGCCGCCATCCCACGGCCAAGCGGCTGACCATGCGGCTCGCCCCCGATGGCAGCGAAGTCCGCGTGACCATGCCATCGTGGGGCCGCACCAAGGAAGCAGTGGAATTCGCCCGCTCGCGGCAGGATTGGCTGGCGGGGCAGCTCGCCCGCGTACCGCAAGCACTGGCGATAGCGCCCGGTTCGACCGTGCCGTGGCGCGGGGTGGACCTGCTGGTCGAGTGGCAGGCCGCCGCCCCGCGCAAGCCCGCCTTGCATGATAGCACACGGCTCGTCCTCGGCGGCCCGCACGAGAGCATCGCCGCGCGCGTGCGCCGCTGGTTGGAAGGCGAAGCGCTGGCTCTGCTGGCCGACGATCTCGCGTTTTATTGCACTCGCTCCGGGGAGAGCCCGCCGCGCCTCAGCCTCAGCCGGGCGCAGCGGCGCTGGGGCAGCTGTTCCAGCGAGCGTCCGGCTCAGGACGTTGAACGGTGCATTCGCATCAACTGGCGGCTGGTGATGGCGCCCGACCATGTGCGCCGCTCGGTCGTGGCGCACGAAGTGGCGCATCTGGCGCACTTCAACCACAGCGCGCAGTTCCACGCCAGGCTGGCGGCGATCTTCGAAGGCGACATTCCCGCCGCCGATCGCTGGCTGAAGCAGCACGGCCGTCAGCTTTACGCCGCGTTCGGCTGATTTGCGCTTGTCGCCCGCAGCCCCTATCTGCACGCCATGAGAGACTTTTTCCGCTCCATTTCCCCCCGCCGGGCGGCCGCCGACTTCCTTGACGTGTGGCGCGGCGACAACCGTCACCGCTGGCTGGTGCTGGGCGTTGCCGTGTCGCTGACCGGCTCGATGCTGGCGATGTTCCTGCCCGAAGGCGGACGCGCGCCAGACCGCGAGCCCGAGATCACCTGGGTCGCCACCTTCGCCGAGAGCCGCACGCAGGCCGACATCATCGCCTCCAACTGCTCCAACCAGCGCCTCAAGGACGAGTTGCAGGCGCGGTTGGCCGAACGCCAGGAAATTCGCCGCGAGCTCTATGCCGCGCTCGGCCGGGCGACCTTCGTCGATGTCGACAAGCTGGAAGCCGAAGCCGAAGAGCAACGCCGGCGCGAAGCAGCCGAGGCCGAAGCCAACCGGCCCGACAACCTGCCGCCCGAGACCCTGCTGACGGTCGAGGAATACTGCGCCCAGGCGACCGGTGCCGCTGGCTGACGTGCTGACCGTTGACGACAAGCGCTGGCTTGCCGCAACCGCCAGCCTGGCCACTCGCGCCCGCCCGCTGAGCGCGCCCAACCCCGGCGTGGCAGCGGTGGTCATCAAGAATGGCGTAGTGCTCGGTCGCGGCTCGACCATGCCCGGTGGTCGCCCACACGCCGAGGCGGTGGCCTTGGCACAGGCTGGCGATGCAGCGTGCGGCGCCACGCTCTACGTCACGCTGGAACCCTGCGCGCACGCTTCGCCGCGCGGGCCATGCTGCGCCGATCTGGCGGTGACGGCGGGCGTGGCGCGCGTCATCATCGGCTGCAGCGATCCCGATCCGCGCACCGATGGCGCGGGCATTGCCCGGCTGCGCGCGGCGGGGATTGCGGTGTCGCTGGCGGAGGACCCCGCCTGCCTCGCCAGCCTCGCCGGCTTTCTCACCCGCACGCGCCTTCGCCGCCCGCACGTGACCCTGAAACTGGCGGTCAGCCGCGACGGCTTCATCGGCCCGCTGTCGGGCGAGCCGGTAGCGATCACCGGCGAGGTCGCCCGCGCCCATGTTCACCGCCAGCGCGCGCTGGCCGAGGGGATCGTGATCGGCGGCGGCACGCTGCGCACCGATAGGCCGCGCCTCGACGTGCGATTGCCAGGTCTCGAGCACCTCTCCCCGCGTCGCTTCGTGCTGACGCGCGGCGCGGCTCCCGAAGGTTGGGCGAAGCTTGCCAGCCCGCCTGCCATCGCGGACTTGCTGCCCATGCAACACCTCTACGTCGAAGGCGGCGCGGCGACGGCGGCGGCGTTCCTGCAAGCCGGGCTGGTGGACGAGCTGCACATCTATCGCGCACCGCACGATCTGGGGTCAGGCATCCCGGCCTATGGCCCGCTCGGCCCCGCAGTAGATGGCGCGCCCCCGCCCGGCTTCGCCATCGTTGACCGGCGCGCGCTGGGCAGCGATATGCTGATGGTCTATCGCGCTCGGGCGCAGGGGAACTAACGCATGTTTACCGGCATCGTCACCGCCATTGGCCAGATCACCAGCGTCGAACAACGCGGCGACCTGCGCGTGCAGATCGCCTGTCCGTGGGACCCGGCGACCATCGCCATCGGTGCCAGCATCGCCTGCTCGGGCGTGTGCCTGACGGTCGTGCGGCGCGGCGGTGAGGCCGGAGCAGCATGGTTCGCCGTGGACGTCAGCGCCGAAACGGTCAGCCGCACCGCGCGCGGCATGTGGAGCGAAGGCCACGCGCTCAACCTCGAGCCCAGCTTGCGGCTGGGCGACGAACTGGGCGGCCACATCGTCACCGGCCACGTCGATGCGGTGGGCCGCGTCCACGACTGGCGGCCCGAAGGCGATTCGATGCGCGCCACCATCGGCGCACCCAAGGACCTCGCCCCGTTCATCGCCGCCAAGGGGTCGATCACCGTCGACGGCGTGTCGCTGACGGTCAATTCGCTGAAGGACCAGCCCGACGGATCGGTCCAGTTCGGCCTCAACATCATCCCCCACACGGCCGAAGTCACCACGCTGGGCGAACTGATGCAGGGCGGCGAAGTGAACCTGGAGATCGACGTGGTCGCGCGGTATCTGCAGCGGATGGTGGGGTTGCGGGGCGGGTAGGCTGGATTAGCTCATGCAATGGACGATGCATCGTCATGCTTGCCAGAACGCGGCTCTGGATTACACCCGAAATCGCGACAGTATGTCAGTGCCGCACCCAAACCTCGCCAGATGTTCCTAAGGCCAAGCTTGCCACGCAGCATCAAGTGGATTTGGAGATGCCGCGCCCCCGGATGGCCAGCGATCACAGCTTGTTCGAGCAGCGAAGCGATGCGCCGGGCCGTCAACCGTGTGGGATTTGCGAAGTATGTCAGCCGCGCCAGCCAATATTGTGCGGGGACATAGTCTGCGTCGACCCCGCCTTGCAGGACCTGACGGCAATGTTCGGCGCGACCGTGCCGATTAAGCAGGCGCGCATGGCGGATCGTCGCGTACCACGACCCCGCTCCTATCGCCCGCAAGTACCATTGCTGCGCCAACTCAAAATCTGCCGCGGTGCCGAAGCCGGCTGCGTGAAACCTGCCAGCTTGTTCCATCGCCCAGACAGAGCCAGCTTCCGCAACATCGGTGTAGATCGCCAGCGCTGCTGCCGGGTCGCTGGATTCAAGTTCATGCGCAGCATCAAGCCGCTCGATATGAACGACTGAGTTGGCTTCCCACAGCTCCCATTCATTGGATGCGTTGCGATCCCATCGGGTCCAAGCGTCATAGAGGCTTGTCCAGTAATCGCCGCACGCGACACACAAGCGTCGACGAATCCAGTTGCAGAAGCGGCAGGTGCTCATCTGAAAATGATCGGACGGAAAAACCGCCGAGTCAAACCACTGTCCTACAACCTCACCGCCATGCCAGCCGGCAGCCATGATGGATCGTCCAGACCTCACCGATGCCGGCTGCCGCGCCGCGCAAGGCTACCCCCACGCCCGCAAGGCGACATTCCACTCCTGGATACTGTTCCAGGTGTTCCAGGTTGAGGCCGCGCGGGCAATGCCTCAGGCAGTAACAGCCGCCAGCGCGCTCACGAACTTGTCGATGTTACCCATCGTCAGCCCGGCCACGTTGATGCGGCCGGAACCTGCCATGTAGATGGCGTGGTCGTCGCGCAGGGCCTGGATCTGCTCCTTGCTGAGCGGGAGCATGGCGAACATGCCGTGCTGCTGGCCCAGCGGGGCGAGGTTCACGCCGCCCGCATTCGAGCTGGCGGCCAGCTTCTCGCGCACTTGCCGGATGCGGGCACGCATCGAGGCAAGCTCGTCCGCCCAGCTCTGCGTCAGCGCAGGGTCGCTCAAGGCCAGCCGCACCGCAGCCGCACCGTGGTCGGGCGGCATGGACCAGCTGGCGCGGGCCAGCGTGTGGCCGTTCGACAAGGCGCGCGTGGTCTGCTGCGCATCGGGCGTGAGCACATAGAGCGCGCCCACCCGGTCGCGATAGAGGCCAAAGTTCTTGTCACAGCTATAGGCGATCAGCGCCTCGGGCAGCCGCGCCACCACCAGCCGCGCGCCATAGGCGTCCTCGTCCATGCCCAGGCCCAGCCCCTGATAAGCAAGGTCGACGATTGGCAGCACGCCGGTCTCGGCCAGCAGGTCGACGATCTCGTCCCACTGCGCGGGGGTGTAGTCGACCCCGGTGGGGTTGTGGCAACAGCCGTGGAGCAGCACGGCATCGCTCGGCCCGGCATTGCGCAGGGCATCGCGCAGCGCCTCCATGTTGGCGCTGCCATCGGCTGCGGCATGGGCGAAAGCGACCAGCTCAACACCCGTGTCGTCCATGATCTGGGCGTGGTTGGGCCAGCTCGGCGTCCCCATCAGCACGCGGGTGACCCCGGCGCGCCTGGCGACCGCGATGGCGAGGCGCACGGCCCCGGTGCCGCCGGGGGTCTGCATCCCCTCGATCCGCCCGCCGAGCGAAGGATCGGAACCGCCGAACACATGCGGCATCAGCGCATGGACAAAGCCCATGTCGCCTTCGGGCCCAAGGTAGGCCTTGGTCGGCTGCTCATCGACCAGCTGCTGCTCGGCGGCCTTGATGCAGGCGAACACCGGCGTGCCGCCTGTCGCGGTGCGGTAGACGCCCACGCCCAGGTCGATCTTGTCGGCCCGTGGATCGGCCTCGAAAAGCTTGATCAGCGCCAGAAGCGCATCGGCGGGTTGTTGTTGAAGATTGTTCAGCATAGCGGCGCGGTCCATGCCGCCGCTGCCGCGCTATCGCAAGTGCGAATGCGCTCCGGAGAGCGCATTTCCCCGATTAGGTCAGAAGGGCAGCCAGCGCTGCTCGTGGCTGAAGCGCATGTACCCTGCATTGACTCCCAGCCGCAGCCCCGCCCCCACGCGGATCGGGATCAGCACCGTGTCGCCCCGGCGCAGGTAGCTGGCGGTAAAGCCGCCGACGAAATAGGCCTGACCCTCACCCGCAGGGAAACGGCGGTAAAGATCGGCGCTGTCCTCGAGGTTGTAGACCAGCACGAAGGTGTTGCCGGCATTGGCACCTACGTCGAACCCGATCGAGGGACCCGTCCAGTAGACCGGCATGTTGCCCTCGATGCGGTGGTACAGCGTGCCCGAGCCATAGCGCACGCCGAAGATGAAGGCCCCGCCGCCCTCGCGCCCGACGATATAGCCGTTGGGTTCGCCCTGTTCCTTCAGCACATCCTGGATCAGCCGCGCGAGCCCTTCGGCGCCTTTCCCGAACAACCCCTCGGCCGCGCCGATCAGGTCATCCTGCGCATAGGTGGTGCTCGACGCGGGGGGAGTACCCGGCGCAGTGCCTTCCGCACCAGACGGAGCGGCCGTTACCACGGGCACATCTGTCGGTGCGGGATAGGTCTCGATCGACGGCTCGGCATAGGTTTCCGAGACCGACGAATAGCGCGTGCTGGGCGTGGTGGTGGAATAGCTGGTCCCCGCCGTGGCGGTGGCGGCAGGCTGCGACAGGTCGGCATCGATCGCCGCATCGGGATCGACCGACTGGATACCCTGCGCTCCGGCAGGCAAGGCGACGAGGCCCAGCAGCAGCGCGGCGGCGGCCAGCGACGACATGGGCGCGGACAGGCGTGAGGACAGGCGGGTGCGGCAAAGCGCGACAATATGGATCAGCATGGGATGTCCCCTCCACGGAACAACAGGCCACTTCGATCCCGCACAAGAGTCCTTTGCGCGTGAAGCGGCAATGAACGCGCGGTGATGCGAGTCCGTTTTACGATGAACCGAGTCGCGATGCGGAACGAACTGGTGGAAAACACCCAGAAAGGTCTTTTCTCGCCGCCCCCCTCACCCGCACTTGCCCCGCTGGCCATGCCCCGTTATAGGCCGCCCTCGCCGCTGCATATGCGGAGACGTGGGTGAGTGGCTGAAACCAGTTCCCTGCTAAGGAACCATACTCCTACCGGGGTATCGAGGGTTCGAATCCCTCCGTCTCCGCCACTTATGTCCGACATCCTGGCTCCGCTGCGGCTGGCGGGGCTCGAAACGGCGCTGTCGAACCAATTGCGGTAGATTGACGCACCACTGACGGTAGCGAGGCGTCAGTAATTGACGGTCACCCGCACCGTGTCGCTGTAAGTGTCGGGCCGGAAGTTGCTGCTGGGTGCCGTCGCATAGACGGTGAAATCCTGGTTCGATCCGTTGCCGGTCCCGCCGAGGCCGTTGCCTGCGCTGCTGGTGGTGGCGGTGTTGCCCCAGATCGGGCCGGTGCTGCTCGTTCGGCGGAGTTGATAGGCGATCTTGTCGGTATTGGTGCCGGTCCCGCTCATCTGCCCGGCGCCGGCGGTGTTGTTGTTCGATGGCAGCACGCCGATGTTGTAGGCAGTCCCCGTAGGACAGCGTACGCGGATGGTGGTCGAACCCGCCGGTGCTGTCGCCCCTGCCACCACATTGCCCAGGTTGGCATTGGCCAACGCATCCACCGTGCAGGCGTTTGACACTGTGCCGCTGACCGACAGTGTGAAGTCGAGGCCCGAGATGTTCGAGCGATTGGTGTTACAGTTGGACGATCCGCCGGGAAGCGAGCCAATCCGGGTATTGTAGAAATACGCCTGATACAATCCTGCTGGCGCGGTCTGCCCGTTAGCGATGCGGCCGTAGAATTGGAAACTGCCGGTGATCGTGACGCCGATCCCTGCGCCCACGGTCACCGATTTGCTCAAAGGCAGGCTGGTAGTCCACACCTGGGTCAGCGCGGCGTCGCGGAATACCTGATAGTTGAGGTTGTTGGCCCCTTGGAGCATGATCGGCTGCGAGGCCGTGCCGGGATAGCTGGGCGTGCCCAGGCCAATGCACAGATTGACCGTGGTCGAAGTGTTCTCGTACCCGGTGCAGCTGTAGTTGATCGTGCCGGTGCCTGTCGCGGCGGTGCCAAAGGCAAGGCCCTGGTTTACCACCAAGCAAACGATGTTGGCCCGCGCGTCCTGCGGAGCCAGAGCCGTCACCGCAGGAACGGCGAACAGCAGCAGCGCCAGCCGCAACAGCAGCGCCAGCAACGCGGTCTTGCCACCCTTCATGCCTGTTCCTCCTCGCACGTCATCCGGCCCAGCATCCCGGCGCCATCGCTGGGGAGGACATTGGGCAGGCGGATGAAGCACCCGCCTTGGGGTCCGCTCACCTGCACCTGGGCACCGGGGATAGCCTGATCGATGTACAGCTGGCCGCCGAAGCCGACCATCAGCGCCTGCCGCTCATCCCCCGCCATGATCGCCCGCGCACCCATGGCGATTTCCGCACCAGAAGCGTCGACCAGCGAGACCAGCACCGACGTAGTGGGCGCGATGGCGAAGGCCACGGTCACGCCCGACCGCAGCGACGGCACCGCGTTGCGGTCCAGCGCGCCCACTGTCAGCGAGGCGGGGAGCTGACTGGGATCGATCGCCACCTTGTTATCCTGGTACGAATTGAGGCCGGTGACCAGCAGGTGGCCGCTGGCATTGGACTGGCCGATTGCGCGATTGTGCAGCAGCACGGGCACATCGGCGATCCCGGCAGTATCGACCACTGCAAAGCCATCGTAGATCTTGCGGGCCACGAACACATCGCCGCCCATCGCCACCAGCGCGCCCGAATAGCCGGCGTAGGCCGAAGCCCGCCCGCCGATCATCCGGGCGCCGCCGGTCACTTGCCCGTGCGAGCCGAGATGATCGACCTGCCCGGCGGCCTGCAACCGGTCGCCATCATAGCTGCCGTCGAGCGCCCAGCCGGTTCCGCCGTCGAGTGGCAGCGAGTGGCGATAACCGAGCGAGCCGCTGTTGCGACCGCGCGCGCCCTGCACGCTGGCGGAGAAATGATCGCGCTCGCCGGGCGTGTAGCTCAGTGTCAGGAACACGCCGCGCGCCGCGCCGCGCCGCAAGCCCATGTTGCCCGACAGGCCAAGCGCCAGGTTGGTGCCGAAAGATTTCTGCCAATGCAGACTGAGGTAGCTCTCACGCGGTTCGCTCGCAGCGCGCTGGCGGATCAGGTTGACGCCGAAGTAGCCGAAGTGATCGGAATTGTAGCCTGCATTGAACACGTCGCGGGCGCGTACGTTGCTGGCCCCCTCAAGGCTGGGCAGATCGGCAAAGTCGCTGCTGGCGCGCTGCACGGTGGCCGACAGGTTGAACTTGCTGTCGGTCCACGAATAGACCGCCTCAACCCGCTGGCCCATGCGCCCATCGTTGCTGCTGGCAGCCAGCGATCCGCTGACCACGCCGCCAAACGGCAGCAGCCACGCCAAGCCGCCGCCCGCATTGACCAAGCCGGACCCGGCCTCGCCATGCGCTTCCAGTGTCAGGCTGTTGCTGAGGCCGCTGCGCAGCGATCCGGTCAGAACCGGGTTTTCGGCATAGCTGAAATTGGCCAGGCCATAATCGCGGCGCAGCGCGCCCAGTTCCACCGACCAGTCGGTCAGCCCCGCACGCAGCAGCAGCGGAGTGTCGTAAATCGGGAAATCGAGCGTGGTGACCTGGCCGATCGCGTCGGTCACCACCAGCTGGGCATTGCCTGCGCCGTTGATGTGATTGCCGCCCGAACCCAGTTCGAACGGCCCTGGCGCGACCGAGCCCGAGAACCGCTTCATCCCGTCAATGTACAGGTCCACCGTCGATGGCAGCGTCGCTTCGCCAAAGAAGCTGGGGATGGGGGCGGTGACGAGGTAGGGTTGCAAGGCAAAGTCGGTGCCGATCCGCAAGCCGCCCAACCGCGTGGGGCGTGACCAGCTGGTGGCGCGGGTGATGATGTCGCCCGCGCGCAGCGTCAGCCGCTTGTCGGGGATCGACCACGACAGCGTGGAGTCCAGCCGCGCCAGCTTGCCGCCCTGCTGGGCCTGCTGGCGCGAATTGAACACGCCGGTGGTCTCGAACAGCACGTTGCCGGAAAAGGCGCGCAGCTCGCCGAACCCGTCGAAGGCCAGTCGGCCACCGGCGAGATTGGCGTAGATGTCATAGTTCAACAGCGCCCCGGTAGCGCTTGCGGCAACCCGCTGGTCCTGCGCGTTGACGTTGAGGCGGTGGGTCCCGACCGCGAGCTTTTCCACATCGACCAAGATCGACAAGCTCTGCGACGCGGCGTTGTAGCTGGTGCCGGTGCCCACCGTGTCGGTCAGCGACAGCAAGTCGTCGGCAGCGGCAGCGGCCGGTTCGCTGTCGATCCGCAACCCGATATCAAGCAGCACCTGGCGGGTGGCCCACAGCTGGCTGTCGATCATCGTGAACGGCAACAAGCCGCGGTTCACGCCATTCAGCTCGACGTCCAGCATCAGCAAGGCACTGCCCGCCGGAGCTGGCATGGCGGATGGGGCATGCGGCACCGGCGCCAGCAAGTTTGTCGCCGCCACCACGGACGCATCGTCCAGCCCTGCCTCGTCCCTGCCCCAAACGGGACCGGCCAACAGCAGTGTCAGGAAGAGGGCGGTCTTACTGGCCCGGCTGAGCCAGCAAGACCGGTGCAATGACTTGCTCGCCATTGACCTTGACCTCCAGATTGCCGCCAGCCGTGAAGGCTTCGGGCGCAACGGGGATGGCAAACCGGCGTTCGGCGCCGGGCAGGACATAGCCGAGCAGTCCACCGCTGATTTCGGTGCGCAGGCCAGCTGCGTCGACGACGCCGATGTTGGCCAGCTGCGCGTGAAATTGGCCGGCGTTGCTCACCACCAGCATCGTTCCGCCGTCTGCTGGCTCGACGCGCCAGGTGAGCGCGGGCGCCTCGGCGCGACAAGCGGGATTGGTGAGGTAAACCGGCACCGAATAGCGCAGCACATATTGCAGGCCGGTGGTGGCGGGCTCCTCGGCAGGTGGCAGTTCGTCCACGATGATACGGTAGGTCTGTTCGCAACCGGTCATCGCCGTCGCCCCGGTGCCGAAGCGGACCAGGCGGATCACTTGCTGGGTCCCCGGCGCGATTTCGGCGAACGGTGGGCTGGCGACCACATCGGTGGTTTCGGCCAGCACATCCTCGCCATCGGCCTGCGTCCAGCGGAACACGCGCACTTGCGCGCGCAGCGGCTGGTCGCCTTCGTTGTTGAGCCAGACGACGCCCGAACGCTCGGGAATGGTCACCGAGACCGGCGCCACCTGCAAGCCTTCGGCATGGACGATGGTCGGAAGCATCGTCCATGCCGAGACGGCCAGCGCCGCGCGAGAGAGGTTACGCAGGGCGATCATGGTCGGATCAGTAGTTCACCGTAACGGTGACAGTGTCCGAATAGGTATCCGGCGCATAGTTGGCGCTGGGAGCCGTCACATAGGCAGTCAGCGTCTGGTCCGAACCGTTGCCGGTGCCGGCCACGCCGTTACCGACTGCGGTTGTGGTGGCGGTGTTGCCCCACACGGCGCCGCTGGTGCCAGCCGACGAACGCAGCTGGTAAGGCACGGTGTCCGGGCTGGAACCGCTGGGCGACAGCGAACCGGCACCCGAAGTGGCGCCGCTGGAGGGAGCCATGCCCACGTAATAGGGCACGGTGTTCGAGCACTTGACGGTGATGTTGCTGCTGTCACCGAGGTCGGTGGCGGTCGAGGCCACGGTGCCCAGGTCGATGTCAGATGCGCTGCCAGCGGTCACCGAGCAGGCGGCCGTGATGGTCATCGAAACGTCAAAGGTATCGGTCGCCGTGCTGGCGTGGGCGGCCGAGGCAACAAACGTGCCTCCGGCGACCGCAGCGAGCAGGGCAGCCAGCTTGACTGTCGTGTTCATGGATTGAGTTCCCCGAAATGTAGTTACCACTGTGGCAACCATCCGGGGGACTAGGGGCCCTCCTCTGAAATAATAGTTAACGCAGCGTAACATGACGCAACCGCAATTGTCCGAGGTTGGACGTGAGAACTGCGGATTCCCGCGGAATTGCCGGTCGGACCGGGCGGTTAACGCGGTCTCGTCAAAGCAACGGCCCCGCTGGCTAAAGGGTGGAGCCAGGGTGGGTCTCTGGTCGGCCAATCGCACAGCCAAACGCACGGTGGGGGATCAACAAGGTCATTTTGGCTAAACTTATGGCTAAAAGGGCATTCGGCCATTAATCGTCTATTTAAGTTTGAATTGGCGCCCTCCGTCTCCGCCAGATGCCGGATTCCCACGAACCGGTGCGAACCACGGAATGCAACAAGCGGGTCTGTCAACATGATCGAACAAGACTGGGCCATCGTGCTGGCACGCGCGCAATTCGCGTTCACCGTTAGCTTCCATTTCCTGTTTCCCGCCTTCTCCATCGGGCTGGCGAGCTATCTGGCGGTGCTCGAGGGGTTGTGGCTGAGAACTGGCAAGGGGGTCTATGCCAATCTCTATCGCTACTGGCTGAAGATCTTTGCCGTGGTTTTCGCGATGGGCGTGGTTTCGGGCATCGTCATGTCTTACCAGTTCGGCACCAACTGGTCGGTATTTTCGGACAAGGCGGGGCCGGTGATCGGGCCGCTGATGGCTTACGAGGTGCTGACCGCCTTCTTCCTTGAGGCCGGATTCCTGGGAGTGATGCTGTTCGGCATCAACAAGGTGGGCCGCAAGCTGCACTTCGTGGCGACGCTGGCAGTGGCGCTGGGCACGTTCATCTCGGCATTCTGGATCCTGTCGGTCAACAGCTGGATGCAGACCCCGGTCGGCTACGAGATCGGTGCCAATGGCCAGTTCCTGCCGGGTGACAGCTGGTGGACCATCGTGTTCAATCCCAGCTTTCCCTACCGGCTGGTCCACACCCTGCTGGCAGCTTACCTGACCACGGCTTTCATCGTGGGCGCGGTGGGCGCCTGGCACCTGCTGCGCGACCGCGCCAATCCCGGCGCGCGCAAGATGTTCTCCATGGCGATGTGGATGGCGGTGGTGGTGGCACCGTTGCAGGTCCTCGCGGGCGATCTCCACGGCCTCAATACCTTGGCGCACCAGCCCGCCAAGGTGATGGCGATGGAAGGTCACTACCAAAGCCATCCCGATGGCGCGCCGCTGATCCTGTTCGGCATTCCCAACAGCGCTGAACGGCGGGTGGACTATGCCATCGAAATTCCGCAGGCATCCTCGCTGATCCTCAGGCATGACCTGAACGCGCCGCTGGCGGGGCTCGATACCATTCCCGACGCCGACGAGCCGCCGGTTGGCATCGTGTTCTGGGCCTTTCGGGTGATGGTCGGCATCGGCTTGGCCATGCTCGGCATCGGGCTGTGGAGCCTCGTCGCGCGCTGGCGCAAGGCGTTGTACGACTGGGGCTGGTTGCACCGGTTCGCCGTGGCGATGGGTCCGTCGGGACTGGTCGCGGTGCTCGCCGGCTGGGTGGTGACCGAAGTGGGGCGCCAGCCGTTCACCGTCTATGGCCTGCTGCGCACGGTCGACAGCGCCTCGCCGCTCGATGCGCCTGCCGTCGCCGCCTCGCTGCTCGCCTTCGTGGTGGTCTATTTCGCCGTGTTCGGCATGGGTGTCTGGTATCTGCTGCAGCTGATGAAGAAGCCGCCCGAAGCACACGAGGCGCCGCTCAGCGATGCTCCCATCCGCGCGGCCGGGCTGACGCCTGCGCCGGCGGTCCTGGAAGGAGAACAGAAGTGATCGACCTGACTGTGATCTGGGCCGTCATCATCGGTTTTGCCATTGTCGCTTACGTCGTCATGGACGGGTTCGACCTTGGCATCGGCATCCTGTTCCCCCTGTTCAAGGTGGGCAAGGACCGCGACACGGCGATGAATTCAATCGCGCCGGTGTGGGACGGCAACGAGACCTGGCTGGTCATGGGCATAGGCGGACTGCTCGCCGCCTTTCCGCTGGCCTACGCCATCGTCCTGCCCGCGCTCTATGCGCCGATGATCGCCATGCTGCTGGGGCTGGTGTTCCGCGGCGTGGCCTTTGAATTTCGCTGGCGCGACCCGGCGCACCGGGCGCTGTGGGACGTGGCCTTCACCGCCGGATCGATCGTGGCGACCTTTGCGCAGGGAATTGCCCTGGGCGCCCTGCTGCAGGGCATCACGGTGGCGGGCCGGGCCTATGCCGGCGGGTGGTGGGAGTGGCTTTCGCCGTTCAGCCTGCTGACCGGACTTGGGCTGTTGGTGGGCTATTCGCTGCTGGGGGCCTGCTGGATCAACTGGAAGACCGAGGCGGCACTGCAGCGTCAGGCGGCGACCTATGCCGGGCGATTGGGTATTGCGCTGCTGCTGATGATCGGCGCGATCAGCCTGGCCACGCTCACGCTGGAAGCGCAATACGTGCAGCGCTGGTTGCGCTTTCCCGGCGTGCTGGCAACTGCGCAGGTGCCGCTGGCCACGCTGGTGGTCACATACCTGTTCTATCGCGCGCTGCGGCTGCGGAAGGACGCGCAGCCGTTTTTCTGGGCGCTGGGGCTGTTCGGGCTGTGTCTGGTGGGCTTGGGAGTATCGATCTGGCCCGATGTGATCCCTGCGCGGGTGACGATCTGGGAAGCGGCTGCCCCGCACCGCAGCCAGGTGTTCATGCTGATAGGCGCCGGGATCATGATCCCGATCATTCTGGCCTATACTGCGTGGTCCTACTGGGTGTTTCGCGGCAAGGTCGGCCACGAGGGCTATCACTGATGCGCACCGTGACCAAGCAAATGGCCTGGTTCGTGGCGATCTGGGCTCTCAGCGTGCTGGCGATCGGCGCTGTCGGTTACCTTATCCGCGCAGTGATCGCGCAGTGAGCCTCTGAACATTCGTCACGGCGCCGGACTTGCCGCTTTTATCGCGAACCTGGCGCCGTTCGAACGGGCTACTCGTCCCGCTGCGCGTCTTCGATCACGATCACGCACTGCAGGCCGGCGGGCGCATAGGTCAGCTTGACCTCGGCAATGCCCGTCTGCATCCGCAGCAGCCCCGTGCCCATTCCCTTGCGGGCGGGCGGGAGGACTTGTGGCCCGCCTTGCTCCAGCCAAGTGAGGATCACGCGGCTGCGGTCGTCGACCATCCAGGTCACCGTGATGCGGCCCTGCGGCACCGACAGCGACCCGTGTTTCGCCGCGTTGGTACACAATTCGTGCAGGCACATCATCAGCGGCACGCAGCTTTCCGAGGGCAAATGACATTCCGGCCCCGATACAATCAGGTTTGGGCTGTCGCAAAATGGCTTGCAGGCTTCCAGCACCAGCGCGCGCAAGCTGCAACGATTGATCCCGCCGCGCCCCATCAGGTCGTGTGCCTTCGCCAGATTGCGCAGGCGACCGCCGAATGCCGCAGCAAACTCGTCTGCTCCCGAATGACGGAGCGTTTGCGAGGCGATCGCCTGCACCACCGCCAGCGTGTTGCCGACCCTGTGCTGCAGTTCGCGATTGAGGACCTCTGCCGTGTGGTTTGCCGCTTCGAGCTCGCCCACAGAACGCCGCAGCGTGGCCGCCGTCACGACGATTATCGCGGCCGAGAACACAAAGGCCGCCAGCGATGCGACAGCCTCGAGCGAAAAGTCGAGCGAGCCCCCGTTGGCGAACAGCCAGGTCGCCGTGAACGCCGACACCAGAGTCGCTGCAGCGCCCCAGCGCCAGCCTGCGATCAGCGAGACGATCAATACCGCCGGAAAATAGGTGACGAAGGTCAGGTGCGGGATGATGTCGGACACCGCCCAGCGGATCGCCGTGGCGAGCCCAACTACCGATGCGGCGATTGCGAGGCCTTGTGCCGCGCTTCGCTTCGACAGGATTGCCCGACGTACGAAGGGAAACCGGATCATCGTTGCCTCATCATGTCACAATGCGCCGTGATAGTCGCATCGCCGTCGGAGGGAAGGCGGAATCTCTGCGCGAGATCGCCGCCAGCCAACAGCTTTCGGTGCCGAAGCCGATCCGCTGCTCGATTTCGTCATATGAGAGTCATATCCGCGTGGCAGGCCCCGGCTCGACAGCCAGAGGACCAGCCAGCCCCAGAGGACCAGCCAGGCGATGCAACGTGTTTCGATTGTAGCGACAAACCCGCGTGCTGCCGGTTTCGACCGTTTCCGCAATGGCGAGACCGAGTTCGCGTTTGGACTGCTGACCCCCAGCGGCCCGCAACAGCTGCTCGAAGGCCAGGTCTGGGCCTTTGTCGATTGGGTGATGGAGGATCTCTCGGGTCTCGAACTGTGCCGCCGGCTCCGCGCCGATCCGCGCACCAACGATGCTCATGTAACGATGGTGCTGGAAGCCGACGACGCCGATGACCGCCGCCGCGCGCTGAAGGCCGGGGCAGACGATTACGCGATCGGCCCGCTCGACCGACAGGCCATGCTCGACCGGGTGCTGGCGCTTTACGCCAACGGCCCGCGCTTGCCCGCCCGGCAGGTTGTCGAGGCGGGCGGGCTGACGATCAACCTCGCGGGCGAGCAGGCGCGCTGGCAGGGCAAGTTGATCCCGCTCCGCCCCAACGAGTTTCGCGTGCTGCGGTTCATGGCCGAAAACCCCAACCGTATCCTCGCGCGCGCCGAACTGGTCGAAGCACTGGGCAAGGCGGGTGATCCCGATTACCTGCGCACGGTGGACGTGTGGGTCAAACGACTGCGCGGTGGCCTGCGCGAAGCGGGCGCGGGCATGTTGCTGCGGACGGTCCACGGCAAGGGCTATGTGCTCGACCTGGACTAGGATCACCCCTGACGCAGCGCATCCACCCGCGTCGCCACCCGCAGCAGCAGGTCGTCGAGCACTTCGCGCTCCTTCGGCTGCAGGTCGGCCATGATGGCGCGGAAATAATCCACCCGATGGTCACGCGTGCGGCGATAGAGCTCGATCCCCCGGTCGGTGAGTTCGAGCAGCAGGCGCTTGCGATTGTCGTCGTCCTGCTCGCGCAGCACCAGCCCCGCGGCGAACAGGCGGGCGACCGCGCGGCTGACTTCGGCCCGGTCGATGTCGAAGGCGCTGCACACGTCGGCGGCGCTCGCCCGCCCTTTTTGCCCCACGAAAGCCAGCACGCGCCATTCGGCCAGGCTGAGGCCCGATTGTTCGGACAAATGACGCGCGGATTCGCGATCGATCATCCGTGCCAGCAATTGCAGCCGGTGCGGCAGATGGTGCTCGCCAAACAGCGTCCAGGTGGGAGGAAGTGCCATGTGTTGTCCGCCGCTTTAGGTAAGCCACCGGACAAGGTCAAATTGGGAGTTGACAAATCAACATATATGGGGCCCATTGACCACCATGTCTCAGCCCCATCCCTTTCAGCCGCAGCTGGAATTCGCCTTCACCATCTCGATCACGCTCAGCAAGCCGCGCTGGGTCACGCCGCCTGCGCGGGGCGACATGCGCGCGGCGATCTTTGCCGCAGACGGCGTGGTGGAAGGCCCAATGTTGAACGGCAAGGTCATTCCCATGTCCGGCGGGGACTTCCCGCTGACCCGGCCCAACGGGGTGATCGATTTCGACGCGCGCTACCTGCTCGAAGCCGATGACGGTTCGGTGATCTACCTCGAGAACCGCGGCTATCGCTGGGCCAAAAGTCCGGAGATTGCCGCCATTATGAGCCGTAACGAGCCGGTTGCCCACGATGACTACTACATGCGCGTGACCCCTCGGTTCGATGTCCCTGCGGGGCCGCACGAATGGATGGCACAACACGTGTTCGTGGGCGTGGCCGAGAAGATTCCCGGGGCCAACCGCATCCACTATTTCGTGGTCCGCTAACTTGGTCGCAGATCTCCCCATCACGCGACCGGGGGTCGATCCCTACAGCGCCACGCACAAGCCGCCGCTGCCCGGCACCGACTATGCGATCCGCACCGAGCGCGGGCTGACGATCGAGCGCAACTGTGTGATCCCGCTGCGCGACGGGACCAAGATCTACGGCGACATCTACCGGCCCGAAGGGGCGAGCCACGGCGTGCCGCTGCTGCTGGCCTGGGGTCCCTATGGCAAGCATGCGCTGAGCAACCAGGTGTTCTGGCCGCGCTCGGGCGTCAATCCCGACTGGCTGTCGGACCTGACCGCATTCGAAGCCCCTGACCCGGTGTTCTGGGCCAGTCTGGGCGTGGGCGTGGCCGTGGTCGACCCGCGCGGCGCATGGCTGTCGGGCGGCGATTTCCACCACAACGGCAGCCAGGAAGCTGACGATTGCGCCGACACCATCGAATGGCTGGCAACGCGCCCATGGTGCAACGGGCGGATCGGGATGACCGGTGTCTCCTACCTCGCGTGCATCCAGTACCTTGTTGCTCCGCTGAAACCGCCCGCGCTGGCCGCGCTCAATCCGTGGGAGGCGTTCTCCGACTGGTACCGCGAATTCGCCTATCACGGCGGCATCCTCGAAACGGGGTTCCTGCCGCGCGCATCGGACAACATCCGTTTCTCGCTGAACCGCACCGAAGACACCTGGGCCAACGCGCTCGCGCATCCGCTGATGGACGGCTTCTGGCGCAGCAAGGAAGTCGATCTCGAAGCGATCACCCAGCCCGCCTATGTCGTGGCCGGTTGGGCCGACCAGGGCCTGCACCTGCGCGGCACGATCGAGGCATGGCGGCGCATGGGCAGCCAGCAGAAGTGGCTCGATGTCCACGGACAGAAGAAGTGGGCCAATTACTACAGCCCCGCCAGCCGGTTGCGGCAAGCAGCGTTCTTCGAGCATTTCCTGTTCGACAAGCCGACCGCCGTCACCGCCTGGCCGCCCGTGCGCATCGAGGTGCGCGAAGCCCACGGCGTGGCGCAGGAGCGGGCCGAGAACAAGTTCCCGCCCGCCAATGCGGTACTCACCAGCCTGCCGCTGGGGGCCGACGGCACGCTCGGCACCGGAACCGAGGGCGAAGTGCGCTATGACGCCCGCGAAGGCCAGGCGGTGTTCGACCACCGTTTCGCCGCCGACACCGAGATCACCGGCCACGTCAGCCTGCGCTTGTGGGTCGAGGCCGAGGGTAGCGACGACATGGACCTGTTCGTCGCGTTGCAGAAGCTCGACGCCGAAGGGCAGCCGGTTGGCTTCACCTTTTACGCCTTTTACGAAAACGGCCCCGTGGCGCTGGGATGGCTGCGGGCCAGCCATCGAGCGCTCGACCCGGAACGTTCACGCCCCGATCGCCCATGGCATCCGCATGCCAGCGAGGAATTGCTGCAACCGGGCCAATGCGTGCCGCTCGAAATCGAGATTTGGCCCAGCTCCACGCTGTTCCGCGCGGGCGAAACGCTGCGCCTGGTGGTGGCCGGGCACGACATCTATCCGCGCGAACCGGGCCTGATGCTGCCCTTCGCCGAACACCACGAAACGCGCAACAAGGGCACGCATGTCCTGCGCCTGGGCGGGCGCTACGACAGCCAGTTGCGCGTGCCGATAGTGGGAGCAGCCAGCAATGCTTGAGGTCACCGCCGCCGATTGTCGGCTGGAACATGTGTTCGACATCGAGGTGCTCTTCGGTGCCGACAGGCGCATCTTCGGCCCGCTGCCGGGCGGGGCGAGCCAGGGCTATACCCCTGCCACCGGCGGCACGATCAGCGGCCCCCGCCTGTCCGGATCGGTCGTACCGCACAGCGGGGCGGACTATGCCCGCGTGCGCACCGACGGGACCATCGAGCTGGAAGCGCATTACCTGCTGGAAGCGAGCGACGGCACGCAGATCTACATCCACAATCGCGGCTATCTGGTGCGCCCGGCGCCAGGCTCGTCGCAGCCGAGCTATTTCAAACTGACACCCTATTTCCGCGTCGAACAAGGCCCGCACGACTGGCTGACCCGCACGGTGATTGTCGGCGGCGGCGAGCGGCGGACAGGTCCCGACCGCTCCCTGTTCCGCTATTACGCGCTCGTTTAGCCTGCCTTGGGCTTGAGCCCACGCGCGGCCATCAGGAAGCAGCCGGCCGAAACGAACAGCATCGTCACCGCAGCGGTCAGCGCCACTTGCAGGCCCTTGGCCGAAGCCGCCGCGCAATCCGCCACGATCCCCGCCGAGGCCCCGCCCACCGCCAGCCCCTTGGGGCAATCGATGGCGAACTGCCCGCCATAGGCTGTCGAGGCAAAATAGTCGCTCAACGCCCCCACGAACACTGGCCCCAGGCCCGAACCGATCAGGGTGAACAGCAGGGTATAGAGCGCAATCCCGGTTGCCCGCATGCGCGATGGCAGCAGGTTCTGGATCATTCCCGAGGTAGGGCCGTAGAACACCAGCAGCATCGCTCCGCCGACCAGCAGCGTGCCGATGACCACGGGCAGCGGGGGGCCCGAGAAAGCGAACCAGTAGATCGGCGGAGCGAGGCTGAGGCCTATCGCTGCGCCCCAGGCCGGCCAACGCGGGTCCCGCCCGGCCAGCCGGTCGGTCCCAAAGCTGCCCAGCAACAGTCCGGTGGTCAGCCCCACGCCCGAAACGGTGCCGAACAGCGCCGCCGCCTCGCGCACATCCAGACTGTAGGTACGCGCCAGGAAGATCGCCAGAAAGTTCGAGATCGAGGTCATCCCGAAGCCCGCGATGCTGCCGCCGGCGATGACCCACATCAGCGTGGGCTGGCTGCGCACCGCGCGGAAGAACTCGCCCAGCGAAGGCGCCTCGCGCTGGATTGCGGACGCTTCGTCCTGCTGCCCGCGCGCCGGTTCCGGGGTCAGCCACAGCAACAGTGCGGCAACGATGAACCCCGGTACGGCAAAGGCCAAGAACGCGGTGCGCCAGTCGTAAGCGGCCGCCAGCAAGCCGGCGATGGTCGAACCGAAGAAGGCCCCCGCGGGGCTGCCCAGCTGGACCAGCGCCATGGTCGATGCCCGGCGCGTGCGCGGCGCAATGTCGGCCACCAGCGAGGCGGCTGCGGGGGTGAAGCCCGCCTCGCCCAGCCCGACCACCAGCCGCGACAGCGCCAGTTGCAGGAAATTGCCCGCCAAGCCAGTCGCCGCCGTCGCCAGCGACCAGACGACAGTGGCAGCAGCGATCAGCCGGGTGCGGCGCACGCGCTCGGCCATCATCCCGATGGGCAGGCCCGCCGCGCCATAGAGCAGCGCAAACAGCAAGCCCTGCAATAGGCCCAGCTCAAGGTCGCTCAGCCGCAGGTCCACCTTGATCGTCTGCGCCAGCACCGAGAACACCGCACGGTCGGCAAAATTGAGGATCGAGGCGGCGAGCAGCACCACGACCAGCCAGCTCCGTCCGCTGCGCCGCTCGGGCTGGTTCTCTACCGCATAGCTTGCTGCCATCAATTCTCTCCCTTGCGGACCACAGTCCGTTCCAGCGACGTTGCCTGGATGCGTTTGAACAGGCCGCTCTCGATTTCGTAGAGCGCCATAGAGCGCAGGTGAAAAACATCGCCGGTATTGAGCATGCTGCCGCCCACGGCCACAAGGTCCTCCAGCGCCACGAACCGCGAGCGCAGCGCGGCGGCTATGCAATCGCGCCCCTCCACCACGCCTTCCACCTGCAGTTCGCGATGGGTCTTGCCGCGCATGGCGGCATAGAATTCGGTGATCGCGGCAGGGCCGTGCAATTCCAGGCCGGCGCCGTTCACCAGCATCACGTCGGGCGCATAGCAAGCAGCGTAGGCAGCGTGATCGCCGCGATTAAACGCAGCGACATAGCGCTCCAGCAAGTCGGCCAGTCGTCCCATGTTCCTCTCCTCGGCCGGCGACGCTCGCGACGATCCGGTCGGCACCATCGCAAGTTGTGTTGATAGATCAACAAAATTCGCCGCCTCCGCAGGAAGTGCGCTCTGTTGGCAACAGGTGAGCGATTTCGTCAATCGAGCCCGGATATCCCGGTTGATTAGTCAACACCTGCACCTTATTGACATCGGCAACTGCCAATATCGCAGAGCGCGTTTCCAAGGGAGAGGGTCCATGCCCAAGTCGTTCACCGCCTATCGTTTTCGCACGTCAGCCATCGCGCTGGCCACGGTTCTGGCCACGGCCGCTCCGGCAATGGCGCAGGATGCGCCCGCCGAAGGCGCCGAGGACAATTCCAACGAAATCGTCGTCACCGCGCAGTTCCGCTCGCAGCGGCTGCAGGATGTGCCGATCGCCATCACCGCCGTCACCGGCGAAATGATGGAGCAGCGCGGGCAGACCTCGATCGCCGATGTCGGTAACAACGCGCCGAACGTGACCCTGCGGCAGAGCGCGGCGGGCTTCGGCCCGGCCGTCTCCGCCTACATCCGCGGCGTTGGCCAGCGCGACACCAACTTCGCGCTCGAGCCGGGCGTGGGTATGTACATCGATGACGTGTACCTGCCGACAATGCACGGCTCGCTGCTCAACCTGGTCGATCTCGACCGGGTGGAAATCCTCCGCGGCCCGCAGGGCACGCTGGCCGGGCAGAACTCGATCGGCGGCGCGATTCGCCTGTACACCCGCAAGCCCGACGGTTCGGGCGATGGCTACCTCTCGGCCACCTACGGCAGCTATGACCGCGTGGAAATTCGCGGCGCGGCCGATTTCACCCTGGTCGACGATGCGCTGTTCGCCCGCGTCACCGGCGCCGGCGTGTCGCGCGGCGGCTATGTCACCCGCTATGACTATCGCTGCACGCACCCGACCAGCACCATTCCCAGCACGGTGATCGGCACCGATTGCAAGCTCGGCACCGAAGGCGGCAAGCAATATATCGCCGGTCGCCTGGCGCTGCGCTGGCTCCCCACCTCCGATGTCACGCTCGATGTGGCCATGGACGTGACCCGCGACGGCAGCGAACCGGCGCCGTCCACCCTGCTCTATGTTGGCCGCCCGGCTGCTCCGGGCGCCATACTGACCGGCAATGCCACTCCCCCCATTGCGGCCTATGTGCTGAACGGCAATGTCTATGGCGGTGCCACCGGCTCGCCCTATGTCAGCTATTCGCCGTTCGGCAACTTCGCGCAGGATCCCTTCAGCAACAGCGCTTATATCAACTACGAGAACTATACCGATACCGCCCCGCGCGACGGATCGGCCGCGTGGCAGGCGCCGCTGAAGTCCGCACTCAACACCTGGGGCATTTCGGGCACACTGACCGCCGACCTGACACCCGACCTGCGGCTGACCTCGATCACCGCTTACCGCCAGTTCGACGGCATCTATGGCACCGGTGACGGATCGCCGTTCAATCCCTCGCTCCAGTCCAACCAGGTGTTCAACCGCCAGTTCAGCCAGGAATTGCGCTTGTCCGCCGCTTTCGGCGATCTCGCCAACCTCACCGTGGGCGCGTTCTACTTCAACAAGAAGAGCCGCTATGAGGCGCGCATCACGCTGACCACGCTGGCCTTCCTTGAAGAAGATCTGATCCCCGCCACCAACAAGGCGGCCTTCGCCAACCTCGAAGTCTATCCGGTCGAGAACCTGACGATCCTGGCCGGCGTCCGTTACAGCGAACAGAAGAAGACTTTCGAATATGGCCGCTTCGGAGTTCCCGGATCGTCGACCGGCGGCGCCGTGCCACCGTCGCTCGCTTCGCTCAACGGGCTGGTCGGCACCTTCCAGGGGAACCACACCGACTACCGCCTGGGCGCGCAATATCGCTTCTCGGACGCGGTGATGGCCTATGGTCAGTGGTCGACCGGCTTCCGCGGCGGCGGCATCAACCCGCGCCCGTTCTTCCCGCAGCAGGCCCTTCCGCACGCACCGGAGACGCTGAACGCCTACGAAGTGGGCTTCAAGACCGACCTGTTCGACCGCCGCCTGCGGTTCAACAATTCGGCCTTCATCAACAAGTACCAGGACATCCTGGTCTCGGTCTCGAGCTGCCCGCTGACCGGCGCTCCTGCCGCGCCGTGCGCGCTGCCGCTGAACGCCGGCAACGCCACGATCAAGGGCTTCGAGAGCGAGCTGTCGTGGGAGCCGATCGACGGGCTGCAGTTCGATGCCTCGCTGGCGTACCTGACCTTCAAGTACACCTCGATCAGCGCCGCTGCCGCCAATTCGGGCATCGGGCTGGAAGACAAGGGCCAGTATATCTCGCCTTGGCAGTGGAGCGTTTCGGCCAGCTACGAGGCGGACCTCGGCTCGTCGGGCACGCTGACCCCGCGCATCGATGTGAACCGCATCACCTCGTTCAACCGCAACTCGAACAACGTTGATGCCGCCACCAAGGGCGAGGACATCTTTGGACAGGTGCCCGGCTATACGCTGGTCAACACCCGCCTGTCCTATGCCACCGAGGATCGCGACTGGGAGCTGGCGCTGGAAGTGCGCAATGTCTTCGACGAGCTGTACTGGGCGGACTTCTTCGACAACCGCGGCTCGACCAATTCGGTGCAGGCCACGCCCGCAGAGCCGCGCACCTGGGCGGTGACCGTCAAGCGCCGCTTCTGACACGCTTCCTCCTCAGTGGCCCGCAGCGTTCCAACGCGCTGCGGGCCACCTTTTTTTGCGCGCAGCCACTCTGATGGATCGCCATTGCGAGCCGCGCTACATGGCCATAGGCAGGACCCCATGAAAACAAGCGAAGCAGTTGCGGACATCCTGGTTCGCGAGGGGATCGAGGTTATTTTCGGCTATCCGCGCAATGCGGTGCTGGAAACCGCCGCCGCGCGCGGCATCCGCACCATCATCGTGCGGCAGGAGCGCACCGGGCTGCACATGGCGGACGCCCTGTCACGCCTGTCGCGCGGCCAGCGCATGGGCGTGTTCGCCATGCAGCACGGTCCGGGGACCGAGAACGCCTATGGCGCGGTGGCGCAGGCCTATTCCGAAAGCGTGCCGGTGCTGGTGCTGCCGATGGGCTATGCCCGCCACCTGGCGCACGTTCCGGGCAACTACAACGCCACCGTGTCGATGCGCGATATAACCAAGACCTGCGAACCGATCCTGCGGCCGCAGGATACGCCCGCCGTTATGCGCCGCGCCTTCACTGCCTTGCGCAACGGTCGCTTGCGTCCGGCGCTGGTGGAAATGCCGTGGGACGTGCTGGCGGAGGAATTCCCAGGCGAGGTCGATTACACGCCCGTCGTCACCACCCGCACTGGCCCGGATCCCGCCGCCATAGCCGCATTTGCCGACCGGCTGGTGAACACGAAGCGGCTGGTGATCCATGCGGGGCAAGGCGTCCACTGGGCGGGGGCCTGGGCCGAATTGCACGAACTGGCAGAACTGCTCGCCGCGCCGGTCTCCACCAGCCTTGAAGGCAAGAGCGCGTTCAACGAAACGCACCCGCTCGCGCTCGGTTCGGGCGGGGCGGCGATCGCAGGCCAGTTGCGCCATTTCCTCGATCACGCCGATTGCATCTTCGCGATCGGTTGCAGCCTGGCGGAGACCGCTTTCGGGGTGAAGCTGCCGGGCAATGTGCCGGTGATCCATTCGACGCTCGATCCGGCCGACTTCAATCGCGGCGTGCCGTGCGAGATGGCGCTGGCGGGCGATGCGCAGATAACCCTCGCCGCGCTGATAGAGGCCTGTCGTGAGCGCATTGCCACGCCGCGCGATTTGGCGCCGGTGGCCGAAGAAATCGCCCGCGTCGAAGCCGCATGGCTGGCCGAATGGCTGCCGCTGCTGGAGAACGAGGACGCGCCGCTCAGTCCCTATCGGGTACTGTGGGAATTGCAGCGCACGGTCGATATCGACAACGTCATCATCACCCACGATGCGGGCTCACCGCGTGACCAGCTGACGCCGTACTGGAAGAGCACCACGCCCCTGAGCTATATCGGCTGGGGCAAGACCACCCAGCTCGGCTATGGCCTGGGGCTGGCGATGGGCGCCAAATATGCCTGCCCCGAAAAGCTGTGCATCAACGTGTGGGGCGACGCCGCGATCGGCTTCACCGGCATGGATTTCGAGACCGCGGTGCGCGAGCGATTGCCGATCCTGTCGGTCCTGCTCAACAACTCGGCGATGGCGATCGAGCTGCCGGTCATGCCGGTGGCCACCGAACGCTTCCGCGCCACCGACATCTCGGGCGATTACGCCGCCTTCGCCCGCGCATTGGGCGGTTATGGCGAACGGGTGACCGAGGCGAGCGACATCGCCGCCGCGATCCGCCGGGGCATCGCCGCGACCGAAGCGGGCCAGCCTGCGCTGCTCGAATTCATCACCACGCAGGAAACCCGCGCCTCGCGATTGTAACCTGAAAAAATGGCCCCCGCTTCACAACGAAGCGAGAGCCAGTGATGATCGCCAGTCACTGCCGCCACCGGGAGGGGCGGGCGGCAGCGCAGGGAGGCGTCAGAACGTAAACGACACCGAGGCCGAAAAGCTGGTCCCCACATCGTAGCTGTTGATTTCCACCCGGTCGGTGCCGTTGGACTGGAATTCGAAGTTGTCGCGCCCGGTGATGTTGCGCGCCTCCAGCTTCAGTTCGCCGTCGGTGCCCATCAGCGCGAAGCCCTGCCGCACGACCAGATCGAGCGTGAAGCCGGGGTCCTCGACAATGTCGGGCAGGCCCGCCGTGCCGCGACTGGTCACGCGCTTGCTGGCATAGTTCATCAGCACGGTGAGCTGCTGCAGCCGGTCCACATCCTCCAGCGTCATCTGGAAGTTGGCCAGGTGATCGCTCTGCCCGGTCAGCGGCACGCCGTCGCGGAAGTAGTTGGCGGCGGGCGCGTCGGCACTGGGATAGACGCTGGTGATGTCGCCATCGCGCACCGTGATCTCCGACTGGGTGTAGGTGTAGTTGGCCAGCAGCAGCAGTTCCTTGGTCGCGAAGAACCCGCCTAGGTCCATCAGGTCAAAGGTGTACTGCGCATCGAACTCTGCCCCATACAGCGTGGCACGTGGGGCATTGGCATAACGGGTCAGCTGCTCGTTGTCGGAGAAGCTGGAGAAGGCCTCGATCGGGTTGTCGATGGTCTTGTAGAAGCCCGCGAGGCTGAACCGGCTGCCCCGGCTGATATAGTATTCGCCGCGCACCTCGAAGTTGGTCAGCTCGCTGTCCACCAGGTCGGGGTTGCCGTTGTACTGGCGGTTGGTGTCGGGATCGTAATAGGTCTGGAAGATCAACTCGCGGAACTGCGGCCGGGCGACGGTGCGGCTGGCGTTGGCGCGCAATTGCAGCTCGGGCATCACTTCCCACGTCAGCGTGGCACCGGGCAACCAGTACTGGTTGTCGAGGAAGGTCGACGCGCCCGAATTGGTCGGAATGGCGAACACCTGCGCCGGAACGACCGACTGCGAGGCATCTTCATAGCGCAGGCCAATATCCAGCGACAGGCCGGCGAGCGGCTCCACCTGCACCTTGCCGTAGGCCGCGCGAATATCGAGTGCGGCCTGGAATGCCGGATCGCTCTGCGTGCTCTCGATCAGGCCGATCTTGAAATAATCGATTACCGCATCGCCCAGCAGCAGGTCGGGCCGCAGCAGGCCCACCGCATCGGGGAACGAGTTGTCGGCATTGAACAGGAATTCGCGCCGTTCCGAATAGCGACTGGTATCGGTGTACGAAGTGCCGACCGTGGCGCTCAGCCAGTCAGCCAGCGGATAGCTTACATCGACACCGCCGTACCACAGGTCTTCCTTCAGATTGGAAAAGACCACGCTGGCATCGCCGGTTTGGCGGTCGAGCAGGTTGATGAAATCGTCACCCAGCTCGGCGTTGGAGTTCTCGCGCACATAGGTGAAGGTGTATTCGTACGGCGCCTCGCGCTCGGTGCGGGCATAGCCAACGCGCAGATCGATGCCGAGGTCGCCGTATTCCAGCTCCGCGACCATCTGGCTGTTGATCAGCTGGCGCTCCTGCCAGCTGGTCTGCTGGCGCTGCACATCGTCGGTATCGTTGAAATCGGTGCCTTGCGCCAGGCTGGAGAGCTTTACCGAATCGCGGATGAACAGCGTGGTCCAGCGGATCACCTGGTCGCCCAGTTCCAGCCCCACGCCGACCAACCCGTTGACCAGGATGCGGTTATCGGTGACCGTGTTGGTGAAATCGGAATTGAGCGCAAAGTTGGCCAGCACGCTCTGCTGGCGGATATTGCGCGTGCGCCACTTGTTGCTGATCGAGGCGGTGGCGACGATCCCCAGCCGGCCATCGTTGAGCACGTCGGTGGCGGCACCGGCGGTCAGCCCGGCGGAGAAATTGAGCGGCACCTCGCCCAGCTTCTGCAGCAGAATCAGGTTGGGATTGCCCAGCTGGCGCGCGATGGCCTGCTGGTCTACCCCTTGGTCCGACATGCGCAGGCCGCTGTCGAAAAACGACTGCAGGGCTGGCGGAACATCGCGCGTGCCATCATCGAAGCCGAACCGGTCATAGTCCGACCCGTAATAGGCGAGGCCGTTCTGCAGGCTGGTCTCGGTATCGCCGGACAAGCCGCCACTGACCGTCAGGAAGCTCTCGTCGGGAATGGCGCGGGTGGTGAGGTTGATCACGCCGCCGCCGAATTCACCCGGAAAGTTGGCCGAATAGGTCTTCTGCACCAGGCTGGAGGCGACGATGTTGGTCGGGAAGATATCGAGCGGCACCACCCGGCTCAATGGCTGCGGCGAAGGCAGCGGCAGACCGTTGAGCAGCGCCAGCGAATAGCGGTCGCCCAGCCCGCGCACGAACACATAGCCCGCGCCTTGCACCGACAAGCCGGTGACGCGGCCCAGCGCGCCGGCAATGTCGCCCTCGCCCGTGCGCGCGATCTGCTCGCTGCTGAGGACGCTGACGACTTGCGTGGAGGCGCGCTCCGGATCGCGCGCAATGCGGCCGGTGACGATGATCGTGTCGCCGCCGGGGACCGAAATGTCGGGCTCAGCCGCTTCCTCTGCAGGAACCTCCTCTGCGGGCTCGGCATCCTGGGCGAAAGCCAGCGCAGGCCAGACCAGCGCGGTGGAAAGCGACAGCAGCACGGCGATCTGCCGGCTGCGGGTGAACGTGTGCGATTGCCTCATGAGCCTGTCCGGATTGGTTGGCGCGGGGCCATGCCCGGCGCGGGAATATGCCGCAGGCAGGCGCCCCGCAGACCATCAGGTCCACAGAGCGCCTCCCCCGAAAGGTCGCCGATCAGCTGAAGACCGGGATGCGCAGGCACGAGCCGGTGTTGCTGCCAAAGCTCGCCGCCGCCGAATCGCAGGTCCATCCGGTGGTCCAGTTGTCGCTGGAGGCGAGCGCCCCGATGTAGGTGGTGGTGGCGAAGAAGCTGCCCAGCAGGGTGGTGTTGAACACCGGGCTGAACCCGGTCTCGTTGGCCCCGGCGAGGAAGCTGGCGGTCAGCGTGTTGGTATAGGCCACATTGTTGCCCGTGCCGCCGGTCAGGTAGGCTTCGGCCGCCGACGCGGTCGCGCCGCCGTTGCTGCCATTGCGGGTCTTGATCGAGCATTGCAGCGCCACCGAATTGAACACCGGCGGGCCGACATCGTCCAGCCCAGCATTGGCTGCGGCAATCGTCTGCGCATCATCGACGCGCAGGCAGGCGGTGCCGGTCGACTGGTCGATGATCAGCGAATTGGCGATGGTGTAGTCGCCGCCACCGCGGATGCGAACGACCTGGTCCAGCGTGTTGCGCTGGATCAGCGTGGCATTGGCCAGCTTGACGTTGGAGCGCGGGGTCTGCGCTTCCAGCCCGTTCGAGCTGTCATGCTCGATCGCGCTGTCACCCACACCGGCGCGCTGGGCAACCAGTACAAACTGCATGTTGGCCTTCACGCCCACGTCGGTATCGAGACCATCGTCTTCCGCGCCGGCCACGATCAGGTTCTTGATGTTGACCGAGCCGCCGAAGAGTTCGATGCCGTCATCCGAGCTGTTGACCGACTGGATGTGATCGATCGTGGTGCCCGATCCGGCGCCGCCAGTGGTCAGCGATTGCAGTTCGGCATTGCCCGACAGGATGAAGCCCGAATAGCGGATCTGCACATAGCGCAGCGTGCCCGAGTTGTCGGTGCTGGTCGCGCCGCCGAACAGCGCCGGATCGACCGCGCCTTCGACCTGACGTTCGCACGCGGTGGTGCCCGGCGTAGCGGCTGGCGCGATGCAATCGGTAATCGGCGCGCGGCCCGACAGGACGATACCGCCCCACTGGCCCGACGAGTTGTCGGTATTGAGGCCGAGCACGTTGTCACGGCTGGTGAACACGATCGGGCGGGCGGCAGTGCCGGTGGCATTGATGCGCTGGCCGCGGTTGACGTGGAGGAAGGACGCGCCGCTGGCATAGACGATCACGCCCGGCTCAACGGTCAGCGTCACCCCGGTGCTGGTGGACGCGGCACCGGCATCGGTGCCCACGTCAACCCGGCCGGCCATGCGATAGAGCAGGCCGGGGATGCGGCTGAGCGTGGACGAAGCGGTGAAGCGGGCGGGCATGGCGCAGACACGCCAGGTGCCTTCGGGGCCGGTGATGGTGCCTTCGTCGGCCAGGCCGACGGGGTTGGATATGGTCGGGCAACCCGCAGCAGCGGTAACCAGCGTGGAGGTGGGGGTCGGCGTGGGCGTGGGCGCCGGCGCGGGCGGGTTGTTGATGGTGATGTTGCCGCCGGTGCCGGGCGAGACGATCTCGTCCGGACCGCAGGCGGTCAGCGCCAGGATCGAGCAGCCAAGAATAAGCGTGCGGGAAAGTTTGGTCACAGCGAGCGGTCCCTCAAGAAAGCGTTGGCAAACGATGCGAATGCATGTTGCGAATCGCCAGCTAGGGCCGCCGTGTGACAGTTTGTGGTCCGTGTGACAGTTCTGCGGCACTATCCACAGCGACTCGCTGCCAGCGCTCCCGTTCGACCTATTGTTGCGGTATTATGACAGTATTGCAGTTTTGTTGCGGACGCGCTTTGCCGCGCGCATGTTGCTGGTCACGAACACGATACATGCATCGGAGAGGCAGCAATGTTCAGCATCATGATTATCGGGGCCTTGGCCTTGGCACAGACCGAAGACGTCGCCGTGATCGGCACACCCGACGGGGCCGAGCAAACCGAGGTCGCTTATGACAGCCTCGCCGCAGGCGACGCCGCCGAGGCGGTGACCAACCTCGAAATGTTGCGCGCCGACAATCCGGGTGACCCAGCACTGCTGATCAACCTGGGGAGTGCCTATGCCGCACTGGGCGATGTGGCGCGTGCCGAAGCCGCGTTCCGCGAAGCCGCCGACAGCGACACGCGCTACCAGCTCGAACTGGCCGACGGCTCATGGGTCGATTCGCGCCGCGCCGCACAGACCGCGCTGCGCCAGTTGCGCGACCGGGCCGTGGCGCTCAACTGAGGCTGCCGCGTTCAGCCTGGTGACAGGTGGGGGGACCAACAGGGCCCGGCGGCAGGCACCGTCGGGCCCTTTTTGCTGCCTGCTGTCACGCCGCTGTCATTTGTTGTAAGCAAAGGGCTCGGGATTGGACGACTGGGACCCCAAGTGATTCTGCAACGCAGTCTTTTTGCCCTCGCGACGTTGGCGGCCCTTGCTGTCGGCGCGCCCGCGCGGGCCGACGTGTTGGTGATCGGCGACGATGGCGAGGCGAGCTGGGTCAGCGGGCCGAACGTGGTGATCATGGAGCTCACCAGCGGTTCCGCAGCGCCGCTGGCCGATGTTCCCGCAGGTTTCGCCGCCGTGCCCGATGGCGCGCTGGCCGATACCGCGCGCCACGCCAGCACCGTGCCGCTGCGCTACCAGCCGCTGGTGGCGCACTTGTCCGCCAAGTATGACCTGTCGCCCGCGCTGATCGAAGCGGTGGTGTGGCAGGAGAGCCGCTGGCACGAGAACGCCTTGTCGCCGGTGGGCGCGCGCGGCCTGGCGCAACTGATGCCCGGCACCGCGCGCGACATGGGCGTCAACCCGGATGATCCCGCCGCCAACCTCGAGGGCGGGGCCCGCTACCTGCGCGAACAGCTGGACCGGTTCGACGGCGATCTGGAGCGCGCGCTGGCCGCATACAACGCCGGCCCCGGCCGGGTGATGCAGGCGGGCGGCATCCCGCGCATTCGCGAGACACAGAATTATGTCGCGGCTATCATCGGTCGCCTGTCCAGCCATACCCGGAGTTCTGAATAGATGCGTGCTGTTACCCGTCTTGCCGCCTTTGCCGCCGTTGTTTCTGGCCTTTTTGCTTCGGCCCCGGCTTTCGCCCAGGCAACGCCCGGCAGCGGCCCGATCGAGAACGCGCTGGGCTGGATCCAGGGCACGATGCTGGGCAGCGTTGCCACCGCCGTGGCGGTGATGGCCGTGGCCGCCGTGGGCTTTGGCATGATGACCGGTCGCATGAACTGGCGCTTCGGGGCCACCGTGATCATCGGTATCTTCATCATCTTCGGGGCCGGCACCATTGTCGCCGGCATCCAGAGCGCGAGCGGCTGAGGCAGGGGCCATGCAGCTAGTCCGCCACCGCGTGCACCGTGCGCTCACCCGTCCGCAAATGTTCGCGGGTGTCACGCTCAACTATTTCGTGATCAACGCCATCGTCACGACCGAGGCGTTCCTGATCCTGAAAAGCCTGTGGATCCTGCCGATCCCGCTGGTGATGCACGCCATCGGCTATGTCGCCTGCCTGCGCGAACCGCGCGTGTTCGACCTGTGGCTCACCAAGGTTAGCAAATGCTCGCGGGTGCCCAATTTCAAGCGCTGGGGCTGCAACAGTTACACCGCCTGAGGCGGGAAGGAATAGACGTATGAGCAAGTGGCTCGGAGCAGCGGCGTGGAACGCCAAGGAAGCGCAGGCGGGCGATCGCCTGCCCTATGCCACGCTGGTCGACAGCGACGTGGTCCTGCTGCGCGATGGCTCGCTGATGGCTTCGCTGCAGGTGCCCGGCCTGCTGTTCGAGACCGAGGACACCGCCGCCCTCAACGCCCATGCAGCGACCCGCGAAGTCATGCTGCGGTCGAACCTCGATGGCCGTTTCGTCCTGTACCACCACGTCATCCGCCGCCGGGTGAGCGTGGAACTGGAGGCCAGCTTCGACGATCCCTTGGCCGCGCATATCGATGCCCGCTGGCGGCAACGCCTCTCCAGCGGGTCGCTGTTCGTCAACGACCAGTTTGTCACCCTGGTGCGCCGTCCCGCGCGCGGCAAGGCTGGCTGGGGCGAGCGGCTTTCCAAGCTGTTCAAGGGGAAAGCGAGCGAGCCGGAGGAAGTGGATCACCGCGACTTGCGATCTTTGCGCGCCGCGCTGCAATCGCTCGCCGCGTCATTGGGCGATTACGGCGCGCAGCCGCTGGGTGATTATACGGGTCCCTCGGGCCATGTGAACAACGAGCTGCTCGAGCTGCTCAGCGCGCTCTACAACGGCGAAATGCGGCCCGTGCGCCGTCCCGATGACAGCACGGACGTGGGCCAGATGCTGCCCTATCGCCGCGCCAGCTTCGGCATCGACGCGATGGAACTGCGCGGCGCGACCGGGGCCGATTGCGCCGCGATGCTGAGCCTCAAGGACTATCCAGACGCGACCAGTCCGGGCCTGCTCGACGCCATGTTGCGCCTGCCGCACGAGATGGTGGTGAGCGAAAGCTTCGCCCCGCAGGAACGCCAGACCGCGCGCGAACGGATCGACCTCGCGCTGCGCCGCCTGCGCAGCGCCGACGAGGATGCGCAGGCCGAGCGGGCCGACATGCTCGCCGCGCGGGACGAGCTTGGCGCCGGATCGGTCGCTTTCGGCGACCATCACCTGACCGTGCTGGTGCGCGAGGCGACCCTCCCCAGACTGGACGACGCTGCCGCCCGCGTCGCCGCCGCGCTGGCCGACATGGGCGCGATTGCCGTGCGCGAGGATACCAACCTTGAGCCCGCGTTCTGGGGCCAGTTCCCCGGTAACGAGGGTTATCTGGTCCGCCGCAGCATGATCTCGACCGCGAACATGGCCAGCTTCGGCAGTCTGCACGGTTTCGCGCTGGGGCAGGCCGAGGGCAATCACTGGGGCCAGGCGGTCACGCTGTTGCAGACCACCAGTTCGACGCCGTTCTTCTTCAACTTCCACCACGGCGATCTGGGCAATTTCACCGTCATCGGCCCCTCGGGTTCGGGCAAGACCGTGGTGATGAACTTCCTCGCCGCGCAGGCGCAGAAGTTTTCCCCGCGCACCATCCTGTTCGACAAGGATCGCGGGGCCGAACTGTTCATTCGCGGGCTCGGCGGCTCGTATGACCGCGTCCGATCGGGCGAGCCCTCGGGCTTCAACCCGCTGGGCCTGCCCGACAATCCCGCCAACCGCGCCTTCCTGCGTGACTGGCTGGGCGTGCTGCTGAAAGCCAGCGGACCGGAGGAGGAAGCGACCATCGCCGGGGCGGTTGATGCCGCCTATGCCAATGCCCCCAGCTTGCGCCGCCTGCGCCATTTCCGCGAACTGCTCTCGGGCACCCGCCGCCCGCAGCCGGGCGACTTGTCCGACCGGTTGGCTGCGTGGATGGAAGGCGGCGAGCACTCGTGGCTGTTCGACAACGAGACCGACCAGCTTGACCTAAGCACTCGCGTCATGGGTTTCGACATGACCGCACTGTTGGAAAATCCGCGCCTGCGCACGCCGGTGATGATGTACCTGTTCCACCGCATCGAGGAGCGGCTCGACGGTCACCCGACGATGATCCTGATCGACGAGGGCTGGAAGGCGCTCGACGACGAGGTCTTCGCCGCGCGCATCCGTGACTGGCTGAAAACGCTGCGCAAGCGCAATGCCCTGGTCGGGTTCGCCACCCAGTCGGCCCGCGACGCGCTCGACAGCCGCATCGCCACCGCCCTGGTGGAGCAGACCGCGACGATGATCTTCATGCCCAACAGCCGCGCGCGGGCGGAGGACTATTGCGACGGTTTCGGCCTGACCGAGCACGAGCTGGCGCTGATCCGCTCGCTCCCGGCACACAGCCGCTGCTTCCTCGTCCGCCAGCCCGATGCGTCGGTCGTGGTCCGGCTTGACCTGGGCAATGCACCCGAAGTGCTGACCGTGCTCTCGGGCCGCGAAAGCACCGTGCGGCGGCTCGACCTGCTGCGTGACGCGGTGGGCGATGAGCCCGCGCAGTGGTTCCCCGCGCTCACCGGCAAGCGCTGGCCCGGCACACCCGCACCCGATGGCGAGATCACCGACGAGAAGTGGGAAGCCGCCGAGTGATCGCCGCCGCCTCCAATCCCGCCCAATGCGAGAGCGCGCTCGACGGCGTGGGCGCCGGTATTGGCGCCAGTCTGCGCGCCATCGATTGCGCGGCGGGCGAGATGTCACAGGCTGCGTTCAGCCGCATTTTCGGGCCCGAAGGCGCCTTTGTGGTGCCGTTGCAGATCCTGCTGTCGCTGTTCGTCATCGTGATCGGCTATGGCTTCATCACCGGGCGGCTGCGCATTGGCCTGGGCTCGCTGGTGCCGCAGATGTTCACGCTGGTCACCGTCGTCACTTTCGCCACCAGCTGGATCGCGTTCCAGAGCGTGTTCTGGAACCTGACCGTAGGCGCGCCCGACCAGATCGCCAGCGCGCTGATGGGTACGCAGGGATCGGCCAGCAGCATCTTTGCCGACAAGCTGGACGTGGTGATGTACTCGCTGATGGAAGCAAGTGGCGGCCAGGGCGCGGCCGAAACCACCAGCATCTTCTCGCCCCCCGGCCTGCTGTGGAGCGGCGCGACGATGCTGCTGCTAGGCACCGTCGGCGTGCTCGCGACGACCAAGATCGCGCTGGCCGTGCTGCTTTCGCTGGGCCCGATCTTCATCGTGCTGGCGCTGTTCCGCCCCACGCGCGGGCTGTTTTCCGGCTGGCTCAAGGCCGTGGTGATGGTCGCGCTGGCGCCACTGTTTACCGTGCTGGCGGGCTCGCTGATGCTCGAGCTGGCGACGCCGGTGCTGTCCTCGCTGATGACCACGCCGGGCACGATCGACGTGCGCCCGGCGATGGCGTTCTTCATGATCGGCGCGGTCCATCTGGCGCTGATGTTCATGGTGATGAAGGTCGCCAGCACGATGGTGCGCGG